>JBKPPO010000258.1:0-3770 GCA_046733635.1 Pseudomonadota bacterium | reverse complement strand
TTTTGTTTGCCCGGGATTCGTTCCCACTCTTCACCGATTCCGAGTCCCCCCATGTCTGTCAACTCCGACACGTTGATTGCCGTGATTTTCCGCGATCTACTTCTCCCCAGAGCAAGGGCAAACCCATCGTGAGGTGGGGACGCAAAGCTTCCGGTCTGAGACGCCAATGCGGCCAGATAGCGGGGTTGCCGGAGAAGAGAGGCCATTCATACGCCACCTCTCCGTCAATCCAGTGGTCACCGCCGCAAACAGCGCTTCGGTACTCACATGAAGGAATTTGGACAGGACCAAACATGCGAATTTGCGTGAAACATATTGCAGTGATGGCGTTGACCTCGATGGCCCTGGCGGCTTGCGGCGGGGGTGAGGATTCCTCCGGCAGCGGCGCGACCAATCTGCCGCCCATCATCTCGGGTTCGCCGGTCACCACGCTCACCGCAGGTTCTTCTTATACGTTCACGCCCACCGCTGCCGATCCGGATGGCGATGCGCTCCAGTTCCGCGCCTCGGGTCTGCCGACCTGGGTCACCTTCAATTCGTCGAACGGCACTCTGTCCGGCACGCCGTCGGAAGCCAACGTCGGCACGTCGCAGCCCATCACCATCGAGGTCACGGACTCCAAGGCGTGGACGCAGCTCCCGCCGTTCCAGATCAGCGTGGCCAGCCAGGGCACGACGCCCCCGCCGACCAATGTGGCGCCGACGATCTCGGGCACCCCGGCCACCACGGCTTTCGTGGGTCAGGTCTACAACTTCGCGCCGGTCGGCGCGGACGCCAATGGCGACGACCTCACCTATTCGGTGAGCGGTCTCCCGAACTGGCTCACGTTCACGTCGGCGACGGGAGCGGTCAGCGGCACGCCGCCTTCGGGCACCAGCGGCGCCGCGGGCCCCATCATCATCACGGTGAGCGACGGACAGCTCACGGCGCAACTTCAGTTCACGGTGACGGTGACGACCCAGCCGCCGCCGGCGAATCGCGCGCCGACGATCACGGGTTCGCCCGCCACCAGCGTGACCGTGGGCGGCACCCGGTACCGCTTCGTTCCGGTCGGCGCGGATCCGGACGGCAACGGACTCACGTATTCCATTCAGAACCGCCCGAGCTGGGCGACGTTCAGCACCACCACCGGTGAGCTCGTGGGCTCACCGTCGGCTGCCGACGTGGGCACCAGCGCGCGCATCACGATCACCGTGACGGACGGCCTCCTCAGCGCTTCGCTGCCCTCCTTCACCATCCAGGTGAACGCCGCCGCGAACCGCGCGCCGACGATCAGCGGCTCGCCGCTGCTGTCGATCAACGTGCTCACGGCCTACGCGTTCCAGCCCAGTGCTTCGGATCCGGACGGCAACCCGCTGACGTTCAGCATCCAGAACCGTCCGGCCTGGGCCACGTTCAACACGACCACGGGCCGCCTCTCGGGCACGCCGAGCATCGCGGACGTCGCCTCGTTCAACAACATCATCATCTCGGTGACGGACGGAACGGCGACGGTGTCGCTGCCCGCGTTCAATCTGTCCGTGCTGCAGGTGTCCACGGGTTCGGCCACGATCAACTGGACGCCGCCGACCGCCAACACGGACGGCAGCACGCTCACCAATCTCTCGGGTTATCGCGTGCTCTACGGCACCAACCAGAACGACCTGAACCAGACGCAGGCGGTGAACAACGCCGGCGCCACCAACGTGACGATCAGCAACCTCACGGCCGGTACCTGGTACTTCGCGGTGGTTGCCACGAACTCGGCCGGTGGCGAAAGCGATCTGTCGAACATCGCCTCCAAGGTCGTCACGAACTAGGTCGCGACGGTCTAACTCCTGATTGCTGCGTCCAGGCGCGCCAGCGTGCGCGCCTGGCCCAGCAGAGCCAGCGTCTGATCGATCGGCGGCGAGATCGTCCCGCCGGTCACCGCCACTCGCAGCGGCTGAGCCACCTTTCCGAGTCCCAGCGACTTCTCCTTGGCCAGCCCTTCGAGCGCCGCGTGCACCGCGGGCGCTTCCCATTTCTCGATGCCAGCGAACCGCGTGCGCAGCTCGCCCAGCATGGCCTTGGCGTCGGCGGTGAGATGCTTCTCCGCGGCCTTGGCGTCCAGCACCACGTCGTCGACGAAGAAGAAGCGGCTGTTCTCGGCCATCTCCTTGAGCGTCTTGGAACGCTCGCGCTGCGCGAGCACGATGCCTTCGAGCAGTTCGTCATCCTGGGAGAACAGACCCAGGCGCGCGAGGTGCCAGCGCAGGTGCGGCAGGATGTCCTTGGGCTGCGCCTTCACCAGGTGCTGCTGGTTGAGCCACAGCATCTTGTCGGGATTGAGCGCGCTCGCGGACTTGTTGATGTCGCGCACGTCGAACGCCGCGATCATCTCGTCACGCGTGAAGTACTCCTGGTCGCCATGCGACCAGCCGAGGCGCACCAGGTAGTTGAGCAACGCGTCGGGTAGATAGCCCTGCTCCTGGTATTCGAGCACGCTCACCGCACCATGGCGCTTCGAGAGCTTGGCGCCGTCCGGGCCCAGGATCATCGGCACGTGCGCATACACCGGCGCTTGTTTGCCCAGCGCCAGCAGCATGTTCATCTGCCGCGGCGTGTTGTTCAGGTGATCGTCGCCGCGGATCACGTGCGTCACTCCCATGTCGGCGTCGTCCACGACCACGCAGAAGTTGTAGGTGGGGGTGCCATCCGAGCGCGCGATGATGAGGTCGTCGAGCTCCTTGTTCTGGAACACCACCTGGCCGTGGACCACGTCCTCGACCACGGTCGCGCCCTCTTCCGGATTCGCGAACCGCACCACCGGGCTGCGGCCGCTCGCGGGGCCGGGCCCTTTGCCGTGACGGCAGCGACCGTCGTAGCGCGGCTTTTCCTTGCGCGCCTGCTGATCCGCGCGCATCGCATCGAGCTCCTCCTTGGAGCAGTAACAGTGATAGGCCGTGCCGGCCTTCACCATCTCCGCGATGACCGCTTTGTAACGATCGAAACGTTGCGTCTGATAGAACGGACCCTGGTCATGGTTGAGCCCCAGCCATTGCATGCCCTCGAGGATCACCTTCACGGCTTCGGGCGTGGAGCGCTCCAGGTCCGTGTCCTCCACGCGCAGGATGAACTGCCCCTTCATGCGCTGGGCGTACAGCCAGCTGAACAGCGCCGTGCGGACACCGCCGATGTGGAGCAGGCCCGTGGGGCTGGGGGCGAAGCGGGTGACGACGGCCATAGGTCCTTGAATCAGGGGAAAAACGGGGCGCGAATCGTACCAAGGGGTGGCGCCGGGTTGCGATTCCCGTGATTGGGCGCGGTCGCCCGGGAATAGGGTTTGATTCGGCGCGGCCGCCTCTTTAGACTGCGCGTCCTCTCTGAGGGACCACCGGGCGGAAAGTACGGCCCGGATCGAAAAACGGTTCCACGGCGGGCGGTTAGCTCAGCGGTAGAGCACTGCTTTCACACGGCAGGGGTCACAGGTTCAAGCCCTGTACCGCCCACCATCTTCACAATAACCTACGGGTAGATTTGCGCCGTCCTCGGGGCCGTACGTCACCGCGTACAGCAAAAATTCCTTGCGTTCCGCGGCCTGGGTGCCGGGCCATATGATCGCCGCCCATGGCCAAGGACCTCATTGGCAAGAAGACCCGCAAGGAATTTCGCGAGTTCTTCACCCACAACTACACCGTGCGCGAGATCGAGCAGGAGTACGACGCCGCCGATCTTTATTCCACGACCGACTACGACTACCGTCCGACGACCAACAGCGCGCGCCGCGCCGAGGTTGACCTGCATGAGCA
>JBKPPO010000257.1:0-13629 GCA_046733635.1 Pseudomonadota bacterium | reverse complement strand
GGGTAGTGAGGCGATCGTCGGCTTCGACGTGCGTCCCGCGGATGGGCAGCTCTACGCGGTCACCGATGCGGGGCGGGTGTACGTGGTCGACCCGGCGACGGGCGCGGCTTCGGGCGCCATCACGCTCGCGGCTGATCCGCTCGATCTGACTGCGCCGTACACCGCGATGTCCGGAACGCGGTTCGGCGTGGACTTCAGCGCGGCGGACGGCCTGCTCCGCGTGCAGAGCGATACGGGGCAGAACCTGCGCGTGAATCTCGGCACGAGCACCGTCATCACGGACGGCGCACCGGCTGGAGTCACGCTCACGGGCACCGCCATGAGCAACAGCTACGCGGGCGCCACCGGCGCAACGCACTACGCGCTGGACGTGGCGGCGGGCGCGCTGGTGACGCAGACCTCGATCAGCGGCGCCGTGACCACGGTGGGCTCCTTCAACGTCGGCGTCCCGCTGGCGCTCGAAGGCGGCTTCGACATCGCGGGTGGCGAGAACGGTCTCGCCATCGCGGCGCTGACGCCGGCGGGCGCCACGCAGTCCACGCTGTATCGCGTGAACCTCGCGAACGGCGCGCTGACTTCGCTCGGCTTGTTAGGCAGCAACGCGGCGGTGAGCATCCGGTCGCTGGCGATCCGGCTGCAGTAGTTCGGAACTGACACGGGGCGCGCCGCGGAATACCCGCGGGGCGCCCTTGTGCATAATGGCGGCCATGAAAAGGCCCGCCTGGATCCTGCCCACCGCCCTGGTCACTCTGGCCGCGCTCAGCGCTGGCATCTTCTGGTATCGCAACACCGGCGACGAACGCGCGCTGCTGAACCAGGAGCCGTATCGCGTTCTCAAGCAACACTCGCGCGCCGAATATGGCCGCGTGCTGGACGCGTTCCGCAAGTTCCGGGCCGGTGAATCCACCGAGGCCGCGTTCCTCAATGTCGCGAACGCGCAGTACTCGCAAGCCGCGACCCGGCGGCTCGCTCACGCCTCGCAGGAATCCGTGCTCGGCCTCATGCGCGACACGCTCGCGACCGTGAAGAAACTCGAGGCGAAGTCCCCCGAAACCTGCTTCCGCTACTGGTTCCCGGAGATTTCGGGTCCGGCGGAAATCGCGCAGGCACTCGAACCTGCCGATCTGGAACGGACTCTCGCGCTGATGAGCGAAGTCGTGCGCTCGGCCGCCGAAGCTCCGGTGGCCGCGCCGGATCCCGAGGAAGTCAAGGAGCCTCTCGGCAACATCGTCAACTCCATGTACGAGCAGTACGGCACGGACGCCCAGATGGTGGCGCACGCCGAAGATCCGCGCGCCGACCGCGCCAAGGTCTGCACCATCACCACCGCGGTGTACGAGCGCATCCTCGCGTTGCCGCCGGAGACGAGCAGCAAGCTGATCCGGGTGATGGCCGCGGGATGAAGCGTTGGACGCGCATGAAGCGCCGAACCGCAGGTATGGTTTTCGTCATCATCCCGTCACCGTGTTCGGTGCGGATTTCGCGTGCGATGCGCGCCGGTGCAACCGCTTTCAGAACGCGCCATTGGTGATCACGCGCTGACGCTTCGTCAGGACCTGTCTCGAATAAGAACATGCACTTACGCCATTTCCAGCGGTGGCACGCAGCTTGCTTTACTCCCGGCATCGCAGCTTTGTCGCTGAGCTCTTGGGTGATCCAATGGAATGCGTACTCCGTCGCTGAAGGCCATCAAGACCTTTCAGATAGCCGCCAAGCACTCGAGCTTCGCCGTCGCCGCTGATGAACTCTGCATCACGCCGTCGGCCGTCAGTCACCAGATCAAGACGCTGGAAACGCAGCTCGGCCTGCCGCTGTTTTCACGAGGTGCACGGGCGTTAGCGCTCACCGATGCCGGCGCGCGTTATCTCGAACAGATAGACGATCTCTTCATGAGGCTCGACTCGGTGACGGAGCAGCTCCGCGCGCGATTCGGCCGGAGCAGCGTTCGTCTGCACGTGCCTGCGTACTTCGCGAGCGAGATGCTGCTGCCGCGGCTCTCGGAGTTCTCGAAGCTGCACGATGGCATCGACCTGCGCATCGACACCTCGGGCGGACACGGCCGCACGCACACGGCCGACGCCGACATCTCGGTGGTCGTGGGAAGCGGCCCGTGGAATGGCCTGGTCGCGCATCCGCTGTTCGCGCAGACCATGGTTCCCGCCTGCTCGCCCGAGCTGCTGGCGGAACGGCCCGTGCGGCGCTACGAGGATCTCAACGCGCACACCTTATTAGTGCACGAGGCGCGGCGCGAGGACTGGGACCGCTGGGCCAGCGCCGTCGGCATGAAGGAACTGCGGCCCGCGCAGATCGTGCGCATCGACTCCATGTCCTCGGCCACGCGCGCGGCGGAGAAGAAGATAGGCATCGCGCTGCTGCCCGCGGAACTCTCGCGGCGCAAGTTCGCCCAGGGCCGCCTGGTACGCGTGTTCGATGAAGAACTCGTGACGCAGGAGGACTACACGTTGCTGGTGCGCGCGGAAGACGAAAACCGTGACGACATTCGCGCTTTGTGCGCGTGGCTGGTCGAGTCGTGCCGGTCGGTTGAGGAAAACTGATGCTCGCCACCAAACAACTCGTTTGTTCGTGCGGACGGAAGCCGGTAGTTTGACACTCGTGGATTTCATCTAACTTCAGGAGTGCAGAACATGATTCGTACCACCGCCAAGAACCTCGCCAAGCTTTCCGTCATGGCTTCCATGATCGCCTTCGCTTCGTACGGCCACGCCGCCGGCGCCACCGTGTCGCCCGCGTTCGCGGCGTGCAGCAAGGCGCTGATCGCCTCGCTCGCCAAGTCCGAAGCCACGTACACCGTCAAGGCGCCGAGTGTATTCGTGTCCGACCTCGTGGACCCGAACGCCTTCACCGTCGTCGCCAAGAATGCGAAGACCAAGCAACTGCTCGCCAAGGCGTCGTGCAAGGCCACGCCGTCGGGTGAAGTCGTCGCGTTCCGCTCGATTCCCGTCAAAAGCTGAGGATTGATTTATCGGCAGCACTCTGAACACGGCGAGTTGCGGACACTGAGCCCCCTATCCCCCCTCTAAGGGGGACAGTGTCCGCCTCTCGACCGCGTCAGGCCTGCGATACGACTGGGGCCGGCCCGGCCTTCCACGGGCAACTCCCTCACGCCCCGCTCCGCCGCTAGAATGCGGCGTGACTCCACACGAGCCCCGCAAACTACTCATCCTCAGCGTCTCCGCCGGCGCCGGGCACGTGCGTGCCGCTCAGGCGGTCGAGGCAGCGGCCCTGGCCGCATCACCGGCGCTCGAACCCACGCATCTCGATCTGCTCGCTCTCGTGCCCGCGGATTTCCGCAGGCTCTACGGCCAGCAGTACATCAAGCTCGTCGAGAAGCTGCCGCAGCTCTGGGGCTATCTATATGCGAAGTCGGATCGCGTGAGCCGGGGCAGCCTCGCGGGGGAGCTGAAACGCGGCATCGAGAAGCTCAACACGCGCAAACTGTTCGCCGAGATCGACCGGCTGAGGCCCGACGCCATCCTCTGCACGCACTTCCTGCCCGCGGAACTCCTCTCGCGCGCCCGCGCGCGCGGCCGCAAGGTCGCGCCACTCTGGGTTCAGGTCACCGACTTCGACGTTCACGCGCTCTGGGTCCATCCCCATGTGGATCGTTACTGCGTGGCGAACGACGAAGTCGCCTTCCGGCTCGAGGATCGCGGCGTGCCGCGCGAGAAGATCACCGTTACCGGCATCCCGGTGATGCCGCAGTTCGCCACGCCGCTGGATCGTGCGGTGTGCGCGAAAGAGCTCGGGATCTCCGCGAGGAAGTTCACCGTGCTCATGATGGCCGGTGGCGCAGGCGTGGGTGGTCTCGACGAACTGGCGGCGCGGCTGCTGCGGCTGCCGGATGACATCCAGCTCATCGCGCTGGCGGGGAAGAACGAAGACCTGCTGAAGCGATTGCAGAAACTGGCCGCCTCACATCCCGGGAGGCTCTTCCCGCTCGGCTTCACCACCACGGTCGAGCGTGTGATGACGGCCTCGGATCTCGTGGTCACGAAGCCCGGCGGCCTCTCCGTGTCCGAGTGCCTCGCCAAGCAGCGGCCCATGCTGCTGGTGTCACCGATCCCCGGACAGGAGGAGCGCAACGCCGACTATCTACTGGAGGCCGGCGCGGCGATAAAGGCCGTGGATGCGGCCACGCTGCAATTCAAGCTGGCGGCGCTGCTGGCGGAGCCCGCGCGGTTGCGGCTGATGGCCGGGGCCGCGGCCAAGATCGCGCGGCCGGATGCGGCGGCGCGGGTAGTCCAACAGATCGCGGCCGGCTGACTCGTGGATGGCGGTTACGGCTTCCACAAGGTGTGGAAGAACATCGAGCGCTACGTCTTGTCGGCGGACGTCGCCGCGCTGCGCGCGGCCATCGCCGCAGGTGCCCCATCCTCGGCTTCGGATTCCACCCGCACCGTGACCGACAACTGATGCTGCGCGCCGCCCAGGATCACTCCGCGCAGCGGCGAAACGTCACCGAAATCCCGTCCCCAGGCGACGGCCACGTGGTCCGTTCCGGCGAAACATCCGTTCGTCGGATCGAAGTCGATCCAGCCATATGGCGGGCTCCACACCGAGACCCAGGCATGCGTGGCGTTGTCGCCCACGAGCTTTCCGGCGCCGTTCGCGACCGTGGCGTTGGTGCGTAGATAGCCGCTCACGTATCGCGCCGCCAGTCCCCGCGATCGCAGGCAGGCGATCATCAGATGGGCGAAGTCCTGGCATACGCCGCGGCGCCTTTCGAGGACTTCGGTAGCCGACGTGCTGATGTTGGTCACGCCGGGAACGTACTGGATGTCCTCGTGCAGCTTGGTGGAAAGCCTCCCGGCACATTCGAGCAGCGGCTGGCCCGGCGGGAAACAGGCGGCCGAGTAATCCGTGAAACCCTGCTTCACGCGCACGTGGGGCGACTCGTGCCGGAAACGCGCGGCGTCGAGCTGATCGCGGGAAGGCCAGGCGCCGTGATACGCGAAGGCGTCTCGCACCTTGTCCCAGGGATGCGTGGTTTCGGCCAACACCGCCGGTCGCGCATGTACCTCGATCTGCATCTCCGAGATCACGCGCAGTTCCCGATGCGGCGCCGCCAGCTCGACGCGAACCATGGGATTGCCGAAAGCATCCAGCTCGTTGACCCGGCGGTGATTGGCGGGCGCGATCTCGATGGCATGCTCCAGGCACTGCTGGTACGGCGCAGGCCGAGGCACCAGGTGCAGCAGGTGGTGTGAATGCACCACGTCGGCGGCATATTCGTAACGCGTCTCGTGGCGGATGCGATACCGGCGGGACTGCGCACTCATGTGGCCAGCGCCTTCGCATCCGCATCGATCAGCGAGAAATAGCGGCGCGAGATCTGGTCGGACAGCGACGCCGCCCCGGCCACGAGATCGCGCAGCTCGGCCGCGAGTTCCGAACGCGCGGCGTCACCGGATGCCCCCGGTGCATCGAGACTCTCCGCAGCACCCTGCGGCAGCAGCGGTACATCGGGCACGCCACGCTCGCGCTCGCCGCCCAGCGCGCGTGCGAGATCGTCGAGGTCGCGATCGATCGACCGGCGCAGGAATACCAGCGCCATCGGATGGCCTTCGTCGTACACCAGAAGGTTCAGCATCTGCGAGAGCCGCGCGGCGCCGAGATAACGCGCGCGGTAGATGGGCGTACTGTCGCAGACGTCGAGCAGCCACTCCACGCATTCGGCCCTCGTCGCATGTGGACTCTCGAGCTGCCGCGCCAGGATGCTCGCGACGAACTGCAGGCGTTCGATGCGGCGTCCCAACCGCATGAGGCGCCACCCTTCGTCGTGCATCATGTCTTCTTCGGAGAAGCCCGTGAGCGCCGCCAGCGAGAGCAACACACGTTCGTAGACCTCGCGGCTGCTGCCGCGCGTCGCCACCGCTTCCTGCATCTGCCGCTGCAAGCCGACCACGCCGCGCCAGTAGCGAGCCGAGAGGCGGTTGCGCGCCTGCGAGGCGCACCACGCGAGATGTTTGACGTCCGCCTGCAATCCCAGCGAATCGCGGGATCTCAGTGCGTCGAAGACTTCCTGGTCCGCGCCCACCGCGCCGAGATCACGGCAGATCTGGCGCGAATGCGCCCACGTCCGCGAGTCGCTGCGCGCGCCCAGCGTGCGCAACAACAGCCGCGAATTGTTCTCGGCTCGCACCGTGTAACGTCCCAGCCAGTAGAGATTCTCGACGAGCCGCGACGGGATGTAATCCTGCCGCTGGTGGTTTGCCCATCGGCCGGACCGCGCCGGATCGGTGTTCTCATCCGATACCCGCGAGGAGCTGTCGGCCGGCAGCACCCAGACGTCCTTGGCGCCACCGCCGCGCTGTGTCGATACCACGTCCGCAGCAGCGTCGTTGGCCACGCGCGCGAGCGCTCCCGGCATCACGCGGAAGCCCTGCGGCGTGTTCACGGCGTAGACGCGCAGCGTGATCGCGCGCGAAGACAGCTCGGTGCTCGCCGCGGATTTCCACACCGGCGCCTGCGACAGCAATACATGCTCCTGAGCCACATAGGCATAGGGGCGGTTGCGCAGCCGGTCCACGAGCAGGTCGCGCGCACGGCCCGTGAAATCGCGGCCGAACATGGGCTCGAACCGCTGGTTGGGATACGCGGGCTTGATGACCAGGCGATCCAGGTTCTCGAGCACATACTCCAGCGCGGGCTTCTCGCCGAGCCACCACGTCGCCACCTCGGGCAACAGCAGCTTTTCGCCGATCAGCCGCTCGGCCACGGGCGGCAGGAATCCCAGCCAGGCGGCGGATTCGATCACGCCAGTACCGAGCGCGTTGGACACCATGACGGTGCCCGCGCGCAGCGCGCCCAACAAACCCGGCACGCCGAGCGCCGAGTCGCCGCGCAGCTCGAGTGGATCGCAGTAGTCATCGTCGAGACGCCGCAGGATGGCGTGCACGCGGCGCAGGCCGCCGAGTGTCTTGAGATAGACGACGTCGCCCCGCACGGTGAGGTCGTGGCCTTCCACGAGCGGCATTCCGAGCTGACGTGCCAGATAGGCGTGCTCGAAATAGGTCTCGTTGTACGGGCCCGGCGTGAGGATCACCGCGAGCGGCGCCCGTTCGCCGGCCGCACCCGACAGCAGCTCGCGCAACTCGCCGAAGAAGCCGCGCAGGCGCTGCACGCCCATGTCGGCCACGGCTTCCGGATGCACCTGCTCCAGGATCTCGCGGTTCTCCAGCGCGTAACCCGCGCCGGACGGGGCCTGTGTGCGGTCCGCGAGCAGCCACCACCGCCCATCGGGCGCACGCGCGAGATCGGCGGCATAGACGTGCAGCCAATGCCCGCCCAGCGGCTTCAGGCCCTGGCAGGGCCAGAGGTAGTTAGGATGGCCGAACGGCAGCTCCGCCGGGATGTGACCCTCGGCCAGCAGGCGTTGCGGGCCGTAGATGTCGGCGAGCAATGCATCGAGGAGGCGCGCGCGCTGCGAGACGCCGGCTTCGATGGCCTGCCATTCCTGCGCGGGCAGCAGGAACGGCAAGGGGTCCAGCGCCCAGGGCCGGTCCGCACCCTGAGGGTCTGCATAGACGTTGTATGTGACGCCGTTTTCGACGATGAGCCGGCGCGTGAGCTCCATGGAGCGCCGCACGGCGTCGGGAGATTCGTCGGCGCGCAGCCGGCCGATCAGCGGCCGCCAATGCGTCCGCATCCCCCCTTGTGCATCGTTCAGCTCGTCGTAGCGCTGCAGGTCGGACGGTTCGAGTTCTGCGCGCATGGCCTCGTCCACCGATCAGACTTTACGCAGGTCCAGCGTGAACGGGAACTCGACGTTCGGGGATTCGATCGGCGGCGTGACCCGCTGCGGGGTGTGACCCATTCTGACAAATCGCGCCAGGCGCCGACTTTCGGATTCGAACGCATTCACCGGGAAGGTGTCGTAATTGCGCCCGCCGGGATGTGCGACGTGGTACTGAGCGCCGCCCATCGAACGGCCCATCCACGTGTCCACGAGATCGAAGATCAGCGGTGAATGCGAGGGTAACAACGGATGCAGGGAAGACGCCGGAGCCCAGGCCTTGTAACGCACGCCAGCGACGAATTCACCGACGGTGCCCGTGGGCCGCAGTGGAATCCGCCGGCCGTTGCAGGTGAGCGTGTAACGATCCGGTGCGAGGCCCGACACCTTGACCTGCAGCCGTTCCACCGAGGAGTCCACGTACCGCACGGTGCCGCCGATCGCGCCTTCCTCGCCCATGACGTGCCAGGGTTCGAGCGCCTGGCGCAGTTCGACTTCGGCGCCGAATGTCGCGAAGTCACCGTATCGCGGAAAGCGGAACTCGAAGTGCGGCGCGAACCACTCATGTGCCAGCGGGAAGCCCGCGATGTTCTGTTCCGCGATGACATCGCGGAAATCCTGCTCGACGAAGTGCGGCAACATGAATCGGTCGTGCAGCTCCGTGCCCCAGCGCGCAAGCCGCGCGGGCTGGTAAGGATCCCGCCAGAAGCGTGCGATGAGCGAGCGGAGCAGCAACTGCTGCGTGAGACTCATGCGCTCATGCGGCGGCATCTCGAACGCACGCATCTCGAGCAGGCCGAGGCGTCCGGTGAAACCGTCCGGAGAAAACATCTTGTCGATGCAGAATTCCGCGCGGTGCGTGTTGCCCGTCGAATCGATGAGCAGGTTGCGGAACAACCGGTCCACGAGCCAGGGCTCGATGTGCAGGCCGGGAGGCGGTAACTGCCGGAAGGCCATCTCGAGCTCGTACAGCGAATCGTTGCGCGCCTCATCGACGCGCGGCGCCTGTGAGGTGGGACCGATGAACAGGCCGCTGAATAGATAGGAGAGCGAGGGATGGTTGTGCCAGTAGGCCAGCAGGCTGCGCAGCAGGTCCGGCCGGCGCAGGAAGGGTGAGTCCGAAGGCGTGGCGCCACCGAGAACGAAATGGTTTCCGCCGCCCGTTCCGGTATGCCGGCCATCGAGCATGAACTTCTCGGTAGTGAGCCGGGACTGACGCGCGGCGTCATATAGATGAGTGGTGCGGTCCACCAGCTCATCCCAGCTCGACGATGGATGGATGTTCACTTCGATGACGCCGGGGTCGGGCGTCACGCGAAAGCTGTTGAGTCGCGCATCCCTCGGCGGCTCATAACCTTCGAGCACCACGGGCGTCTGCAGTTCTTCCGCCGTGGCTTCGATGGCGCTCACCAGCTCGAGGTAGTGCTCGAGCTGATTCGTGGGCGGCATGAAGAGGTAGAGGATGCCGTCGCGGGGCTGTGCGCACAACGCAGTGCGTGTGATCTCGGCGCCGGATTGCAGGAATCCCGGCGCCTGCCGCGGACCCACGATGCCTTCGAGGGGCCGAGCCACCTGGTACGCGCCGCGCCCTGCTTCCCGACCCGGAGCGCCCGGGCCATCGTGACCTTCGCGTTCCTCGCCGAAGAACTGCCTCCGGATGTCCGCGGCACGCGGCAGCGGCGGCAGCGAGGACATCGGGTCGGTCTCATGTTGATAGGGATAGTCACCCTTCGAGACCCACGGCTGTGAATCCAGCGGCAGGCGGTAGCCCAGCGGCGAATCGCCGGGGATCAGGTAACAGCGTTCACGCCGCAGGAACCAGGGCCCCGTGCGCCAGCGCGCCGCGCCGGGATCGCGCGTGATGGGCAACACGTGGCCGATCACCGTATCCAGGCCCTGGTCGAACACCTTTGCGAGCCGCGCGCGCTCCTGCGGATCCGACAGCTTCGATTCGAAGGGATCGACGTTGCCCGGCAGCCGGCGCTCGCGCCAGAGATAGTAGAACGCATCCTCGAAGGCTTCGAACACATGTTCCGCAGACAGCCCTAACTTCCCGGCGACGGCGGACAGGAATGCGCCAGCCTGCGCGGACGTGATGCCCCGATCCCGTCTCTCGTCGTCGAGCAGCGCCGGGTTCTGCCAGATGGGTTCGCCGTCGCGGCGCCAGAAGCAGTTGAGGGACCAGCGCGGGAGCTGCTCGCCCGGATACCACTTGCCCTGCCCGAAGTGCGACAGCCCCAGCGGCGCATACTTCTGCTTGAGCCGTTCGTAGACCTCGATCGCCAGGCGCCGCTTGTTGGGCCCGAGCGCCGCGGTGTTCCACTCCGGGCCATCGGGATCGTCGACGCTGACGAACGTGGGCTCGCCGCCCATCGTGAGACGCACGTCGGCAGCCTGCAGCTTTTCATCGATGGCATGACCTAGCTTCTCGATGGCCCGCCATTGGTCTTCGCTGTACGGCTTGGTGACACGCGGCGCTTCCCAGATGCGCTCCACCTTCATGTGATGCGCGAACTCGACCTCCGCCTTGTCCACTGCCCCCGTGACGGGCGCGGCGGAGACGGGCTCCGGCGTGCAGGCCAGCGGAATGTGGCCCTCGCCCGCGAGCAGTCCCGAGGTGGGATCGAGGCCTATCCAGCCCGCGCCGGGTAGATAGACTTCGCACCAGGCGTGCAGGTCCGTGAAATCCTTCTCCGGGCCCGCGGGGCCGTCCAGGGACTTCATGTCCGGCGTGAGCTGGATCAGGTATCCGGACACGAACCGCGCCGCGAGCCCCAGGTGACGCAGCAGCTGCACCAGCAGCCACGCCGAATCGCGGCAGGAGCCCGACGCCTTGTGCAGCGTCTGCTCCGGCGACTGCACGCCCGGCTCCATGCGGATCAGGTACTTGATGTCGCGCGAGAGCCTGAGATTGAGCTCGACGAGGAAGTCGATGGTGCGCTTCTTCTCGCGCGTGATGCCCTTGAGGTACTTCTTGAACAGCGGCTCGCCGCGGAACATCACGAGATAGGGCGCGAGGTCGCGCTTGTCGGCCCCCTGGTACTCGAACGGGAAGTTCTCCGCGTATGGCTCGAGGAAGAAGTCGAAGGGATTGAGCACCGCCATCTCGGCGACGATATCCACCTCGATGCGCAGCTCGTCGGTCTTCTCCGGGAACACGAACCGCGCGAGGTAGTTAGCCTCGGGATCCTGCTGCCAGTTCACGAAGTGCTGCGCGGGCGTGACCTTCAGCGAATACGAGAGTATGCGCGTCCGGCAATGGGGCGCCGGCCGCAGCCGCACCACCTGCGGCCCGAGCGCGACCAGGCGATCGTAGCGATAGTGGGTGACGTGATTGAGCGCGACGTGGATGGACACGCGGGCATTCTACACAGCGATCTAACAGATCGTGCCGCACCAAATTGCGCCAGGAATCTCCGTCCGGCACCAGCAAGGCGCACCCGCCGTCGGACGACACGAAGCGACGCACTTCTTTTGAACTTCGTTCCCCCGCTCTGCTATTTTCGGATCGAAAGCATCCAATGAAAACCGACTGGACTTCATATCCTTCTCCCGGCTTCCACGACGAACTCGTGGGTCCAGGCGGCGGCCCCCGCGCCGCGGGTCGCGCGCTCATGCGTTACCTCACGGAGATGGATGGCAACGAGATCGCCCTGCGGCAGCAGGCCGCGGAGCTCGCCATCAAGGCGATGGGCATCACGTTCACCGTCTATCACGAGCAGGACGGTTCCATAGATCGTGCGTGGCCGCTCGACATCATCCCGCGCACCATCTCCCGCAAGGAGTGGCAGAAGATCGAAGCGGGCCTGGTCCAGCGCGCGCGGGCGCTCAATCTGTTCATCGACGATGTGTACCACGGGCAGAAGTTCATCAAGGACGGGCTCATGCCCGCCTCGATCATCGCGACGTCGAAGAACTTCCGATCCGTGGTACAGGGCATCGAACCGCCGCTCGGCACCTGGGCGCACATCTGCGGCTCGGACCTGATCCGCGACAAGGACGGAACGGTGTACGTGCTGGAAGACAACCTGCGCGTGCCTTCGGGCGTGTCGTACATGCTCGAGAACCGCCAGGTCGTCAAACGCGTGTTCCCGGAGTTGTTCGAGAGTTCGGCCATCCTGCCCGTGGATGATTACCCCTCGCAGCTCTACGACATGCTCGCGGCGCTCTCGCCGCGCAAGGAGATCAGGCCGGAAGTGGTGGTGCTCACCCCGGGCATCTACAACTCGGCCTATTTCGAACACGCCTATCTCGCGCGTCAGATGGGTTGCGAGCTCGTCGAGGGCCGTGACCTCGCGGTAGATAGCGACGACGTGGTGTACATGCAGACCGTGCGTGGCTGGACGCGCGTCGATGTGATCTACCGGCGCATCGACGACGATTTCCTGGATCCCGAGGTCTTCCGCAAGGATTCCTCGCTGGGCGTGCCGGGCCTCATGCGCGCCTGGGCCAAAGGAAACGTGGCGCTCGCGAATGCGCCGGGCGCGGGCGTGGCGGACGACAAACTCGTCTATACGTTCGTGCCCGACATGATCAAGTACTACCTGGGCGAAGACGCCATCCTGGCGAACGTGCCTTCCTGGCGCTGCGGCGAGGAAAAGCAGCTCTCGCACGTGCTCACGAACCTGGAATCGCTCGTGGTGAAGCCCGTGGATGGTTCCGGTGGCTACGGCATGCTCATGGGTCCCATGTCCACGAAGGTCGAGCGTACGCGCTTCGCCGAATCGCTCAAGGCCGATCCGCGGAGCTTCATCGCGCAGCCGGTGGTCACGCTGTCCACCGTGCCCACGCTCGTGAGCGAACGGCTGGAGCCGCGGCACGTGGACCTGCGTCCCTTCATCCTGAGCGGTCGCGAGACGAACGTGACCACGGGCGGCCTGACGCGCGTCGCGCTGCGCAAGGGATCGCTGGTCGTGAACTCGTCACAGGGCGGCGGCAGCAAGGACACCTGGATCGTGGATACCGATGCTGGCTAGGGTCGTTGAAAACGTGTACTGGCTCGCGCGCTACCTCGAACGCGCGGAGAACACCGCGCGCATCGTCGGCGTGAACACCAACCTGCTGCTCGATCTTCCGGGCGGCATCGCGCCGGGCTGGCTGCCGCTCGTGGACATCTCCGGCAACCGCGCGGAGTTCGACGCGCAGTACAAAGCCAGCAAGGGCGAAGAACGCGAGGTCGTGCAGTTCCTCATCGCCGACAAGGACAACCCCGGCTCCATCTGCTCCAGCCTGCGCGCCGCGCGCGAGAACGCTCGCACGCTGCGCGAGATACTGCCCAGCGAGGCCTGGGAACTGCTGAACCAGTTCTTCACGGACTTCAACAAGGATCTCGGCACCGGCATCAACAAGCGCACGCGCTTCGAGTTCCTCAAACGCATCGTCGTCACGCTGCAGACCATCGCCGGCATGCTCGATGGCACCATGAATCGCAACGACGCGCACACGTTCATGATGCTCGGCCGCAACCTGGAGCGCGCCGACATGACCAGCCGCATCGTCGACGTCCGCTCGGCCCAACTACTCCCGGCGGAGACGCCCGAACTGCGCCCGTTCGAGACGGTGCAGTGGATGAGCGTGCTCAAGAGCCTGTCGGGCTACCAGATGTACCGCCTCAAGATGCGCACGCGCGTGAAGCGCGAGGCGGTGCTCCAGTTCCTGCTGCGTGACGACCAGTTCCCGCGGTCCTGCCACTTCTGTCTCTCGCAGCTCGAGAGCTCATTGACCCCGCTGCCGCGCAGCGAAGGCGTGAACGAAGTACTGGAGACCGCGGCGCGTTTCATCGAGCGAGCTCCGCTGGGCACGCTCGATCAGCCCGGACTGCACGAGTTGATAGACCGCATCCAGCTCAACATCAACAACGTGCACAACATGAT
>JBKPPO010000256.1:0-10090 GCA_046733635.1 Pseudomonadota bacterium | reverse complement strand
GCTTGGCGAGCGCTTCGACGTCGGCGTAGGCTTTGTCTTCGGTTAGGCGGAAGGTGACGAGGATGCTGCCCGCGCTGCCGCCCCGCTCCGGCTCCCACTGCTCTGCGTCAGAATTCCAGAGCAGGAAAACGACGTCGTTGTCCGCGTACTCTTGCTGGTAGATGGAGTTGTCGAACGTGCCGGTCGCGTCAGGAGGTGGCCCGACGATCGCAATGGGGTTGTCCCAGTTTCCGGTTGAGTCGCCGCTGCTGACCGCGCCGTTGACCTGCACGCGGATAATGCGGCCCTTAATCCCCGTCGACACTTTCCCCTGCCGCACCGGCAGCCGCGCAATCTCCGACTGCAGCTCCGCTACTTGCCGGCGCAGGCTCCGCAGTTCGTCTTGGGTGCGGGTATCCATCAGGCCAGCGCCGCAAAGTCCAGTTCGGAGAAGCCCGCCGTCAGCGACATCCGCCCCGAGCGGAAGTCGTAGTTGATTTGAGAGACAACCGCATTGATGGTCTGTTCAGTAGCGCCCGTGCCGATCGTAGTGATCAGATCGCCGACGTCCGCGGGGAGTTCCGGACGTCCCGTGGTGAGCGAGACTTCTGCCCGCTCCACGCCGTACCACTGGTGCGCTATCTGGGCGATTTGGACGCACAACTCGCGGTCGTCGCGTAAGGCGCCGCCGGTCGAGACCGTTTGCAGCGCACCGTTCACAACGTCGTAGATCGTTCCCACGGCCATCCAGTCGAGCCTCGCCCGCTCGCCGATCTGGATGTAGAGCGTTTGCACCGGCTCGCTATCGGAGTCGTCCAGCGGGTACTTCCCCTCGCAGTAAGCATCCCACTCGCCGCAGACGGTGCAGCGGAGCAGTTCATAATCCACGAGCGGGTCATGGTCGGTCGCGCCGTCCGTGTCCGGGTCGAAGTGGTTGAGCGCGAGCGAATGTGGCATATCCTCCGGCGGCGTGAATTGCAGGCCCGGCGTTGCATCCAAACAGTGCAGGCTGAAGCTGCGCAGGTCCCGGCCCTCGCCGTCCTGCTCGTCCGCCAGGTCGTGCGTGAACCGCCACGAGCCTTCGCCGTCGATGTCGACAACCGCAAACGGTCGCTGCCACTCCGGCGCGGTGTTGTCCGGGTCGCGGGCCGTTGGCGCCGTCGCGTTGGAATAGTCGTACCCGACCTTGATTGGCATGGTCCGCAGCAACCGCAGCCCCGGCATATTGATCGGCTCGGCGGCCACGATCGACGAGCTTCCTTGTGCCAGCTTCGGGCAGGCGTGCGTGCCGGACGGTACGGTCGCGCCGTTGTTGCTCGCGCCGTCCCAGTCGCGCGGGATCTGGAACGTCTGATACACCCGCTCAAGCTTGTGGCTCTTGCGGTAGCGGTCGTTTTCCGCGGGGTCGGTCCCGAGCGCCGTGCGATAGTCGGTCTCGTCCGCCGCTCGCCATGCCGGTTCAAGGTTTTCCGACAGCAGCGACACCGTGAACACGGCCCGCCGCCGCGAGCCGCGGCAGATAACGTGGTCGAACTTGCGCGACAGGTCCCGCTTGACCGTAAGCGCGTCCAGAACGTCGTCTAGTGACGTGATAGCCACGCTATTAAGCGCGGCCGGCAGCGTCGCGCCACCGGGCAGGCTGACCGCACTGGTGGCCATGCTGCTCACCCGCAGGTAAACGTGGAACTCGTTCAAGAACAGCCCCAGGTCCACCTCCAGCCACCACGTAAGGCCGCGGCTGTGCGAGATGACGTCGTTCAGGACCTGCCAGACGGAACGGCCCTCGGTGAAGACGGTCGGGTGGAACCAGTCCAGATAAGCGGATGCGTCGTCGGCCAGTTCGAACTCAATCGGCGAGAAGTTGCCGGCCGCGTCTTTCGGCCCGCGGTATTCGAGCAGGTGCAAAACGATGTCTTCCGCGGTCCACAGGACGGCCGTCGTCGCATCGTCGGCGAAGATGGCAGCCGCTGAATCCCGGTTCTCCCGCTTGTCGTAGGCGACGCTACGCCCGTCCCCAAAGCCCGCGTTGAAGCCGATGGCCCGGTCGATATCCACTGTGCCGTCGTCCGGGTCGTAGACCGTCGACTTGTGGATCATCTGCCGCGACAGGAACCACTCCAGCCCCACGGCGCCGAACGCCTGCGTGCCCGCGGTCACAACGCCGTCGACCACCGGCCCGTCCGTCCGTTCCTCGGTGACAACATAGCCGTACCACACGAGGTCATATTCTTCCGCTTCGATACGGATAAACTTGCCCTTCAGTTCGAGCGGGTCCACGTAGCCGAGCACGCCGTCTACCGCGTCGTCGCACTCCCGGTCCATCTCGCCGAACATCCACACCAGCGCCGCCTGGTCGATTGTCGGCGCGCAGCCCCGAGTAAGATTCACGGCCCAGAGGTGCGGACTCTGCTCCCAGTCCGGTTCGTCCGGAGCGACCAGCGCATCAGACACGTAGACCTGATGCTTAACGACGGCGATTGCGATATCCACTGCCATCAGGGGGCGTCCGTGCTAACGAGCGTCCACTGCACGATGTGGAGCACTGTCGGATTGGTGAGGATGGAACCGACCACGCTGCTGCACGCCTGCGCGCCGACCTGCACAACGTCGAGGACCTTGAAGTAGCCGTAGTCGGTCGAGTGCTGGGTGACTTCGACGCGGTGGCCGATGAGGTCGCAATACGCCTCGATCGCCGCCTTCGCCGCGTCCCAGTCTTCGACGTAATGGACCGTGACCACCTGGCTCGGCTTAGCCCTGACGCCCGTGTTGCGGACCGATTCGCCGTCGTGGCCTAGGCGCACCATCACCTCGAGCTGGCGTGCTTTGGGCTGCAGCTGCCCTCGCATGTCCTCGAACTCGAACTCGTCGATGGTGTTGGTGTGGAAGGGCATGATCGTTATGCTGTGGCCATGAGCAAGGAAACTAAGCCGCCGGTCGACGTCCGAATCGTTGATATCTCAGCGGTGGCCATCTTTAAGGCTGTCGTTGTGGCCGCTATTCCTATTGCCCTTATTGCGTTGCTCATAGTGGTAGTCGCCAGAAGTTAGCTATTCCTGACGGGTGTTGACGCGGGCACGCTGTTGTTGGGCGGTGGCTTCTGCGGCTTCGGCGGTGCGGCGGTTGTAGTCTTTTAGTAGCTCTATGGTCTCCTTGGAGAGCCCGGGGTTGCCGCCAGCCTCGAGTACACGAGTAGCGTTGCTAATCTCAATGCCGCTTGTTCCAAAGAAGTCCCTCAGCCCCTCTTGCCATCCCTGTCCGAACTCGCCGCCGATGTAGTTCTCTTGCAGCCACGCCCGGCGATCGGCGCGAATTGCCTCGATCACGTTCTGCTTGGTTGACATCTGCTGGCCCCGCACAACGTCAAGGCCGCCCTTTGCCCGCTGGGCTCCCAGCGCCGCCCGCAGCTGCGGATCGCTGGCGGGTAACGCCGCAGCCTGCCCCGCTAGGTCGCTGTCAACCGCGGCGGCAATCTCTTTCTCAAGAGCCATTACTTGCGGTAAGGCGTCGCGTAGCGTCCTGAAGCCTTCGATCGCTTCAGCCCGGTCGCCCAGTACACCGCCGAATTCCTGCTGCCGTTGCGGCAAGGCGCCCAGCTTCTCGACTAGAGCCGTGCCGCCGATTCCCTGAATGCCGCGCAAACCCGACTTTTCGGACTGTTTCAGGAACGCGGCAAGCTGCGTCGCGGCTTCACTGGGAGAGCCTGTTTTCTTCGCGAGCACGGCGCCCGCAGCGAGTAAGAATTCGTCGCTGACGCCCAGGGCCTTCGCAGAACCGCCGGCGGCAGTCAACGCGATGGGCAACTGCTCAAACGACCCAGGCGCGACAGAAGCCGCCTGCAGGGCCTTGCTCATAAACTTCTGAAAGCTTCCGACTTCCTCGCCGCCAAGCGCCGTGGTAAGTGCGTCGAAGGCTTGAGCCGCGCCGCCTACGTTGTCAAGCGTACCCTGTGACTGAAGGCGGGCTGCAAACTGCCGGTCCTGCGTCCCGACGCCCGCGCTGACCAGATCGAAGAGCAGCCGCCCCCCCTCGTTTTCGCTGCTGGCGGCGCCGGTAGCGACGAACCCGCGCGCCTCTGCGACCAGGGACGCGAACGCTGCCTGGCGTGCCTCCGGGGTCGAGCCCATGGTGGCGGCGAGCTGCGACAGTGACCCTAAGCCGCGGGTAGAATCCCTCGCCTTTTGAGCGGCCTCCTCTCGCAGCCGCGCCTGCTCTCGCAGTTCGGATGTGACGACGCCCAGCGCTTGCGACACGCTCACGTAGGCCGCGGCCATCTTGACCACGTTGGAGAGCGGTCCGGGGCCGACTGCCGCCGTCATCTCTTCGCGGAGCTTAGCCGTCGCTGCCGTAACTTGGTCCGTGGTGAGCCGCCCGGCGTCGAGATGCTGCTGAAGCTCCGCGTACTTGCGATTGAACCGCTCTTGCGGGTCAATGGATTCCTTGATTCGCTGGGCCTGCTTATTCAGCTGCTCTTCAAGGCGTTTGCTGGTCTTGGCAGCCTTGTCAGCGGTCTTGTCGAGGTTGTCGAGCGCCTGCGTAGTCGAGTCGACCGCCTTGACGGCGCCGCTCCCGCTTCCCTCGATGGTGAACTTTGCTGACATTCATAGACCTAGATTCAAGGCTTGGCGGTCCGCCCACGTAGGCGCGTATCCTGGCGCTAGGCCGCTTCTCCACTGGATGAAGTCACACCACTCCCCGCCGACAGGTCGGAGGTTTTTTTTTGATCAATCCAGTCCTTTAGCGTGTCGTACCGGCTGGCGACGGCAATGATCGCGAAGACGTCATCGCCGCCGACGATCTCAAGCATGCCGATTTCCGCCGCGCTGACGCTGTAGTTCACTTGCAAGAGTGCGGTGACGACCTTGCCTACGTGCGCGTCATCGGGCCATTCAACGTCTTCTCCAGACGCGATAGCCAAAATCTTGTCCGCGAGCGGTGCAGTCAGGTCCCACAGGTGGCGATATATCGCCTTGGGCTCGCCGCCGGGGACAAGGTTGCCGTGTTCGTCGGCTGCCCAAGCAGCGGGCAGCTGGTTCGTCCACTCCTGTCGAGCGCCGTCAAAGCTGCGGACGATCGGAACTTCCCACGTCTGGCCGTCAGCCAACTCCACTGGCATGCCGCGCAGCTGCTTAGACCTCGCCAAATCCCCCGGCCCCGGCTTCGCATCGTTCCAGTAGCCGACCCAGCACTCGGGCCGGCCTTCGACGTTAGGGAGCTTGCGCCAAGTCTGTTGGTCGGGGTAATAACCCACCGTCTTGCCGGCGTGGCGGTCTGGATCGGCGAAGATGACGCCCGCCTTACCGCTGGGGAACTTGTTGCTGACGCCGCCGCTGGTGACGCTGCGGCCGATGGCATACTGCAGCTGCAGCTTGGCCGGTTCGCCGGGGGCGAGCGATTGAGCGCCTTCGCGGTAGTAGAGGAAGCCGGCCATGGCTAAACGGTCGGATCGACCAGGATCTCCATTTGCAGGTTCGCCACTTCCGCCGAAGCGTTCGTGATGTATAGGGCGGTGATATCTGTCGTGAAAACGAGCGCCTGCGGCTTGTTTGTGTACCAGATGTAGGGGACGTTGGCCTTCAGCGCGAGCGTATTCGCCGGCGAGCCTCCCGAATTCGTTTCGAGCGTGATGTCCTGGTCGCTCAGGATGAAAACCGCCTTGACCTGGCTGACGTCCAGCACGAACGCGAAGAGCGTGTCCGTAGCGATCGGCACGGTATCGTCGAACTGAATCCGCTTACCGGCAGTGATCGTGGTCGCCTGCGTGATCGACGCGCCGCCGATGACCAGCTTTTCGGTGAATCCGGCTGAGACCATTACTCACCTTCCTTGCTCTCAGGGGCCGGTTGCGTTGCCGGTTCCTTTGCTTGCGCCACAAGCGCTGCCGCCTCGTCGCGGACCTTCTGCTGCGCGGCGACGTCCACCGCCGGCTCGTCGTCCGCGTTGACGGCCTTCCGCTTGTCGTTAAGCTCGAGCATGAGGTCGCGGAACTTCGCCTGGCCGTCGTCGACCAGCTGGCCGTCATTGCCCAGCAGCGCCGCGACCTTGGCGACATCACCCTTGGAGAGTCCCGCAAGTTCCACCGGCGCGCGACCGCAGCACGCGAGCACCCGCTTCGCCTTGTCTTCCGGCGTGTCGTAGGTTTTCTGTTTCATGGTTATGGCGTCGTGTCGTAGGTCGTGGTCGTGTCAATGAGAATCGGCGCGTTCGTGCCGTCGTAGGAGGCCGCCAAGCGGAGCGAGGTCGTGGCCCGCTGGCCAGCCGACGCGGACCCCAAGCTCTCAGGAACCAGGAGGCCGTTGACGGTGATGCCGATATGGGTCGAGCCGGCGAAGCTCTGGAACGCGCCGGCGTTCTGCCGGGCGATCAACTGAATGAGCGTGTCGGCGTGGGCTGCGGACGCGGCGCCGGCGGCTTGCAGAGCGTGCGTGACCTTCGACAGGTCGCGACCGCGGAACGTGACCACCGGGCGGACCTGCTGCACGCCAACCGCATCGGTCCAAATTGAGCCCAGCGAGGGAGTCTTCTCGGTGATCTGAACTCCGAATTCGAGGGTGACGCCCTCAATCTCGGGGTAGGTCGACCCGTCAATGGCAGGCAGGCCCAGCGTGAACCGCTCGGTGACAATCGTCGTCGGCAGCGCTACGCCGTCCGTTCGCGCCACCGGGGCGTTCGTGCCATCGGTGATGGCGTGGAGCATGATCGTCAGCGTCGCGTCCTGGCCGCGGTCTGCGGTCAGCGTGCCGAGCACCAGCAACCCCTGGCTCACTCGGTCGCGGATGTGGGGCGTGCCGCCCAGCGAGGTCTGGCAGTCGCTCATGCGGCGCCAGAAGACGTCGGCGATCGTCACGTTCTGGCCGGTTCCGACACACTGGCCGTTCAGCCCGATGAAACCCAACGTCGTGGCGATGGCCTTCGTGGTGATCGTCGCTGTCGGGTCCTGCCGGATAATCGACTGAAAGTCTTCGTACAGCTGCCCCGAGTCGCCGCCGGCAATCTCGGTGTTCAGGCCGAACTCGATGCTGGAGGCGCTAATGGCGGTCGTGACCGGCGAGCCGGCGTTGTCCGTCAGTGCGAAGCAGCCGTTGGTGTATTGCTTGCCCATAGTGTCCCTCGTTAGGCGGCTGTCCGCGTCGTTCGTTTAGGGGCGGCCAATCCCAGCCGGGTCAGTTGCTTGTTCCACTCGACCGCGAACACCCGCTCCATCGTCTTCTCTTCCTGCGGCGTGAAGCGGGTCACTTCGTCGCGAGGATCAATCCGCTGGCCGACGCCGAAGTTGAACGCGGGCGCGTCGATGATGACGTCCGCGCGGTAGGTCTGATAATTGGGCGCCTTGGCCTTGATGTTCGCCGCCGATAGCGCGCGCTCCCGGCTGCGGCCGGTGAACACCAGCGGCTTCACTTCGCCCAGAGCACGTAGGCCATCATCCGCCTTGCGCCGTGCGGCCTTCGATTCGTCGTACTTGCGGTTGCGGCTCTTGTAGCCGTAGCGGCGGTAGGCGATGTTCTCGAAGTGGAGCTTCAGATACTTGTCGAACCAGTATTGCGCAGCGGATGCGATCGCCAGCCGGCCGGCTTCTTGGAAGCCGCGACGACCGATGGTCGCGAGTCCGCTACGGGTGATGGTGATTCGAAGCATTTACTGGTCGCCGATCGGATCGCCCCAGGTGATCGTGTGCGTCGCGTGAACGTAGTCGCCTTGCTCGGGGATCTGCGATTTTGGAGCGAAGCCGATTTGCTGCCTGGTGACGGCTTGCAGTCGCGGGCACTCTCGCGACTCCGCCTTGACCATCATTTCCGCCTCCAGCGCCGACACGTTGTCGAGAAACCAGAGGTACAGGTCGCTCGCCGATTCCGCCTCTCGAGCGTGCCGACGAATTTGGAGGATGAATTCGCCCCCCTCGTCAGCGCGGTCGAAAGAACTGTCCGACGCTACAACCGTCCGGCCTCCTTCCTCCGGCGCCCACAAGTGGAACTCGATGAACCGAACCGCCAGTTCGTCCTTCGTAAACTGGTCGCCATCCCACGATCCTTCGTGCGGACCGATGATGACCTTTAGCCGCGTTGCGTCTTCGTTCTCCTCGTCCGTTCCGGCCGTCTCTTCCGCAAGTCGCTGAGCGGCTTCGCATTGGGAGATCAGTTCCGCCAAGTGCCATAAGGCCCCGGCCTCTGCGCTCGCGGGTGCGTTTGGGTCAAACAGAGGCACGTCGCATCTCGTTCTTGGAAACCAAAGGCTCGCGCGCCAGTCCGAACGTCACGAAGGCGTCATCCCATCGGCTTTCGGCTTCGTCCAACGTCCACTCGTGGCCGTCCGCAGTGAAAATGGCGTTCTTCTCAAACGCCGTGATCCCCGCGGCCAGCACGACGGATGTGGGCACGTCAGCCGTGCGAGTGATCTTGATGCTCGTGGCGCCGGTCACCGGATCAACTACCGGCTGAAACGACTCCGTTCCGAGCACACAAGCCCACTCGCGGGCAGGCATCGCACTGGGCAGCTTCGGTGATCGGTAGCCCAGCGTTGCATCGCCGAACTGCCCCATCACGACAGCTGCCGCCGTGCGTGCGTGGTCTGCCCAATTCATTACGGCTTCTGCTCAACCTGCGCGGGCAGCGTCACCTTCGGCGCGTTCTTTAGCTGCGCCTTCAGCTCCGCATTCTCCGCGGCGAGTTCTTCGACCTTCTTTTCCAGCTTGTCGATCGTGCCGTCCGCATCGGTGCGCGGCGAAGAGACCTGGACCGGCTTATTGCGGCCCTTCTCGTCGGTCCTCGCCGGCACCAGAAACCCGTTCTCGATCAGGTCGCGGCAGCCTTCCGCCTCGATGTCGCTGAGGTCGTAAGCCTGACCCGGCTGGAATTCCAGCTGAACCTTTTCGGCCTCGCTGCTGACAGGCTTGTTCGCCTTCGTCGAGCCGTCGAGAGTGACGGTGCGTCGATACGGAGTCGGGTGACCCAGCTTGAGCATGAAAGCGCCGGCCTTCACTTCCGCCTTCCCAGATTCATCGCTCTTGGGGGCTTTCGCCGGCTTCGTCTTCGCGCCGACGTTGGGGGCATCTTTGGCCATGATGTGCCTCGTTTTGAGTTGGTAGTGAAAAGCCGGGGGCCAGCCGCCCCCGGCGTGAATTCAGGATCAGGTGAACGTCGTCAGGACGGCATTCCACCACGCGCCGTAGCCGACGTTGTAGCGGGCCTGCGTCATGAACTTAACGTCCTTGAACTCGATGTCATTGAGGCCCTTCATCTGACGCGACAAGGGCTCGCGAGCTTGGAAGATGAACGGCTTCAGCCGCCGACCCGTGCGGAGCAGGTAGAACTTGTCCGCGGTCAGGTGGGGGATGGCCACGATGCGCGGCATGTCGAGCACGATGTTCGTCGCGCCATTGCCGATTAGGCCCGCCGTAATGCCCTTCACGAACGCCTCTTGATGCGCCGGCTTGCAGAGCAGGAGCAGGTCGTTCGCCGGCGTGATCGTCGGCCGGTGGTAATACTTGCCGTTGTCGCGCTTGAAGCCCAGCAACGCCGCACGCGCGGCGTGGTAGGCGTCGCGGGCCTCGTCCGAGGTCGGCGTCGTACCGGTGGCCGCGGCGTAGGTCAGATCGTTCGACTGCGTTCCCGACGCGCCGTAGGCGTGATCGGTATCGAAGAAAAACTGACCGTCAAACGACAGGCCGCTCTCGCCCGCGACCAACAGCTCGAACATGAGCTCGTCGGGGTGATAGGCTGCCTCCTCGCCCAGTTCGGCGAGGATGTCGCCGTACTGCATGAGCTGGGAATCGTCGATGTCGATCTTTTGGACCTGCACCGAGCTTTCCCAGAGCCGATTGGCGATTTCGAAGCGATGCCCGCGGAGCGTGTGGAACTGGCGATCGCCGAGCCATTCACGCATCCCAGGCACGCCGCCTAGGCCGCCGTAGGTTTCCCGGTCGCCCGTCGACCGCACGGTCGTGGCGATGGTGGGATAGAACGGGTTGGCCGCTTCGACGCCTTCGTCAAAGCGGACCGTGAGAGTACGAAGGGACGTAATCGCCCTTGCGGTGTCGAGTGCCATTTATACGGCTCCTTTTGTTGGAAAAACTTCCTGCGGACAGCGCCGAGGGCGTTACTTGGGATCAGGTGGGGGG
>JBKPPO010000255.1:0-21606 GCA_046733635.1 Pseudomonadota bacterium | reverse complement strand
CGGCTTCGTGAGCATCCGGTGCGGAGAAGGCCTCACCGAACGTGAACGACTCGGGCGTCGGGCCCTTGGCCTGCAGCAGATCGAGGCGCGCCTTCGCCTCCTCCACCGTGGGCTCGTGCCCGGCAGGCACCCACCAGAGGCACATGTAGGCTTCGGCCATGCGCGAGAACCACTCGCGACGGCGTTTCATGATCGGGGCGTGCGCGGATCGATAGACGAACGCGCGCAGGGAGTCCGCGTCACGCCACACGGACATGTTGACGATGACGTCGTCGCCGAAACCGCGCAACGAAGTGGCATCGTTGCCCTCGCCTTTCAATCGCCATTCGAAACCCGGCGACCCTTCGGCCAGCGCGTTGATGCGATCGAGATTGTCGACGAAGTCCTTGAGCTGCGGAGAGTCGAGCGGCGCCCTGAGTTTCGCGACGTTGACCTGGGCGAGACGGTAGTTGGACATCAGCGTTTTCCTTTGCGGGCCGCGGCCCTGGCGAGATCCTGCTTCACGTGGTGCCGCACGATGCGCGAGATCAGCGGCAGCGGCAAGGGTTCGTCATGTTTGAAGCGCAGGTTGCCCTTGGGCCCGGCGTATTTCGCCACGGCCTTGACGAGCGTGTCGTTGCCGCGCACGGGCGGGAACAAACCGATGTGGCCTTTGAATCCCGCGAAGAACACGACGATGCCGTGCACCTTGTACGCGGGAATGCGGTAGCTGATGACCTCGGTGGCGTTGGGCGCCGCCTTGCGCAGCGTGGCGCGCACCTTCCTGAGCCGCGCCTGCACCGCCGCGGGAAATCCCGCGATGTAGGCATCCACTTCCGGAGATTTGTTCATCGATCGAACTCCACGTCGCCTATCCAGTTTCGCTGGCGCCGCGAGAGACGGTCGCCTTCACTTTCACCATCGAACGACGCCGGGGAATGCCGGAGCTGGCCCGGCGGAATGTGGTCGAAGGCATTCACGCTGACCACGGCATACGTGCGCCCCTGGATTTCGCTGGTGACGACGGGAACGATGCCGCAAGCGGTGCAGATATGGAACTGCGCGGTTTTCGTCCCGAATTCGTAACGCGCGGTGTTCGCGCGATCGCGAACGGTCACGCGGAGCTTGCCCGCGGGATTCGAGGTCCACACGCCGCCGTGTTTCACGCAGAACGAGCAGCCGCAGGCGCGCGCCGGGATTTCGATGGGATCCGGCAACCACGTGAGCTCGAAACGGATGTTTCCGCAGTGGCAGCTTCCCTCGATGATCATCCCGAAGCACCGCATGGTACGGCTTCGTCGCGAGTCAACGTGTACACGCCACCGGCTCGCGCGTGGAAGGTGAGCGTTTGCCCTTCGGCAGCCAGCGACTTCGGCTTGTGGGACTTCTCGAACGCGACGTCATGGGGCTGCTCGAACAGCGGCGATCGCACCGTGACTGGTCCGTCGCTCCCGGTCTCGAGCACGATGCGGTTCGCGCCGCAGTTGTCCCAGTCGATCGAGACCGTCACGTTGCCTCGTGCGCGAAGGCCGCTCACGCGGCCCTTGGGCCAGTCTCTCGGAAGCGCGGGCAGGATGTGCAGCTCGCCATGCTGGCTCTGGAGCAGCATCTCGACGATGCCGGCCGTGGCGCCGAAGTTGCCGTCGATCTGGAACGGCGGATGCGTGTCCCAGAGATTGGGCAGCGTGCTGTCGCGAATGAGACCCACGAGCAGCTTGTGCGCCCGGTCGCCGTCGAGCAGTCGCGCCCAGAAATTCACTTTCCATGCGCGGCTCCAGCCCGTGCTCGCATCGCCGCGTGCATCCAGCGTCTTGCGCGCCGCGGCCGCGAGCTCGGGTCGTTTGACCACGTCGATGGCGTTGCCCGGGTGCAGCGCGAACAGATGCGAGACGTGGCGATGGTCGCTCCTGGCGTCGTCGAGATCCGCCTTCCATTCCTGCAACTGGCCCCAGGAACCGATGCGTAATCCGCGATCGAGCCGTTCCAGCGCATCCTCCATTCGAGCGCCGAAGGCCTTGTCGCCGACGATCCTCGCGGCGTCCGCCGTGCGGACGAACAGGTCCGCGACGATCTGCTGGGACATGGCCGCGCCGGCCGTGAACGGTCCGTGTTCGGGCGAGTAGCTGGGCGTGACGACGAGTTTGCCATCGCGCGGGTCCACGACGAGCGCATCCAGCCAGAACTCCGCCGCGCCCTTCATCACGGGCCAGGCGCGCTTCCTCAGGAAGGCGGCATCCCGGCTGAATAGATAGTGCTCGTGCAGGTGCTGCGCGAGCCAGGCATTGGCTTCGGGCTGCCAGAAAGCCGTGGGCCAGTCGATGGGGCCGACGTAACCCCAGATGTTCGTGTTGAGGAACAGCGTCCAGCCCCGGGCCCCGAAGTATTTCTGCGCCGAGAGTTTGCCGGGCACGGTGAGCGCCTCGACGAAATCGAACAGCGGCAGCGCGGTGTCGGCGAGGTTCGCCATCTCCGCGGGCCAGTAGTTCATCTGCAGGTTGATGTTGACGTGGTAGTCGGAATTCCAGGGCGGCGTGGCGTAGTGATTCCACACGCCCTGAAGGTTGGCCGGCAGCGATCCGGCGCGAGAAGAACCCATCAACAGATATCGGCCGTACTGGAAGTAGAGCTGCTCGAGCTGGCGGTCCGCCTGCGCATTGCCGCTGCCGTATTGCTCGCGCAGCTTGTCGGTGGGGAGCTTGCTCGCGCCGGGCGCGAGTTCCAGCGTCGCGCGGCGGAACAACGCCTGGTGATCATCGAGATGCGTCAGATTCAGCGACCCGAACTTGCGGCCGTTGATGGCCTGCTGGTCCTTGGCCGCCGCTGCGGCCGGATCCAGCGTCGATCGGTAATCAGGATAGGAAAGCCGATAGTTCGTGCGCGCGGCCAGCGTGAACGTGATCGCGCAATCGCTCTCCACCACGAGCGACTCGCCTTCCGTGGTCACTGAACCGCATTCGGGAACCACGCGCAGATCCACGGCGTACTTCAGGCCGTTGGATTGGAGCGCACCCGAGATCTGGATGCGTCCCTGGCTCACTTTCATATCCGCGCTACGGTTGTCGGGGACCTGGTAGCGCAGCTTCATCTTCTGTCGGCCGGTCGCGTACCAGCGGCCGACGAGCACCTGGTCCGGATACGACACGAAGTAGTCGCGGCGAAAGCCCACGTTGCCCTGTTTGTATTTCACGCGAGCGGTACCGGCGTCGAGGTCGAGCTCACGGCGGTAATCGCTCACCTCGACCGCATCGGCCGGCGCAATGGAGTCGATGATCAGATCGCCGAAGCTCTGGTAGTCGCCGTAGTTGTGCATCTTGCGGCCAAGCTGCTTGGCCAGCGGCTCCGGGTCGAGCGGCTGGTCGAACAGTTGTTGGCCGACGGACCGCATGAGATCGGCCTGCGATTGCGCGGGCAAGCCGTAGTCGTAGCCGCCTTCCGTACCAGGACCGCCGGTCCACAGGGTTTTCTCCGCGACCTGCAGCCGCTCGGACTCCACACCGCCGAACACCATCGCGCCCATGCGTCCGTTGCCGATGGGCAGGGCTTCCTTCTCCCAATCGGTGGCGGGCTCGCCGTACCAGAGTAGATTGGCGGTAGTCTGTGTGAAGGCCGGCGGGATCAACGCCAGCGCACACGCGGCCGCGGTCAGTCGCGAGACTCGGAACATGGAACCCCCTTGTGGCGGGGGATCATACGCCAGCGGGAGGTCTGACCCCTTTTGCTAGCAAATGGGGAGTGACCCCAATTCTCAGGCGTTGACGGCCTTGAGGACGCGCTGCGGCTGCGCGATGCCGTAGCCCTGCGCGTAATCGACGCCCAGCGACGTGAGCATCTGGATGATCTCGGCGTTCTCGGCGAACTCGGCGATGGTCTTCTTGCCGGTGAGATGACCGATTTCGTTGATCGATCGCACCATCTCGCGATCGATGGGGTCGTGCAGGATCTCGCGCACGAACGAGCCGTCGATCTTGAGGAAATCGACGGGGAAGTGCTTGAGGTAACCGAACGAGGAAAGCCCGGTGCCGAAGTCGTCGAGCGCGAAACGGCAGCCTAGCTCGCGCAGCGCCTGGATGAAGCGGTTGGCCTGCGAGAAGCTCGCGACGGCCGCGGTCTCGGTGATCTCGAAGCAGATCTTCGACGCGTCGATGCCGCTTTTCTGGAACTGCTCGATGACAAAAGGCAGGAACTTGTCGTCGCCCAGGCTCTGGCCAGAGAGATTGATCGAACACATGGCGAGCTTCTCGCGCTCGTCGGCTTCGCTCACGAGCCAGCGCAGCGCGGCTTCGATGACCCAGCGGTCGATCGCGGGCGTGAGGCCGTAACGTTCGGCGGCGGCGATGAAGTTGTCCGGCGAGACCATGCGGCCGGATTCATCGCGCATGCGCAGCAGCAGTTCGTAGTGCTGGCCGGGCTCGTTCCGCTGCAGCGGCTGGATCTGCATGCGATACAGCTCGAATCGCCCCTCTTCCAGCGCGGCGTTGATGCGCGCGGCCCACTGCATCTCGCGGCGGCGGCGCATGAGCTCGATGTCGTTCTCGGCGAAGCTGTGCACGCGATTGCGGCCGGACTCCTTGGCGGCCGCGCAGGCGCTGTCCGCGGCGGAGATGATCGAGGCCACGTCTTCGTTTTCTGCGGAGATGGGCACCACGCCCACCGAGGCGCCGAGACGGAACACGCGGTCTTCCCAGGTGAAACGGAAATTGCGCACGGCCTCGCGCAGCACTTCGGCGGTGCGCAGCGCTTCGTCGAGCGAGCACGCTTCCAGCAGGATGCCGAACTCGTCGCCACCGAGGCGCGCCAGCGTGTCGCGCCAGCGGACCTTCGACTTGAGCAGCGCGCCCACCTGCCCCAGCAACACGTCGCCCGCGGAATGGCCGCAAGTGTCGTTGATGATCTTGAACTGGTCGATGTCGAGGTAACAGAGCGCGTAGCTCGACTCGCGCGCCTTGGCGCTCTTCAGCGAGCGCTCGATGCGGCTTTCGAACTCGCGGCGATTCACGAGGCCGGTCAGCAGGTCATGCGACGCGTGATACGACAGGCGGCGATTGAGCTCGCGCGATTCGGTCACGTCGTGGAACACGAGCACGCCACCCGATACGGCGCCCGCGCCGTCGCGGATCGGGGCCGCGGTGCTTTCCACATACAGCTCATTGCCATCGCGACGGATCAGCAACATCGGGCGCACGGACTTGACCGGACGCGTGCGGCGGATCGACACACTCAGGGGATTCTCGAGCGGCTCGCAGGTCTCTTCGTGGAACGCGCGGTAGATCTCTTCGATGGGCCGGCCCATCGCGTCTTCGAGGCGCCAGCCCGTGAGCTGCTCGGCCACGGGATTGATGTAGTCGACGGTGCTGTTCGCATCCGTGGTGATCACGCCGTCACCGATGGACTGCAAGGTGATCTGCGCGCTCTCCTTCTCGCGGAACAGCGCTTCTTCGTAGAGCTTGCGTTCGGTGATGTCGAGCTCGACACCCACCAGGCGCAGCAGGCGCCCGTGTTCGTCCACACGCGCCTTGGCGCGACTGACCACCCAGCGCCAGTCGCCGTTGCGGTGCTTCATGCGATGCACGCTTTCGAAGATCGGCGACTTGCCGGCCACGTGATCGCGGATCGCACTCTGCACGCGCGACATGTCTTCCGGGTGCACGAGGCTGCGCCAGTCCGGCGAATCGAGCTGCGCATCCGCTGGATAACCCAGCATCTGCTTCCAGCGCGGCGAGAAATGGACTTCGTTGCTCTCGATGTCGAAGTCCCAGAGACCGTCGTTCGCCGCGCCCTGCGCCAATTCCAGGCGCTCTTCGAGCTTGCGCAGCCGCGCCTCGATGCGCAGCTTCTCGAGGCCGGTCGCCAGCGAATTGCCCAGCAGTTTGAGCAGGAGCTGCAGGTTCACGTCCCAGGCGCCGCGCGGCAGCGCGTTGGCGAGGCCGAGGATGCCGGCGGGCTGATTGTTCACGCGGAGCGAGATCAGCAACACCGAGCCGATCTGCAGTTCCGCGAGGCGATGCGCCTCGAGCTGCTGATCGCGCTTGGGCGCGGCACTGTCACGGATCTCCGTGAGGCGCAGATGTTCGAGGCGATTGGCGAGCCAGGGGTAGGTCTCGAGCGTGACGCCGCGCCAGGCTTCGACGCGGCACTGGGCGAGCGCGCCGTGCGCGGCATGGACCTCTTCGATGCTCGCGCCGTCGGCGGCGAACAACCAGACGAAGGCGGTGTCGACTCCCGTGGAGTCGCGCAGCGAATCCAGGCTTTCGCGGATCACCGGCTCGACGTTTCCGCGCCGGAGGTTCTGCAGATCGATGGAGATCTTCGTGCAGGCGATGTCGACGCCGAGCGTCGGCTTGCCCCCACGCGCCGACCACACGCCGGTCGAGAACACGTCGGATGCGGTCAGTTCAGGATTTTCAGGTGCTTGAGCCACTCTTCTTGGACGCTAGCGCCGATGACCCAGGGTCGCGGAGACGCGAACCACAGATTCCAACGCCTGACTCCTCCCAAAGTTGCGACGCATTCTGTCACAAGGATTTAGGAACACAAGCTAAGTGCAGGTCGGCTTTGGAGAAGTTGGCGAGTTTCCCGTGCCGAGCGGACATAACGTCCGCGGGATAACTAATGTGGCCGGGTGGGATACGGAATCGCGCGCGCGAGATTGCCCTTGGCGGCGCAGGCCTCGCTGGCCGGAGCGCGCACGAGGAACCAATGATCCCGGGACGCGTGCCCCGCTTCGGTGACGTTGCTTTCGAAGCAGGGCTTGATCTGATCCTCGGGCACGAGCAGCACCCGATCGGGCGCGGCATTGAGCCAGGCGGCCGCATCGAAGGCTTCCTGCGGCCCCTCCTGCCAGCGTCGATGACCGAAGTTCACCGTCGGCCGGTCGAGGTACAGCAGGAACTGCTCCTTGTAGGCCACGAGGCCCAGCGTCTCATCGGCCTTCACCTGCGACAGCGCCTCGCGGGTGAAGTCGCCGCCGGATCGTTCGCCGTTCATCGCGGGCGCGATGAAATACGAGAACGTGACGGTCAGAGCGCCCAGCGCCACGGGCCAGGCTGCGAGGGGCTGACGCGCGCGGGCGATCAGCAGACCGATACCGCACAGCGCCAGGTACACATACAGCGCGGTGGCGCCGTCGAGATTGGCTTCGGAGATCGCTTCCACCGCGAACTTCGCGCCCACCGCATGGCCGACGGCGAGCGCCAGCGCGGCCAGGAAGAATCCGATCGCGAGCACCCATCCTGCGATACGCACGCCGCGGCGAGCGAGCACCGACGGCAACAGCGGCAAGGAAGCCATGGCGAGCGCGGGCAGCGCCGGCAGGATGTAGATGCCGCGCTTGCCCGGGCTCATCGAGAAGAACAGCACGACCAGCAGTACCCAGCTCAGCGGCAGCCAGACACGCGCGTCGCGGTCCTGGAGGGCGGCTTTGTAGCGGGGCACCAGCCAGAACAGCAGCAGGCTCCAGGGCAGCCAGAGCGGCGGGATCACCTCGACGAGGAAGTAGTACCAGCTCTTCACGTGATGCCAGGCCGCGGCGTAACGGCCCACGGTCTGCTTGAAGAGGATCTCGTCGCGATACGCGGCGTACTCGGGCGCGGCATTCGCGACGGCGATGAGCATGGGCACGAACCACAGCGAGACCGCGGCGAGCATCGCGAGCGGCGCGAGCCACCAGCGCCAGCCGGCTTTGCCGGCGTCCACGGTCGCGAGGCCCCTCCATCCGAAGCCGCGCAGCACGAAGAACGGGACCAGCAGCAGCATGGGCAGGAAACCCACGCCCTTGGTGAACACGCCGAGACCTGCAGCGAAGCCTCCGGCGGCATACCAGCGCCAGCCGTCGCCGAGCAGCAGATGCCGCAGGAGCGCGTACAGCGCGAACGTGGTGAGCAGGCAGAGCGTGGGGTCGATCTGCGCGCCGCGCGTCGCCAGGGTGAATTGCAGCGAGCACAAGACGAGCACCGCGGCGGCGATCCCCGTCTCGCGGCTGACGGTGCGGCGGCCGAAGTCATAGACCAGGAACAGGATGCCGCCCGCGGCGAGGAACGAGGGCACGAGGAACGAGGCCTTCACCGAGCCGAGCAACAGGTAGCTCAGCGTGAGCAGCCAGAAATACAGCGGTGGTTTGTCCTGATAGAGATCGCCGCCGACGCGCGGGAACAGCCATTCACCGGACAGAGCCATGTCGCGCGCGAGGGAAGCGAATCGCGGCTCGTCGGCCGGCCAGGGATCGCGGATGCCCAGGCCCGTGCCGACGATGACGATCAGGGCCAGCGCCAGCCACAGGAGGTCGCTGAGGCGGATCGGCGGCGGTGCCGTGCGGAGAGAGTCAGGAGGGATGAACTTGCCCTGCCCTGCGGATGGCGACGGCGCTGCCGGCGCGGAGTGGATAGGCGTGATGGTGGCAGTAGGTGGTTCGGCGGCCGGCGCAGGCTCGACAGCGAGCGGCGTCGGATCGACTGAAGGCGCCGGTTCGACCAAAGGCTCCGTCTCGACGACCGGCGCCGTCTCACGCGCTTGCACTGGCGGCGGCGCCTCCGGCTGGGAGGCCGGCTCATCCAGAGGGAAGTTCGCCGCCGCATGCGCGATCGACGAGTCCTGCTGAACCGCAGGTTCGGGCGCCACCACCGGCGCAGGCGCTTCCCCGCCCGTATTCAGCTCATCTGCGATCGGCGATCGCGACGCTTCGATCTCGGGCGCCTCTTCCACCGGCACCGGCGCGCTCAGCACGGCCACGGGCTCGTCGGGTCTGCTAACTACCGCGGCATGCGGACGCACGGTGATGGCGTCACCAGCCTCGCCCGCGCCCACCCTCTCCGCCGAGGGGGCGACCGCGATGTCCGTCGCACCCTGCGGCAGCGGCGGTACGGGCACGGCGCCACGCGGCTTCGACGGGCCCTGAAGCAATCCGATATCAGGCATGGTTGCCGGGACGTCCGTTCTTGAGGTCGAGCACGAGGTTGTACAGCGCCACCGAAGCCGGCAGCAGATTGGTCAGGATGCCGACGGCGTCGTTTTTGCCCCAGATGAAATACGAGGTGACCATCGCGCTGCCCATGAGGCTGATGATCCAGAAACTGCGCGGGATGGTCGGCTTGCCGGCGCGCCGGGTGGCCACGGCCTGCACGACCCAGCGGGCCATGAACATGAGTCCGCCCACGAGCCCCACGAGCTTCCAGGGAGTGAGCACGATGCCGAAATAAACGCCGATGACGCCTCTCATCTGCTTGCCCTCAATCTTCCCGGACCAGAAGGCCCGGTTTGTAACGCCGGCGCAGCCACATCACGCCGAAGATGTCGACGATGCCCACCCAGAGGCGATTGAGCATTCCGTACTTGGAGGTGCCCCGGGTGCGCGCGCGATGGCTGACGGGAACCGAAACCACGCGAGCGCCGTGCCGCAGGAACAACGCCGGCAGGAAACGATGCATGTGATCGAAGCGCGGCAGCTCGAGGAATTGCTCCCGCGAGAACAGCTTGATGCCGCAGCCGGTGTCGGGCGTGCCGTCGCCTAACAACCCGGACCGTACGCCGTTGGCGATGGCCGACTGCAGCTTGCGGAAGGCCGTGTCCTTGCGGCTCGCCTTGCGATTGCCCATGAAGAGCAGCACGCCGCGGCCATTGGCCGAATCGCGCTCGGCGATGAGCTTCGGGATGTCGGCCGGATCGTTCTGGCCGTCGCCGTCGAGCGTGGCGATCCAGGGCGCGCGCGCGGCGCGCACGCCGGTCGCTACCGCGGCGCTCTGTCCGCTGCGAAACGAATGGCGCAGCACGCGCAGAGCCGGGAACTCGCTCTTGAGCCGCTTGAGGATGAGCGCCGTGTCATCGGTGCTGCCGTCGTCGATGAAGATCATCTCGTAATTGCGCGCGAACATCGCGGCATGGATCTCGCGGACCAGCGGCTCGACGTTCTCGGCCTCGTTGCACACGGGCACGACCACGGAGAAATCGACGCTCATGCGCCGGCCTTCAGCGCATTGCTCGCCGTGGCGAAGAGATTCTTGAGCTCCACGGCCATCTCCTTTTGCAGCGCTTCCAGGGCCGCGGGCTGCAGCGTGCGCGGCACCTGCCGCGGCGCACCCACGGCGATCACGATCTTCGAGAACGGCCAGGGAATGACGAACTTGTCCCAGGCGATGAGCCACGCGCGGCTGGCCGCAAACGCCAGTGGCAGCATCGGACGCTGCGACATCTGCGAAAGCAGGATGGCTCCAGGCTTGAACACGAACCGCGGACCCTTGGGGCCGTCCGGCGTGATCGAAGGCGAAATGCCCTGCTTCACCAGCGCATCGTAGTAGTCGCGCAAGGCGCGAGCACCGGTGTGCGAGGCGGAGCCGCGAATCGAGTGGCCGCCGAACTTCGAGACGATCATCACGCCGATGTCGCCGTCCACGGAGGGACTGATGAGGAACCCGAGCTTGAGCCCGCGCGGCGATTGATCGAGCAGGTACTTGGCGCAAAAGAGCTGGTGCTGGTGCCAGTACACGGGGATGAGCGACGGCTTCTCCGACAGGGCCTGCGCCGCATGTTCGTCACCCACCACGCGCACCACCCTGCAGGTGCGCCAGAACATCTTGATGAGTCCCACGCCCAGCGCGGCGACGATGCGCCACGCGAAACGCCGCATCGGCGTCATTCGACGCTTGGAACGGGTTTCCTTCTTGTAGAGCGTGTTGCGCAGTCCGCCTGCGGCTTGCTGATCTTTTGGGGGCTCGTCTGCCACGATTTGGGCCGGCAAAAAGAGGCGCGAATTGTCGGTGAATCGCCTGCCCGCTGCAAACGCGGCGTCCCACGGCTATTACGCCGATCCCCTGTATCATCGCCGCCCATGTCTGCCACGCCCCAAGACGAGGAAAATTCCCCGCGCCTGCCCCCTCTGGCGGAGGCGCAGTTCGACATCGGCGCCGATGATGAAGCCATCCATCGGATGACCGAGCTGTTCCAGCGCCACGGGGACATCTACCGGTTCTACTCTCCGGCTCGCAAAGCCGAGATGTGGGTGATCAACCACCCGGACGACGTCAAACGCGTGCTGGTGTCGAACCACAAGAACTACACCAAGGGCTCGGGCCTGGATCGCGTCAAGATCCTGCTCGGCCACGGCATCATGACCAGCGAAGGCGACCTGTGGAAACGCCAGCGCTACATGATGCAGCCGATGTTCCATCGCCGCATGGTCACGGAGTTCAACAAGCTCATCGATGCCTGCAACGAACGCTTCATCGCGAAGTGGGAGAAGCAGGCGGCCGAGGGCGCGCTCATCAACATCACCGACGACATGAGCGAGCTCACCCTGGAGATCGTGCTCCTTTCGATCTTCGGCACGGATCTCGAGCGGCTCGGCAAGGAGATGGGCGGCAATCCGTTCGACATCGTGACGAAGGAACCCGCGCGCGATCTCAAGTTCGCCTACCGCTTCCGCCAGCTCGCGAAGCTCGTGGGCGCGCTCGCGATGCGCCGCCGCGCCGAGAAGACCGAACACTTCGATTTCCTGCAGATGCTCATCGAAGCGCGCGACAAGGAAACGGGCGCGCCGATGACGGAGAAGGAACTCATCGACGAGGCCATGACGCTGATCGTGGCCGGCCATGAGACCACCGCCAGCGGCCTCAACTGGACCTGGTACCTGCTCTCGCAGAATCCCGCGGCCGAGAAGCTGCTGCACGCGGAGATCGATGCGGCGGCGGAGAAGGCCGAGCCCTCGCTCGCGGAGATGGAAGCGCTGACTTACACGAAGAACGTGGTGGACGAAGCACTGCGGTTGTATCCGCCAGGCTGGCTGCTGAGCCGGCGCACCATCGCCGCCGACACGCTCTCCGGTTTCGAAGTGCCTGCCGGCACCGACGTACTGCTCTGCCCCTATCTACTGCACCGCCATCCGCGCTACTGGAAGGACCCGGACGGCTTCCGGCCGGAGCGATTCGATGCCGAGCACGAAAGCGAACGTCCGCGTTTCGCCTACATGCCTTTCGCGGCCGGACCGCGCCATTGCATCGGGGAATCCCTCGCCTTGTATGAAATGTACATGCACTTATATAAGGTGGCCCGCCGGTACCGCCTCACGTACGTGCCCGACAAACCACTCGAGCTCGAGGCGCAGATCAACCTGCGCACCAAACATCCCCTCATGATGAAACTGGAACGCCGATGACGATGACCAAAGCCGAAACCCTGGCCGAGCTGCTCGCGAACAATCGCGGCGTCAGGCGCACCATCAGCTATCTCGAAACCGAGACCAGCGAACGCGTTGTGAGCTACGGTGAACTCCACGATCGCGCGCTCGGCATCCTGTTCCATCTGCAGAAGCTCGGCGCCCGGCCCGGCGACAAGCTGATCATCTATCTCGCCAACAACGAGCAGTTCCTGGACGCGTTCTGGGCGGGCATGCTCGGCGGCATCGTCCCGGTGCCCGTGGCGCTCGGCATCAGCGACGAGCACAAACACAAACTGCTGCGCATCGCGAAGAAGCTGGGCAACCCGTTCATCTATACGGACAAGAAGACGCTGGATCGCATCGGCAGTTTCGCGGGCGGCGCCGGCGAACAAACCACCTACGACAACCTGGCGGCGCGCGCGTTCTTCGCGGAAAACGTCAGCGACATCTCGAAGCCCGGCAAGGTGCACGACGTCAAACCGGACGACACCGCGTTCATCCAGTTCTCATCGGGCTCGACGAGTGAACCCAAGGGCATCGTGCTCACCCACCGCAACATCCTCACCAACGCGCGTGGCGCGGGCGAGGCTTCGCAGTGGACCGAGAACGACGTGAACCTCACATGGATGCCGCTGACCCACGACATGGGCCTCATCGGCATGCACATCATGATGTTCGCGCATCGCATGAACCTCAATGTGATGCCGACGGAGCTGTTCATCCGCCGGCCGCTGCTGTGGATGACGTTCGCCTCCCGCAAGGGCGTCACGATCACGAGCTCGCCGAACTTCGGTTATCGCCACTACCTCAAGGTGCTCGGCGACCGAGACGTTAAGGATCTCGACCTCTCGAAGGTGCGCCTGATCTACAACGGCGCCGAACCGATCTCCGTGGAACTCGCCGACGAGTTCATGGCGCGCCTCACGCCCGTGGGTCTCTCGCGCACTGCCATGTACCCCGTGTACGGACTCGCGGAAGCGACGCTGGTCGTCAGCTTCCCGCAGCCGCCGGGACAGATGTACGAGTTCATTTCGGTGAACCGCCATGAACTGGCCGTGGGCAAACAGCCCTCGGCGCTCATCAAGGAACATCCGGATGCGCTGAACATCATGGCCGTGGGCCAGCCCATTCCGTACAGCAAGGTGCGCATCGGGGACGATGCGGACAACGAAGTGCCCGATGGCCACGTGGGCCACGTGCTCATCGCCGGCGACAACGTGACCAAGGGTTATTACGAGAATCCGGAAGCGAACGCAAAAGGATTCACTGCCCCGGATTCGAACGGGATCCGCTGGCTGCGCACGGGCGATCTCGGCCTCATGCGGGGCGGCAAGCTCTACATCACCGGCCGCGCGAAAGAGATCATCTTCGTCAACGGGCAGAACTACTACCCGCACGACATCGAGAACATCGCCATCCGCGCCGAGAACATGGAGCTCGGAAAGGTCGTGGCGGCGGGCGTGCGTGCGAAAGGCGCGAGCACCGACGATCTCATCCTGTTCGTCCTGCATCGCATGGACATGAAGGAGTTCCTGCCCCTCGCCTCGCAGATCGCCCGGCTGGTGAACGAACACACAGGCCTCGAAGTGGCGCACGTGGTGCCGGTGAAGCGCATCCCCAAGACCACGAGCGGCAAGATCCAGCGTCACCTGCTCGAAGAGGATTACATGAACGGCGTGTACGCCACGGAGCTCGCGGAGCTCGATGCACTTCGCTCGCAACTGGAGGCGGCCGGTGGCTCGAAGCTGACCAGTAGCGAGATCGAGCGGCGCATCAAGGACATCTGCGACGCGGCGTTGAACCGCAACATCAGCGTGGACGACAACCTGTTCGAGATCGGCGCGAGTTCGCTCAAGCTCATCGAGATCCACGAGCAGATAGACAAGCTCTACCCCGGGATGGTCGACCTCACCGAGCTGTTCGACTTTCCGACGATCGCCGAGCTGTCACGTCACCTGGAAGGCAAGTTGGCGGCTACCGTCTGAGTGCGATCCGGCGCCCGCTCTTCGCGGGCGCCCTGCCCGGCCACGCCGGTTACCACCGGTTCGGCGGGACGGTTGGACCACAACACCACGGCCACCAGCAACACCAGCGGCAGGATCACGGCGAGGGCTGAACGGTCGACGACGAACATACGAATCTCCAGATTCACGAAAACCTTGCAGTGGGTGACTGCAAGCTAACCGACGGTTCCCTTTCGAAAAACCGGACAAACCAAAATTCATTGTCCGGCCTTGCTTTACAATCCCGCGCCATGGACCAGCTCCAGGGAATGCGGGTGTTTACCCAGGTCGCGGAAATGGGCTCATTTGCGCGCGCGGCGGACGCGATGGACATGTCGCGCGCCATGGCTTCGAGCTATGTTGCCCAGCTCGAAAAGCACCTCGGTACACGTTTACTTCACCGTACGACAAGAAAAGTTACGGTTTCCCCGGAAGGCGCCGTTTACCTGGAGCGCTGCAAACGCATCCTCGCGGAGCTCCAGGCCGCTGACGACGAGATGCGGCATGCGCGAGCGCGGCCGCAAGGAAAGCTGCGCGTCGACATGCCCGTGGCCTTCGGGCGCTATCTGCTGCTGCCCGCCCTGCCTGCCTTCACGACGCGATATCCGGAGATCACGCTCGAGATCCGCTTCAACGACCGATACGTGGATCTCATCGGGGAACACATCGACGTGGCGCTGCGATCCGGCGAGGTGAAGACGCCCGACCTGATCGCCCGACGCATCGCCAGCTCACGCTTCGTGACCTGCGCTTCGCCCGCGTACATCGCCGCGCACGGAGTTCCGCGCACGCCCGCGGATCTGCGCAATCACCGCAACATCGGTTATCTGCGCACCGATACCTCTCGCCCCTCGGAGTGGAAGTTCAGGCACGGGAAGGACGGTACGCAGAAGCTCAAGCTGAACTTCGCGCTGTCGTTCAACACCTCGGAGCCCTTGTTGATGTCGGCCTTCGAAGGACAGGGAATCATCCAGACCACGGACCTGCTGCTCGGCCGGGCGCTGGCGGAAGGCAGGCTCGTGGAGATCCTGCGCGAGTATTCCTGTGAAGGCCCACCGTTCAGCGTGGTCTATCCACGCGCCACGCAACATCTCGCCAAGGTGCGCGTGTTCGCGGAGTTCGCGGCGGACATCCTGCGGGTCTACCAGGCCCGCACGCGTTTCCCCACGACCGCGGCCTAGGAACTGTCGCGCGACTTCTTGCGCTTCCGCGCCCGCTTCTTCTTTCGCGGCCCTTTCGCCGCGGCGCGCATGTTGTCCACCAGGTTGGGGTAAGGTCTGCCGGCGCGTTTCGCGCGTGCCTTGGCCGATGCCTTGCGGCGCGGACTCAGCTTGCGGTGCGTGCTTTCCTTGGGCGCCGCCCGATTCCACGGAGCCTTGCGCTTCGTTCTCTTCCTGTTAGCCATGCGGCACCTTGCACGTACGGTCCTGCCCCGCCCCAGCGGTGAAGTACCGCGTTGTTCGCGAGGCGCGTCCTACGCGCCGGCCTCACGCGCTCAGGCTCGGCGGCAATGGCCGCTGGATGCCGCACTCGATGAAATCGAAGGCGTCGATGTGTTCGGGCTCGTGCAGGCGGTTGCCCTGTACGTAGTCCACGCCGAGTTGCGTCACGGCGCGCAACTTCACGGTGGTGTCGACCTGGCTGGCCACCGTACGCATGCCCAGCGTGTCCGCCATGTGCACGAGACCGTTGATGCGAGCTCGCGAGACGATGTCATCGGAGGCGCCCTGCACCAGCGAGCCGTCTATCTTCAGCGTGTCCGCGTTCACTTCGCGCAGGAACTCGAAGCGGCCGGTTCCCGTGCCCGCGTTGTCCACCGAAACCTCGCAACCGCGATCGATGAGCGCGCGCGCGAGCGCCGAGAACTCCTGCGGCGCCAGGCTCATGTCGAGCTCCGAGACCTCGAAGCGCAGCGAGGTCAGCGGCAGCCCGGACTTGTCCAGGCAGCTCGCGAGATAGTCGCGGAAGTCCGGTCGCACTACCGACTTGCCGGAGAGGTTCACGGAGAACACCGCGTTCGCGTCGGCCCAGCGCTCCCGATTGCGCTGCATCCAGACGAGCAGCGCGCGGATCACCCAGCGGTCGATGGCGGGCATCCTTCCGTTCCGCTCCGCGGTGTCCAGGAACTGGTGCGAGGCGAGCACGCCGAGCTCTTGCGAAGGCAGACGGAGCAGCACCTCGACGATCAGCGGGCCACTGCCGGCCGCCGGATCCTCGCGCAGGCTCACGATGGGTTGCAGGTGGAGTTCGAACTCGTCGTTGCGCAACGCCGAGTCGATCAGCGTCATGAGCCGCTCTTCGCGCGCCAGCAGCGCCAGATCCTGCGCGAGCGTGTCGTCGGGCCCCGCGCTCGCGAATTCCAGCGTGGCCAGGACGATGTCCTCATCCGCAAGGGAAGCGGCGGACGAGGTCGCCTCAGGATGCGCCTCATCCGCCGCCACCGGGCTCAACAATCGGATCGCGCGCGCGATCACGGGCAGCACGGGTTCGAGTTCGGCCACGCGCGCCACGCGATCTTCATCGCCGCAGGTGAGCCCCGCGAACGCCAGCAGCAGTACGCCGCGGAATTCGCCGTGCTCATGAACAGGCAGGGCACAACGTGCGCGGGCGGTATCTGCGCTCTCCCACCACAGGCCGCAGTCTGGCCCACGCACGTCATGCCCAATCTCGATGCACGATTCCTCGACCACTTCGGCGATCAGCGCATGATCCTCCGCGAGCAGGAAATCGCCGCTCGACCAGAGCGGCCGCCCCTTGTCGTCGTGGATCGACAGGGACAGGATTTCGAGAGAGCGTCGGACGAGGCCCCGCGCCAGCGGCGCGAGCAACGTAGCGGGAGTTTCATGGTCGCCGTGGTTGGTCATCGTGGGGAACACGTTACGGGTTCCCGCCAGCGACATCGTCGTCGCCGGGCGGCGACGTACGGACCGGGCGACTCGCGCCCGCGCAGCCGTGTTAGGTCAAATCGCGCGCTGCCAAACTAGTCGAAGCGCGTCGCTAGTTGCCGTACAGCGGCTTCTTGAGCTTCCACCGCTTGTGCGACCAGGGCCAGTCGGCGGGAGCCGAACGGATCTGTTCTTCCACGAGCCGCGCGTACCGGCCGGTCAGCTCGCCGCTCTCGAGCGGTTCGGCCGCGCGCGCCAGCGGCACGAACTCGACCTCATAGTGGCCACGCGACACGCGCCGCAGTTTCACGAAGAACGATGCGTATTTCGTGGCGCGCGTGATCTCCTCGGGCCCGAGGAAAAACGCGGTGTCGCGATTGAGGAAGCGGATCCACTGCTTGCGCTCGCTCGTCACGGGCTCCTGGTCGGCGACCATGGCGATGGCGCGCGGCGCATTGCGCTGGCGGATGATGTCGCCCAACAACTCCTGCGCGGGGATGAGCCGTGCGCCCAGCCGGCTGCGGAGCTTGCGCATCTCGATCTCGGCCCAGCTGTCGACGAGCGGCTTGTACGCCGCGTCCACGGGGACGCCGAGTTGCGTCGACAGGGCCAGCAGCATCCACTCCCAGTTCGCCTGGTGGGCAGCGACCAACAGCACCGGCCGGCCTTTTGCGATCTCGTCGCGCACCATGCCGGGATTCAGCAGGCGAACGCGCTCGAGCAATTCTTCGGGTGTGAGCCGGAGGCTGCGCATGGTCTCCACCAGCATGTCCGCGAAGCCGCGGTAGTAGTCGCGGATCACGATTTCACGCTGGGCCGGATCCCATTCCGGAAAGCTGGCCTGGAGATTCGCGAGCACGACGTGGCGGCGGTAAGGCGTGACCTTCCAGGCCATCCAGGCGAGGAAACGCGCGATCGGGTACCAGATGGAAAGCGGAACTCGCGAGAGGACGCGGATCCACAACGAGTTCTTGGGGAGGTGCTCGTTCACCGGAAGTGGTGCCCTCTATCTGATTCGAACAGATGACCCCCTCATTACGAATGAGGTGCTCTACCAGCTGAGCTAAGAGGGCTTGGAACCTTAGCCTTGGAGGGCGCGCATTCTAATGGCGGCCGGAGGGTCTGGGAAGCTCCGGCAGGCTGAAAATTTCTCTGGAAACCGGCTCTTGCGGCGGTTCAGGCGGCCGATTTGCGACGCAGCCGGATGATGAGCTCGATGCCGTCGACCTGCATGCCGGGCGGCGGCTCCGGCAAGCGCTGGAACTCCACGTCGCGAACCGAGACGTCCATGAGAGCGCCCGAGTCCAGGTCGTGGAAGTGGTAGTGCGCGTCGGTGTTCGAATCGAACCAGCAGCGATCGTCACCCACGGACAACTGCCGGATCAGGCCCGAGGCCGCGAACAGGTTCAGTGTGTTGTAGATCGTCGCCTTGGAGACGCGCATGCCCTGATTTCGCAGGCCGGCGAGTACTTGCTCGGCCGAGAGGTGCTGCGGGCGTCCGAGTAACAGGGAGGCGATACGAAGCCGCTGAGCGGTGGGCCGGACACCGTGGCCCAGGAGCCGCTGGCTGAGGTTCTCGACGACACCGTTATCGAGTTCCGTCATTGACATGGCCGCGAGTATACGCGCCGTCCCTGCGCCGGCAACGCAAAACACCACGAATACAGCGGTTTTGCGACATCACCCCTACTCCTCGCGCGCCACAGAATCGGGGCATGAAACTTCCCCGGAGCAGCGAGAGGCACAGCCGCGGACACAGCCGGGGGCTCACCATGGCGGAGCTGTGTATCGGCCTGGCGCTGCTGGCGTTGCTCGCGGGGATGTCGGTTCCGAGCTTCCGGGCCAGCCAGCGGCAGGCCGCGGTTCGCACGGCCACCTTCGATCTGCTGGCCGGGCTGCAGCAATCGCGCGCCGCCAGCATCCTGGAGTCGCGTCCCGGCATGTTCTGCATCGCGGATGCCTCCGGAGGTTGCCTGGGTGCGGCGCGCGCTGGCACCGCATGGCGGTCTTTCCTCGAATCGGGCGCAGCCCGTGAGCCGCTGGCCGGGCAATCCCTGCCGCCGGACATCGAGGTCCACGCCACCCGTTCACAGCTCCGGTTCTGGCCGCACTCGTTCTCCGCGAGCACCGGCACTCTAACTATTTGCGATCGCCAGCGGATCGCCTCGCCACGCGCCATCGTGATCAGTCAGGGCGGCCGCGCACGTGTGGATCGACCTGCGGGGGACGCATGCGTCGCCTGAGCTCGGAACGCGGCCTTTCGCTATTGGAAGTGCTGGTGGCGCTCGCGGTGTTGTCCGTGGGATTGCTCGGTTCGGCCGGGCTGCTGCTCGCGGGACTGCGCGAGCAGAGCCGGGCTCTCATGGCCAGTGCGGCGACAGCACTGGTCGCCGATGCCGCCGAAAACGTACGCCTGCACCTGCTCGCCGGGGTGCGGTTCTCGCTCACACCGGGATCGGAAGGCGCCGCGGAACTCGCGGCGTTCCAGCAAGCCGCGGAACGACTGTTTCCCGGGAGGGACCCCCGAGCCTCCATCGATTTCCTGCCCGCCACCGGCCCCGCGAGCCCGGGTCGATACCTCATCTCGCTCCGCTTGCGAGACTCTGACGCCCAGGGAGAGGTCGCGACACTGGAGGTCCCCCTGACCGTGTTCGCGCAGACGCCGGTGGCGGGCTGAAGCGTGCGCGTTCATCGGCAACGACGCTCCGCTGGATTCAGCCTCGTGGAGATCCTGGTCGCCGTGGGACTCGGTCTGGGGCTCCTCGCCGCCTTCGTGCTGGTGCTGCAGCGCTGCCGCCACGACTACGCCACACACGAAAGCCTCACGCGCGTGCAGGACGCCGCTCGCCAGGCACTCGACGTCATCGCCTCGGACATCGAACACGCAGGCTTCTACGGTTTCCGTCCGGCCGACGCCGTGCAGCTCGCCTCTGCGCTGCCACCGGGCGCGCGGGACTGCGGCGCCGATTTCGCGGTGGATCTGGCGCGATCCGTCACGGGTTCGGACAACGGCTATCCGGCGGCCGCGGACGCCTTCGATTGCCTTCCGGCGGCCACGGCGCGAGGCGCCAGCGCCACGGCCGATACCCTCACCCTGCGGCATGCGTCGGCCGAACGCTCGGCGCCTCGAGCGGGACGACTCCAGGTGTACTCCACGGCCATGAGCACGATTCCGCTCATGTTGTTCGCCGACGGACTCGCGCCCGGACCGCTCGATGACGTGCACGAGGTTCGCGACCTGGAAGTGCGCACGTACTACATCGCGAACGGCTCGGTGGATCGTCCGGATTGGCCCGCGCTACGCGTGAAGGCGCTCACCGAATCGCGTGGCTCCGCGCAGTTTCGCGACGAAGAGGTCATGCCGGGTGTCGAAGACCTGCAGGTGGAACTGCGGGTGGCGCGTGAGGACTCGGGCGAAGTCCGTTTTCGCACCGCGGCCGCAGGCGCGCCGCTCGCGCCGGAAGAACGCGTGGTCGCCGTGCGGCTGTGGTTGCGCGTGCGCGCGGACGTCACCGAGTCCGGGTATCACGATGATCGCGCGCTCCACTATGCCAACACGCATTTCACTCCGGGCGCCGCCGAGGCGGCACAACGCCGCGTGCTCATGCAACGCCTCGTTACCCTGCGCAATCCGTGACCTCGTCCCGCGGAAGCGTCCTGATCGTCGGCCTCATCCTGTTGTCGCTGGTGATGCTGCTCGCGCTGTCGGGCGCCGGTGCCGCGCGCGTGGAATTGCAACTGGCGCACAACGACCGGTTTCGCGAGAATGCCGCGTCCGCCGCGAGCGCCGGCATCGAATCCGCCCTCAGCCGTATCGTGACCGCTTCCGATCCCACCACCGTCTCCGGCCCGCATTCCGGCGACATCGACGCCTCACTACCCGGATCGCGAGCGCGATTCGAAACCAGCACACGTTTCCTCGGCTTCGAGCTCGGGCTGCCACAAGAGCCGCATGAGTCGCTCGCGGGGGCGCACTTCGAGATCCTGAGCACCGGCCACGCTTCCCGCGGCGCCTGGGACCGTCAACGCGCGATCGTGATGCACGTGGTGCCGGTGAGTTTTCCCGCGATGGCCTCCGCATGCGAACCCGCCTTGCCGGGCACGCGCTGCCTGCGCGCGGGCGAGTGGCGCCGCCTGGCCTGGCAACGACTGCCGCGACCATGACGGCCAGAGCACCTCCGCCGAACGGCTTCACTGTGATCGAGATCCTCACGGGCCTGGTTGCGCTCGTGGTTCTGGCCGCCGTGGCGGTGCCGCTCTGGCGAAACCATGAACTGCGCGAACGGCGCGATGCCGCAGTGGACGCGCTGCTCGCGGTGCAGGCGGCGCAGGACAAACATTTCGCGGAAGCCGCGGTGTACGCGGATGACGCACAGGCGTTCGCCCAGTCTCCGGCCGGGCTCGCAGTGAAGCGGCTGTCCGCAGGCGATCACTATCGCCTCGAGGTGCAACGCTCTGCGGATCGCCTGGGGTATGTCGCGATCGCTCGAGTCTCCGGTGTCGAAGGCGAGACGCGTGTGGACACCCGCTGCAGCGAGTTCCGCCTGGATGAACACGGCCGGCGCTGGTCCCTCGACAGCGAAGGAAAAGACTCGAC
>JBKPPO010000254.1:0-20930 GCA_046733635.1 Pseudomonadota bacterium | reverse complement strand
ACATCTAGCCTCGGTGGCCTCGCGATAGAACACCGTGGCCTTGCCGCCCGCGATCTCGAAGTCCTGGACACGCGCCGGATGCTTTTCCAGCAGGAATCCCAGATCGGTGGCGGGAGAATGTGTAGTCGAGATCTCGAGCAGCATGGGAGCGCGAGTTTGCCCCAATGCCGCCGCGGTAGATATAAAGAGTGCATGGACGAAGCCCGCATCACCGCCATCCACGAAGCCGCGCATGCCGTGGCCGCCATCCGCACCGGCCTGATCTTCGATCACGTCACCGCGCAGCCGGACTACGACCTCGAACTCGAAGGCCAGCTCGAGTGGGGTGAGCTGCAGGCGTCGGGTGACATCGAGGTGCCGCGCGAGCTGTTGGCGATCGTGCTGCTGGCCGGACCCTGCGCGGAAGCGCGGATCACGCGCCGCGAGCTCGACGAGGTGTTCGCCGACGAAGAAGCGCTGGACGATCGCGAATCGCTGGCCGGCCTCATGCTGGACGCCGATCAGTTCGTGCAGGCGAGCCGCGACACGCTCGAACTACTGGACGCGGACTGGCCGCTGATCGAGAAGATCGCCGAAGAGCTGCTGGATGTGGATTCGCTGGGCTACGAAGATGTCGAAGCGCTGGTCGCCGCGCACGACAACTGAACTACTTCCGGAGCCGCTGCAGCTCGGCTTCCAGTGCGTTCAGCGCCGAAGCAAACCGGGCCTGGAGATCCGCATCCGGCAAACCTCCCGCTGCGCAACCTTCGGCCAGCGTCTCGAGGTCGTACGCCTTCTGCGCGACGGTCTCGAAACCCAACGTGGCGCCTGTACCGACCATGCGATGCGAAAGCTGGCGCAGCTCCTCCAGCGGCCCGGCGTCACCGTCGGCAATCTTGCGTAACCCCGCGCGCAGCGTGACGAGGTCGCCGACCGAGCGGTCGACGAACTTCGCCGCCAGCTCGGCCATGCGGGCCTGCGCGGCCGCCGCTTTTTCTTCACGTGTGGGCTCGTTCATTTTGCGTTCCATAGCGCTTTCACCTGACTACCCAGAGTCATCGGATCGAAAGGCTTCGCGAGCACACCGATCGCCGAGAGTCCGCGGAACTTCGCGACTTCCTGGGGATTGGTCTTGGCGGTCATGAAGATGACCGGGATGTGCGCGAGATCAGGATCCGCGCGCATCCGCTCGAGAATCGCCGGGCCGTCCATGCCCGGCATCATCACATCCAGCATCACGAGATCGGGACGTTCGCTGCGCATGACGGCCAGCGCGTGTTCGCCGCCCGGGCTCGAACTGACCTTGAGGCTGCCGTCTAGCCCCAGCGACATCTCGACGATCTCGCGGATGTCGTCGTCGTCATCGACGTACAGCAGAGACGCCAGCGGCTGTGTGCTCATGATTTCGGCGCCTCTTTCGGCAGCACATCCACCGTGACCTGGTCTCGCCCGAGCTTCTTGCTGTTGTACAGACAGTCGTCGGCGCGGCTCAGCAGTTGCTCGACCGTGACTGCGCCCCGATCGGCGAACGCCGACAGCCCCGTCACGCCCACACTCACGGTGCATTCGATGCCACTCGGTACCGCCATGATGGGCCGGACCGCGAGCGCATGGCGGATCTTCTCCGCCACGACGACGCCGCCGGGGATGTCGGTCTGCGGCAGCACCACGGCGAACTCCTCGCCGCCGAGCCGCGCGCACCAGTCGTATTCGCGCGGCAGGCATTTCATCAGCCGCTGAACGAACTCGATGAGCACCGCGTCGCCCGCCGCGTGGCCGTGACGGTCGTTGATGTGTTTGAAGTGATCGATGTCGAACAGCAGCAGGGAGATCTCGCCGCCGAAGCGCCGCATGCGCTTGAGCTCGCGGCGCAGATGGTTCATGAAATAACGCCGGTTGTGCGCGCCCGTGAGCACGTCGGTCATCGCCATGCGCCGGCGTTCTTCGATGACCTGCTTGAGCGAGGATTCGAGCGTGAGGATGCGCCGCGCGCACGCCAGCCGCGCGATGAGCTGCGCGCCCGAAGCGCGTTTGCTCAGGTAATCGTCCGCGCCGGCGTTGAGGCCCGCGAGGATCTCGCTCTCGGTGTCGTGCGCGGTGCACAGCATGATGTAGACGTAGCCCGGGTAGTGACTGCCGTCGCGGATGGCGCGGCACAGCTCCAGTCCGTCCATGCCACCCGGCATGTTCCGGTCGAGGATCACGATGGGCGCGAACTCCTTGCGCAACACTTCGAGCGCCTGCTCACCGCTCGCGGCGGTGGACACTTCATATCCCGCGGCCGTCACGAGGTCCCGCAGGCGCTCCACCATGATCTCGTCGTCGTCCACGAGCAGCACCCGCGGAGCAAGATCGCGCAGCATCGGCTGGATCAGCGTGATGGTGGACTCATCCGCCGACGGGCTCACCGCCGCTTCCGGAGTTTTGACCGGAGGATTCACGTCACTTGGAGAACTTCGCCAGCGCGGCGCGCGCTTCGCGCAGTTGCACGCGCAGCGAATGCGTGTGCAAGCCGGCATGGATGCGCGCGATGAGTTCGGGCTGGCGCACGCCCTTGGTCAGATAGTCGTCGACGCCCGCTCGATAACCGCGCTCGTAGTCGAAGTCCTCCTTGCGAGAGGTCAACATGATCACGTAGGTGTCGCCGGGTAGTTCGGCGCGGAATCGTTCCGTGAACTCGATGCCGTCCATGACCGGCATGTGCCAGTCCACCACCACCACCGGTACGGTCTCCTTGCGCAACCGCTCCAGCGCCTCGGCGCCGTCGCGGGCCTCACCCACGCGGATGCCACGCTCTCCGAGCTGCCCACCGATCAGCGCCCTCTCGAGATCGTCGTCGTCCACGATGAGCACGGAGAGCGGGACATCGGCGCCCAGCACCTTCAGGCGCGTGGTGATGACCCCGCTGTTGATGTCGTCTTCGTAAGGCATTGCGATGTACTTCTCATGAGACAGTTGCGACGCGTTGCAAGCTAACGTATTGGTAAATCGAGTTCTATGCACTGGCGCGCGTTCGCGCCCCGGCTGCAGAATGTCCTAAGGGTTAATAGCAGACGACATGGTCGCTATCTACTGCCTCCGGGTCGCGGCGCTCGCGGCTCTTTACATGCTCACGGGCAAGCTCGGCCTGTTGCTGGCCGTACCACCCGGTTACGCGACGCTGATCTGGCCGGCCTCCGGCATTGCGGTCGGCATGTTGCTTTCGCATGGCGCGAGGCTCTGGCCGGGCGTGCTGCTGGGCTCTTTCGTGCTCAATGCCTGGAACTCCGGCGTCTTCGCCGGGGAAGACTGGTGGACCGACCAGACGCTCGCCGCACTGTGTATCGCGACCGGATCGACTATCCAGGCCCTCACCGGGCTGCTGCTCGTGAAGCGCGTCATCGGACTGCCGCTCGAGCTCACCGAGATCCGCCAGGTCATCGCCGTGCTCGTGCTCACGGGCCCTCTCAACTGCGTGGTTGCCGCGACGATCGGCGTCGGCACGTTGTACTCGCTGAACATCGTCGCCGTCTCGGATCTGCTCTCCAACTGGCTCGCATGGTGGTCCGGCGACACGCTCGGCGTACTCATGTTCATGCCGCTCGTGCTGCTCGCGCCGGGCAGCCGCGCAGGCCTGCGGTGGCGTGGCACGCCGATCGGCCGCCTGCCCTTCGGCGACATGCTGCTCCTGTTGCTGCCGCTGTCCCTCACGTTCTACGCCTGGAAGGCGACTACCGAAAACGACTACCAACGCGGTGAGGCCAAGTTCCAGACGCTGGCCATCGAAAGCGAGAAGGCGCTCCAGAGCCGCATCGAGTCGTATGGCAATGCGCTGCTCGGCGCCGCCGGCTTCATCCAGGGTTCGCAGGACGTGTCGCGGGACGAGTGGCGCACGTACGTCGAGACGGTCCGGGTGCGCGAGAACTTCCCCGGCATCAACGGCCTCGGCTGGGTGGAGCGCGTCGAGGAGAAAGACCTGCCGCAATTCATCGCGACCATGCGCGCGGACCAGGCGCCCGCGTTCCAGGTGCATCCCTCCTCCGGGGCCGGTCCTAACTACATCATCTCGCTGGTCGAACCCGAGAGCTCCAACCGCGCGGCCCTCGGCCTCAATATCGCGTTCGAGAGCAACCGGTTCGAGGCGGCGCAGCGCGCCCGCGATTCCGGCTTCACCGCGATGACCGGCCGCGTCGTGCTCGTGCAGGACGAGAAGCGTTCGCCGGGTTTCCTGCTGCTGTATCCCGTCTACCACCGGGACCTGCCCACGCTCACGATCGAACAGCGGCGCAAAGCCCTGCGCGGCTGGACGTATGCCCCATTCATCGCCAGCCACTTCCTCGAGGGGCTGACGCACAGCCAGAGCTCGGACTTCCGGCTGCGGATCTACGACGGCAACGACGAAACGGCGGAGTCGCTGATCTACGCGGGTCGCGACTCCACCGAAGCGGCGCCGGCGTTCACCGTGCGGCGGACCTTGCCCATCATGCAGCGGCAATGGCTGCTCGTCTGGGAGAGCACGCCGAGTTTCGAGCGCGCCGAGCGATCCACCAACCCGCTGTACATCCTCACGGGCGGCCTGCTGTTCACGGCGCTGCTGGCGCTGCTGCTCATCGTGCTCACGGTCCGGCGTGTCGAATACATCGAGCAGATGGTGGGCGAGCGGCGGTTCGCCGTGCCGGCGCTGGTGTTCGTCGTCATCGCCGTCGGATCGTTCACGCTGTATTCGAAACTGCGCGCGCAGGAGATCGCGTTCGTCCAGGAGCAGGTGCTCACCGAAACACGAAAGATCGAGTCGGTGCTGCGCAACCAGGCGACGGAACGCGTCGCCTCGATTGCCCGCATGGCGGCGAGATGGAACTCGGCCGACGGCACGCCGCTCGAGCTGTGGCGCGCCGACGCCATCAATCACGTGACGCAACTTCCGGGCCTGCGCGCGCTCGAGTGGATAGACCGGGATTACCGCGTTCGCTGGGTGGAGCCGCAGACCGGCAACGAATCGGCCGTGGGCCTCGACGTGACGTTCGACGAGCAGCGCTCCGCCGCCCTGCGCGGCGCCGCCGAACGCAGCCGGGCCACGCTGACCCCGCCGATCGACCTGGTGCAGGGGTATCCCGCGTTCATCGTCTACCTACCCTTGAGCCGCCGCGGCGAGTTCGACGGCTTCATGGCGGGCGTGTTCGCGATCGAAGACTTCTTCACCGCGGCCATGCGCGTCGAGAGCTCGGACGATTTCACCACCACCGTCCTGCACGGCGGGCGCGCGTATTACACGAACGCCCGGCCCGAGACGCGCGCCATGCCCGGGGGGCTCGAGCGTTCGCTGCAGATCGAGGACCAGGTCTGGACGTTGAGCGTCGCGCCGACGGCGGCGTTCGTCGCCGCGCAGGAGTCTTCGCTGCCGCCGCTGGTCCTCGTGGCCGGCTTGCTGGTGGCCGCGCTCGCCGCGCTCTCGGTGCGCTACATCCTGATCTCGCGGCTCAAATCGGCGCATCTCGCCAAGTCGCTGGCGCTGAACGCCGGCATCATCGAAAGCTCCGCGCACCTCGTGATCGCAATCGACCCCGACTACCGCATCGTCACGTTCAATCGCGCCGCTGAACAGGCACTGGGTTACCAGGCGCGGGAGGTCATCGGTCACCGCGCCATACCCATCTTCCTCGACCCCGGCGAACTCGAAGAGCGCGCACGCAGCCTTTCCGCCGAACTCGGCGTGGACATTCCCGTCGGGCCGCGGATCTTCACCGAGCTGCCGCTGCGCCGGGGTTATGAGACTCGCGAGTGGACCTTCGTGCGCAAGGACGGCTCGCGTTTCCCGGTGAGCGTGGTCATCACGCCGTTGCGCGACGACCAGGGCGCGATCACCGGCTTCCTCGGCGTCATCGAGGACATCCGCGTCCGCAAGGAAGTCGAGCGCATCAAGAGCGAGTTCACCGCCGTCGTGAGTCACGAGCTGCGCACGCCGCTCACCTCCATCCGCGGATCGCTGGGCCTCATCCTCGGCGCGTTGTCCGCCAGCCTGCCGCAGAAGGTCAAGGACCTGCTCGAAATCGCACAGAGCAATGCCGAAAGGCTCATGCTGCTCATCAACGACATCCTCGACATCGAGAAATTCTCGGCGGGACAGATGCGCTTCGAGATGCGGTCGCTGCCCGCCGCGGCGGTGATCGAGCAGGCGGTGACCGCGAACGAGGGATACGCACGCAAGTTCAACGTGCGCCTCGAGGTCCAGCCTGCCGATCCTTCCTGCCACGTGAACGTGGATCCCGACCGCTTCGTGCAGGTGATGTCGAACCTGCTGTCCAACGCGGTGAAGTATTCACCGGCGAACGGAACGGTTCGCGTCTGGGCAGAGCTGCGCGGCGGCTCCATCCGCATCAACGTGCGCGACGACGGCCCGGGAATCCCCGACGACTTCCGCGATCGCATCTTCGAGAAATTCTCGCAGGCGGATTCCTCGACTACGCGTGAGAAAGGCGGCACCGGGCTCGGCCTGCATCTCGCCAAACAATTCGTGGAACACATGCAGGGCCGCATCGGATACGAATCCGAAGTCGGACGCGGCTCCACGTTCTGGATCGACCTGCCGGTGAGCGCCCGGACGTTGCCCGCCGCGGGCGAAGCCCTTCCCCGCGCCACCGGCTGAGATTAGGCTCTGACAGTGCAAACAAAGACCCAGGAGCCGATGCGATCGACGCCACGCTGGCGGCCTTACGCCATCGCGGTCGCGCTCTGTGTGGTCACCTTGTTGCTGCGTCTCGGCATGCGGCCCTGGGACGGCGGCCAGTCGTTCCTGATCCTGTTCCTGTTCCCCATCCTCATCAGCGCGTACATCGGCGGCCTGGGCCCGGGCTTGTTAGCCACCGCGGTCGTGGGCGCCCTCACCGCCTACTACTTCGCGCCGCCCGTGGGCTCCTTCACGTTCAGCTCCCCGCTGGCGTTCGCGCATTGGGTGCTGCTGCTGCTCGTGGGTGTATTGATCAGCGTGTTGTTCGGTGAGCTCACGCGCTGGCGAGAGACTGCGCGGCGTGAAGGCGCGGGCAAACGCGCCGAGACCACCGAACGCAAGGTTCGCCTGGGTTTCGCGATCGCGGTCGCCTTCCTCGGCGCCATCGGCATCGTGTCCTTCCTGTCGGTGGTGCGGCTCAACGCGAACTCGCAGCTCGTCACGCGTTCGCATCTCGTCATGGCCAACATCGATTCGCTGGTGGCCACGACCTGGGAAACCGAATCCGCGCTGCGCGCATACCTGATCACCGGTGATGAACCCTTCGCCGCCGACTACACGCGCGCGACGGGACGTGTCGACGGACTCGTGCAGCAGCTCCGCGACTCGGTTCGTGGCGAGGCGTCGCAAGCCAAACGCGCCGACGACCTGGCCGAGGCCGTGCGCGCACGGATCGCGCACAGCGCCGAGCTGCTCGAGGTACGGCGCAGCGGTGGCATGCCCGCCGTGCAGGACCGGCTCGTGCAGGCGCCCAACCGCCCGGGCGCGCAGTTGCAGGCGCGCGTGCGTCAGCTCGCGCAGGAGATGAAGAGTGCGGAGATCCAGCTGCTCAACGCGCGCGAGAAGGAAGCGCATCGCAGCTCCAATCTCACGCAGACGGTGATCGTCGGCGGCAGCGCACTGGCGCTGATATTCGTGGGCATGGCGCTGTTCGCCATCCGTCGCGACTTCGCCGGCCGCGAGCGCGCCGAAGGCGAACTCAACCGGTTCTTCGACCTGTCCATCGACTTGTTCGTCATTGCCGCCGGCGACGGCATGTTCAAGCGCGTGAGCCCCGCCGTCACCGACATGCTGGGCTACACCGTCGAGGAAGCGCTCGCGATCCCGTACATGAAGATGATCCATCCCGACGATCGCGCGCGTGCGGCCGAGACCGTGCAACTGCAGCTCGGACAGGGCCGGCGCATCGATGAGTTCGTCGGACGGTTCCAGCACAAGGACGGCACTTACCGGACGCTTTCCTGGCGATCCATGCCGCGCGGCGGCCTCATGTTCGCTACGGCGCGCGACGTCACTGCGCAGGTTCATGCCGCGCAGGAACTGCGCGATGCGAAGGAGCAGCTGGAGCAGCGCGTCACCGAACGCACGGCGGACCTCGCGCGCGCGAACGAGACCCTGGAGAAGAGCGAGCGCCGCTTCCGCGCGCTCATCGAACACGGCTCCGACAGCATCGCGCTCATCGACGGCGACAACCGCATCCTCTATCTATCGCCCGCGGTGGCGCACGTCGAAGGGTACCAGCCCGAGGAACTCGTGGGACGCAACGGGCTCGAGTTCACGCACCCGGACGACCTGCCAGTCATCGGGCGCGCCGTGGAGCAGCTCATCGCCAATCCGGGCAAACCCATCCCGGTGATCTGGCGCCGCCGGCACAAGGAAGGACACTGGATCTGGCTCGAAGGCGTGGCGACCAACCTGCTGGACGATCCGTCGGTGGGCGCCATCGTCACCAACTACCGCGACATCACCGAACGCCTCGCACACGAGACGCGGCTCGGCGAGCAATTGCAGCGCCTCGCGCTGATGTCGCGCGTCACACACGCCATCGGCGAGCGTCAGGACCTGCGCAGCATCTTCCAGGTGGTGGCGGCCCGCCTCGAGGAAGAGATGCCGGTCGACTTCTGCTGCATCTTCCTCTACGACATGGGCGAGAACCGGCTCACCGTCACCTGCGTGGGCGCGAGGAGCGCCGACGCCGCCGCGCAGCTCGGCCTCACGGAGAACACGCTGGTTCCCATCGACGAGAACGGGCTGTCGCGTTGCGTCCGCGGCGACGTGGTCTACGAACCCGACATCGCGCGCGTGTTCTTCCCGTTCCCGCAACGGCTCGCGAGCGTGGGTCTCGGCGCGATGGTGATCGCGCCGCTGCTCGTGGAAAGCCAGGTGTTCGGCGTGCTGGTTTGCGCGCGCAAGGCCGCGCTGAGTTTCTCGAGTGGCGAATGCGAGTTCCTGCGCCAGGTCAGCGAACACACCGCGCTGGCGGCGCACCAGGCGCAGTTGTACGCGGCCCTGCAACGCGCCTACGACGACCTGCGCCAGACACAACAACAGGTGATGCAGCAGGAACGCCTGCGCGCGCTGGGTCAGATGGCGAGCGGCATCGCGCACGACATCAACAACGCCATCTCGCCCGTGGCGCTGTACACCGAAGCGCTGCTGGAGCGTGAGCACGGTCTCACCGACCGCGGCCGCAAGCAACTCGAGATCATCCAGCGCGCCGTCGACGACGTGGCGCAGACCGTGGCGCGCATGGGCGAGTTCTATCGCATGCGCGAGCCCCAGGTGTCGCTCGTGCCCGTGGACATCAACAAGCTCGTGCGGCAGGTGCTCGACCTCACGCGCGCGCGCTGGAGCGACATGGTCCAGCATCGCGGCGCGGCCATCGAAATACGTCAGGACCTCGGCGAGAACCTGCCGCCGATCGCGGCGGTGGAGAGCCAGGTTCGCGATGCGCTCGTGAACCTGGTCTTCAACGCCGTGGACGCCATGCCGCAGGGCGGCCCTCTCACCTTGCGGACGCGCGTGGCCGAGGGGATGGGCCGGCAGATCGTGCAGCTCGAGGTCATCGATGCCGGCGTCGGCATGGATGAAGACACGCGCCGGCGCTGCCTCGAACCGTTCTTCACGACCAAGGGCACGCGCGGCACGGGCCTGGGGCTCGCGATGGTCTACGGCGTCGCGCAGCGCCACAACGCGAACCTCGAAATCGAGAGCGAGCCCGGCAAGGGCACGCTGGTGCGCATGAGCTTCGCCGCAGCGGCGGCGCCCGCGGCGGTGGTCAGCGGCAGCGTGCATGCACCCGTCGGGCCGATGCGCATCCTGATCGTCGACGACGATCCGCTGCTGTTGAAATCGCTGCGCGACACGCTCGAGAGCGAAGGCCATGACGTGACGGTGGCCAACGGCGGACAGGCCGGCATCAACACTTTCGTGGAATCGCATGCCGCAGGAACTCCCTTCCCGCTGGTCATCACCGACCTCGGCATGCCGCACGTGGATGGTCGGAAGGTGGCGGCGACGATCAAGTCGAGCGTGCCCGGCACCGTCGTGCTGATGCTCACCGGCTGGGGCCGTCGGCTCGTGGCCGAGGGCGATGTGCCGCCCGGTGTCGACCAGGTGCTCTCGAAGCCGCCCAAGCTCATCGAGCTGCGCGCGGCGTTCGCGAATCACTTCCGGGGTGCCGTTCGCTGAAGGGGGCCCGCGCTCGCTGAAGGTGCCTCCGCCACCTTCGTCACGCAGAGCCGTCGTTCGTCCCAGGGCCGCGCACTTCCGGCCGGATTCGCGCTCCACTCGCCCACACGCGAGGGAGAACACATGCCTGTCGAATTGCGAGTGAATGGCCGCCTGGAGACGATCGATGCCGCCCCGGATACGCCACTGCTCTGGGTGCTGCGCGAATCCCTGAAGCTCACCGGCGCCAAGTTCGGTTGCGGCATGGGCCTGTGCGGCGCATGCACGGTGCATGTCGATGGGCAGGCCACGCGATCCTGTGTCACCCCGGTGTCCCAGGTGGCGGGGCGCGAGGTCCTCACCATCGAAGGTCTCGCCACACGAACAGCCGGCAGCGAGCCATCCCTGCATCCGCTCCAGCAGGCCTGGATCGACGAGCAGGTCCCGCAATGCGGTTACTGCCAGCCCGGGCAGATCATGGGCGCCGCCGCCCTGCTGGCCGCAAGTCCCCGGCCCAGCGATGGCGAGATCACCGCGATGATGTCGGGTCACCTGTGCCGCTGCGGCACCTATCCGCGCATCCAGCGCGCCATCCGCCGCGTCGCGAAGGCGTCCTCGTGAGCGCGGCCTGGACTCGCCGCGATTGCCTGCGCGTCGGCCTCGCGGGTGGTGCGATGTGGGTGGGCTGGCCCGCGGGCAGCGCGGCCGACGGTGCGCCGAGGCCCGGCATCGGCACCACGCTGGCGCTCTGGCTGCGCATCGCGCGCGATGGATCGATCACGTTGCGCTCGAACGCCGTGGAGATGGGACAAGGTTCGAGCTCCGCGCTCACACAGATCATCGCCGAGGAACTCGATCAACCCTGGGGCGAGATCGGTGTCGAGATGGCGCCCGTGGAGCCGCAGTTCTTCGGCATCTGGAATGAATACGTCACGGGCGGCAGCGCTTCGGTGCGCGGCATGTTCGAGAAGCTGCGCCTGGCGGGCGCGACGGCGCGGCAGTTGCTGATCACCGCCGCCGCGCGGCACTGGGAAGTCGAGGAGCAGCGCTGCACGCTGCGCTCCCGCGCGGTGCTGGACCGCGTGACGCAGCGATCGAGGTCCTTCGGCGACCTGGTGGAACCGGCGGCGCTGCTCAAGCTGCCCGAGACCGCGACCCCCAAGCCACGCGAACGCTGGCAACTCATCGGCCAGGGTGTCACCCGCATCGACCTGCGCGACAAGGTCACGGGCGCCGCCATGTTCGGCATCGATGCCGGACCGCCCGATGCGCTCGTGGCCACGCTGCGTCACGCGCCCGTGGCCGGCGCAGAACCGGCGGCCAAACTACCCGCCGACACCGCCGGGGCGCGGTTCGTGCGGTTGCCGGGTGCGATCGCCGCGGTGGGCACGAACTACTGGGCCGTGAAGCAGGCGCTGGACGAGGCGAAGCTCGAATGGAGCCAGCCTGCCACCCGGGCGGGCTCGGAAGATCTGCGTGCACGACTCGCGGAAGCCCTCGATGCTCCCGGCGAGATCCGCTGGGTCAAGCCCGAAGATCAAGAGCCGCTGCGCCAGAACAATGCCGCGGCTTTCGCGCGCGCCGAGCGAGTCATCGAAGCGCGCTACGAGACGCCGCTGCTCGCGCATGCCTGCATGGAACCCATGAACGCCACCGCGTGGGTCACCGCGGATTCGGCCACGTTGTGGGCGCCCTCGCAGCAGCAGACCAATCTGCGACGCGATGTCGCCAAGGCGCTGTCCATACCCGAGAGCGCCATCACGCTGCACACGCCGTTCCTGGGCGGCGGGTTCGGCCGGCGACTCGAGTCGGATTACGGCGTACAGGCGGCCCTGCTCTCGCGGGAGATGAAGCGCCCGGTAAAACTCCTCTGGCCGCGGGAAGAAGACATTCGCCGCGACTTTTTCCGGCAGTCCGCGATGGGCCGTTTTCGCGCCGCCTTGTCGGCCGATGGAGAGTTGTTGGCGCTGCGCGCGAATCTCTCCGCGCTCAAGGACTGCAGTCCGGGCGGCATGCCAGGGTATCCGCTACCGCACTTCCTCACCACCGTGGCGCCGGTGCCGACTGCGCTCAACATGGGCGCCTGGCGCGCCGTGGAGTGCAATCACAACACGTTTTTCCTCGAGTCCTTCCTCGATGAGGTGGCTCAGGCCGTGCGTGTCTCGCCACTCGCGTTCCGACGGCGTCTGCTGGCCGGGCGGCCACGTCTGTTGCGCGTGATGGATGCCGCGGTGGAGGCCTCGGGCATGGAACGCGGCGCGCCGGGCCGATTCTTCGGCATCGCGCTCTCGACGATCTTCGACTCTCTGTGCGCCGAGGTGGTGGAGCTGTCAGTGCCGGAGCCCAAGGGACTGCGCATCCATCGGGTGACCTGCGTGCTCGACTGCGGCACGGCCGTGAATCCCGACTCGGTGCGTGCGCAGATGGAGGGCGGCGTGCTCATGGCGCTCTCGGCCGCGATGTTCGAGCGCATCGACGTGGCCGCGGGCGCCGTCACGCAATCCAATTTCCACGACTATCCCATCCTGCGGTTCGGGCAGGCGCCCGAGATCCGCTGCGAGATCCTGTCGAGTCCGTCGGAGAAGTTGGGTGGCTGCGGCGAGCCGCCCGTGCCGCCGCTCGCGCCCGCGCTGACGAACGCGATCTTCGCCGCGACCGGCGAGCGCGTGCGAAGGCTGCCGCTGTCTCTGGAGGGGTGGCGCTTGTCGTAGAGAAGGTGCCGGGCACCTTCCTCCCCCTCAATGCGAGTCGCGCTCGACCTCTGCCCCGCTGCCGCCGACCAGCACGTCCAGGTCGGCGCCGAGATGCGCCTGCTGCACGTGATCGACGTAGATCTTGTACCAGCCGCGCTGCGGCGTCGGCGCGGGCTTCCACGCGGCGCGGCGCCTGGCCAACTCCGCATCCGTCACGTCGAGATGCAGCCGGCGGCCCGGCACGTCCACCTCGATGAGATCGCCGTTCTGCACCAGCGCGAGCGGACCGCCCGCGGCCGCCTCGGGCGATACGTGCAGCACCACGGTGCCGTAGGCCGTGCCGCTCATGCGCGCATCGGAGATGCGCACGATGTCGGTGATGCCCTTGCGCAGTAGTTTGGGCGGCAGCGGCATGTTGCCGACCTCCGCCATGCCCGGATAACCCTTCGGGCCGCAGCCCTTGAGCACCATGATGCAGTTCTCGTCGATGTCGAGATTCTCGTCATCGATCTTCGCGTGCAGGTCTTCGATGCTCTCGAACACCACGGCGCGGCCCTTGTGCTTGAGCAGGTGCGGCGACGCCGCCGAAGGCTTGATCACCGCCCCATCCGGCGCGAGGTTGCCGCGGAGCACGGCGATGCCGGCGCGATCCTTGAAGGGCTCGGCGAGCGGCTTGATCACTTCGCGATTCCAGTTGGGCGCATCGGCAATGTTCTCGCCGATGGACTTGCCGTTGACGGTCAACGCTGTCCGGTCCAGCACGTGCTGGATTTCACGCATCACGGCCGGCAGACCACCCGCGTAGTAGAAATCTTCCATCAGGTACTTGCCCGAGGGCTGCAGGTTCACGAGGCAAGGCAGCTCGCTGCCGAGCTTGTCCCAGTCCTCGAGCTTGAGCGGCACGCCGATGCGGCCGGCGATCGCAAGTAGATGGATGACGGCATTCGTCGAACCGCCGATCGCGGCATTGGTGCGGATGGCGTTCTCGAACGCGGGACGCGTGAGGATCTTGGACAACTTCATGTCCTCCTCGACCATCTCGACGATGCGACGCCCCGTGAGCTGCGCCTGGCGATAACGGCGCGCGTCCACTGCGGGTATCGCCGCGTTGCCCGGCAACGCCACGCCCAGCGACTCCACCATGCTCGCCATGGTCGAAGCCGTGCCCATGGTCATGCAGTGTCCCTTCGAACGATGCATGCAGGATTCGGCCGCCGTGAATTCTTCCTGCGACATCTTGCCGGCGCGGACGTCTTCCGACATCTGCCAGACACCGGTGCCCGAGCCCAACTGCTTGCCGCGGAAATGCCCGGTAAGCATGGGCCCGCCGGAGATGCCGATCGTCGGCAGATCCACGCTCGCGGCGCCCATCAGCAACGCCGGCGTGGTCTTGTCGCAACCCATGAGCAGCACGACGCCGTCGATGGGATTGCCGCGAATGCTTTCTTCCACGTCCATCGACGCGAGATTGCGGAACAACATCGCGGTGGGCCGCAGTTGCGTCTCGCCGAGCGACATCACGGGGAATTCCAGCGGAAATCCGCCGGCTTCATACACGCCGCGCTTCACGAACTCCGCGAGTTCGCGGAAGTGCCCGTTGCAAGGCGTGAGCTCACTCCAGGTATTGCAGATGCCGATGACCGGGCGGCCATCGAACATGTCGTCCGGGTATCCCTGGTTCTTGATCCAGCTTCGATGGAGGAATCCGTCCTTCCCCTCTCGGCCGAACCATTCCTGACTACGTCGCGTGCGCTTTTTGTTCACGCGCGGCAGCGTACCGAACGCGCGTATACCCGAAAAATAACTTTCTACGGATCAGCCATACATCCTTTGGCATCACGCGGTGTTCTTCAGCTCCCCGTTCTTGGGATCGAGCACGCAGCCATAACTACTCACCGCAGAAGTCTTGAGCGCGCGCAGCAACACGCTGGCGGCCGGCGACAGCAGCCAGTCGGTCCGCGTGATGATGCCGAACGCATCCATCGAACAGGACAACTGCATCGGCAGAAGCGCCACCATGCCGTACGTCGCGTAGTAGCGAGCGACCTCCGTCGGCACCACGGCGATGAAGTCGGTCTGCTGCAGCATCTTCGTGACGAACAGCAGCGACGCCGTCTCGATGAGCTGCGTGGGCGGCGCGAGGCCGGCTTCACGGAACATGAGATCGAAGCGGTGCCGCAGAACGCTGCCGGCCGGCGGCACGATCCACGGCTTCTTCTCCACGGCGGCGAGATTGAGGCCGGATACATTGAGCAGCGGATGACCGGGACGCACCACGGCGGCCACCGGTTCTTCGGCCAGGCGTTCGTATCGCAGGCCTGTCTTGTCCTGCCGTTCGAACAGCCGACCGATCATGATGTCGAGCTTGCCCTGCGCGAGGTGTTCGATGAGCACGTTGCTCGATTCGACGTGCAGCTCCACGCGAAGTTTCGGATTCTCGCGCGCCACGATCATGATCGCCTGCGGGATCAACGACAGCGCGGGTCCGGTGATGGCGCCGAGGCTGACGTGACCGGACAGTCCTGACTTCAACGCGTCAACCTCCTGTCCTGCTTCGCGCAGGGAAGACAACGCGATTCGTGCATGACGGATCATCGTTTCGCCATACCAGTTCGGTCGCATGCCGCGAGGCTGCCGATCGAACAGCGAAACACCGAGCATGTCCTCGAGATCCTTGAGTAGCTTGGAGGCCGCGGGCTGCGACATGTTGAGAACCTCCGCAGCGCGATGGATGTTTCCTTCATCGCAGATCGCGGTGAGCAGCATGAGCTGACGGGTCTTGAGGCGCGCCCGAATGAACCAGGGTGTGGTCGTGGTCATGAGTTTCGTTCCCCCGAACGATGAGTCCCGTCGATATACCGATGAATATAGCTCGGTAGCAATCTCGGGCTTGTTGGCTATTGATACGAATACCATGATTCCGGGCTTGCGACTCATCCAATTCATCGACGATGGCGGCCGGACGCGCTCCGGCTGGGTGGCACCCGACGGTTCGGCCGTCGGGATCGTGGGCGGTTTTGGCTCCACTTTCGAGCTGGCGCAGGCGGCATTGGCGGCCGGATCGCCGCTCGACGCGTTCGCGGACCAGCACAAGCAACCCGCGAGCCTCCCGTATGCCCGGCTGCTCGCGGATCGCCGCGTGTTGCCGCCGTTGTCGCATCCCGATCCCGCGCGTTGCCTGGTCTCGGGCACCGGGCTCACGCATTACGGCAGCGCCTCGGCGCGCGATGCCATGCATCAGAAGCTGGCCGGCGACGCCGCCTCGCTCACGGACACCATGAAGATGTTCAAGTGGGGCGTGGATGGCGGCCGGCCCACGAACGGCGCGCCGGGCGCGCAGCCCGAATGGTTCTACAAGGGCGACGGTTCCATCGTGAAAGGTTGCGGCGAAGCGCTGCCCTCGCCCGACTTCGCGCTGGATGGTGGGGAGGAGCCCGAACTCGTCGGCCTGTACCTCATCGATGCCGACGGCACGCCGCAGCGCCTGGGCTTCGCCATCGGCAACGAATTCTCCGATCACGTGACCGAACGCCAGAACTATCTGTATCTCGCGCATTCGAAGCTGCGCGCTTGCGCCGTCGGACCCGAGCTGCGGACGGGCGCAGCGCCGGCGCACCTGGAGGGCACGAGCCGCATCCGCCGCGGCGCCCAGGTGATCTGGGAGCGTCCTTTTGTCACGGGAGAGAACAACATGTGCCATTCTCTCGCCAACCTCGAATACCACCACTTCAAGTACTCGGCGCATCGACGGCCCGGGGACGTGCATCTGCATTTCTTCGGCACCGCGACACTGAGTTTCGCGGATGGCATTCGCGTGGAGCCGGGCGACGTCTTCGAAGTGGATCTGCCGGAACTGGGCGCGCCACTGGTGAATCCGCTGGCGACAGTGGCCAGCGGATTCGGCTATGGCGGCGTACGCCAGATGTAACGAACACGGAATCTCGACATTGGGGGAACGATGAAGCGAGTGATGCATTTGACGCTGGTGGCCGCGGCCGCCCTGCTCGCCGCCTGCTCGGGCGGCAAGGACGACAAAGCCCCCGCCGCCGATGGCGCCAAGCAGATCACGTTGGGATTCAGCCAGATCGGCGCCGAAAGCGAATGGCGTACAGCCAACACCACTTCCGTCCAGAGCGCCGCCGCCGAAGCCGGCATCACGCTGCGTTTCTCGGACGCGCAGCAGAAGCAGGAAAACCAGATCAAGGCGCTGCGCTCCTTCATCGCGCAGCGCGTGGACGTGATCGCGTTCTCGCCCGTGGTCGAGACCGGCTGGGAAACCGTGCTGCGTGAAGCCAAGGCCGCGAACATCCCCGTGATCCTCACGGACCGCGCCGTCGAAGTCTCCGACGAGACGCTCTATCTATCGCTGATCGGCTCCGACTTCGTGGAAGAAGGCCGCAAGGCCGGCCGCTGGTTGCTGGAGAACAAGAAGGACGTTGCCGGCGACATCAACATCGTCGAGCTCCAGGGCACCGTGGGCTCCGCGCCCGCGAACGACCGCAAGAAGGGCTTCGCGGAAATCGTGAACACGGATCCGCGCTTCAAGATCATCCGCTCGCAGACCGGTGACTTCACGCGCGCCAAGGGCAAGGAAGTCATGGAGGCTTTCCTCAAGGCCGAAGGCAAGAAGATCAACGTGCTGTTCGCGCACAACGACGACATGGCCATCGGCGCGATTCAGGCCATCGAGGAAGCCGGCTTCAAGCCGGGCACGGACATCACCATCATCTCGATCGACGGCGTCAAAGGCGCGTTCGAGGCGATGATCGCCGGCAAGCTCAACGTCACCGTGGAATGCAGCCCGCTGCTGGGCCCGCAGCTCATGGCCGCCGTGAAGGACGTGGTGGCCGGCAAGCAGATCCCGCGCCGCATCGTCACCGAGGAATCGGTGTTCCCGATGGAGACGGCCGCCGAAATCCTGCCGACGCGCAAGTACTGATCGACGATGAGCGGCGCCGCGCCCCAGCCGGTGCTCGAAGCACGCGGCATCGTCCACGCCTATTCCGGAAAACCCGCGCTCGATGGCGTGGACTTCCGGCTGTGCGCGGGCGAAGTGCACGCGCTCATGGGACAGAACGGCGCGGGCAAGTCGACGCTCATCAAGGTGCTCACGGGTGTGGAGTCGCTGCAAGCCGGCGTCATCACGCTCGGCGGTGAGCCGATCCGGCCCGCTTCGACGCTGCACGCGCAGCAGCTCGGGATCAGCACCGTCTATCAAGAGGTGAACCTCTGCCCCAACCTCTCGGTGGCGGAGAACATCTTCGCGGGTCGCCAGCCGCGCAAGTCCTGGGCGCGCGGCGGCGGCATCGACTGGAAGGAGCTCAATGCGCGCGCGAAGGCCTTGCTGCAGCGCCTCGACGTGGACATCGACGTGCGGCGCGAGCTGGGTAGTTATTCCGTGGCCTTGCAGCAGATGGTCGCGATCGCGCGCGCCATCGACATCTCGGCGAAGGTCCTGATCCTCGACGAACCCACTTCCAGCCTCGACAGCGGTGAAGTGAAGCAGCTCTTCAAGGCGCTGCGAAGCTTGCGCGATTCGGGCATGGCCATCCTGTTCGTCACGCATTTCCTCGACCAGGTGTACGAGATCTGCCAGCGCATCACCGTGTTGCGCAATGGAAAGCTCGTGGGCGAATACCGCACGGAAGAGCTCGACCATGCCGCGCTGGTTTCGGCGATGGTGGGCCGCACGGTGTCGCAGGACCCGTCCCGCGTCTCGCGCGCTGCCACTGACGCCGCAACGAATCCGCCCGTCTTGAGCGCCAGCGATGTGGGTCGCGCCGGCACCGTGTCCGGCGTGAACCTCGAGATCCGCCCGGGCGAGGTCCTGGGCTTCGCGGGATTGTTGGGCTCGGGCCGCACGGAGGTCGCGCGGCTGCTGTTCGGTCTCGACAAACCCGGCAGCGGCGAGATCCGCATCCAGGGTGCGCCGGTGTCGCTGCGCGATCCCGCCGCCGCCATCGAGGCGGGCCTCTCCTTCTGCCCCGAGGAACGCAAGACCGAAGGCATCGTCGATGAGCTGTCGATCCGCGACAACATCGTGCTCTCGCTGCAGGCGCGCATGGGGTTGTGGCGCAAGCTGCCCGAATCCCGCCGCCGCGAAATCACCGACACGCTGGCGAGACAACTCGACGTGCGCGCCGCCTCGCTGGACATGCCCATTGGCACGCTCTCGGGCGGCAATCAGCAGAAGTGCGTGATCGCGCGCGCGCTCGCCACCAATCCGAAAGTCCTGATACTCGATGAACCCACGCGCGGCATCGACGTGGCGGGCAAGCAGGAGATCATGAACCTGCTGCTGAAGCTGTCGTCCGAAGGCATGGCACTGGTGTTCATCTCCGCCGAAGTGGAAGAACTGCTGCGTGTGTCGTCGCGCATCGTCGTCATGCGCGACCGCCGACAGGTGGGCGAGCTCCCCGGGGGCTGCAATGAAGACCAGGTGTACGCGCTGATCGCGGCGCCCGCGGTGAACGAGGCTTCGTGAAGAACCTCATCAAACAACCGCTGTTCTGGCCGATCGCGACGCTGCTGCTGCTGATCGCGCTGAACGCCGTCCTGAATCCGGGATTCCTCGCCATCACCTGGCGTGACGGCCACTTCTACGGAAGCCTGATCGACATCCTGAACCGCGCCGCTCCGCTGGCGCTCGTGGCCGCGGGCATGACGCTGGTGATCGCCGCGCGAGGTCTCGACATCTCGGTGGGGGCGGTGGTGGCGATCGCCGCGGCTGTCGCGGCCGTGGTCATCGGCGCCACCAGCAATCTGGCGTTTGCGATCAGCGCGGCGCTGGGCGTCGCCCTGCTCTGCGGCATCTGGAACGGCGCGCTCGTCGTCGGCGTCGGCATGCAGCCCATCATCGCGACGCTGATCCTCATGGTGGCGGGCCGCGGCGTCGCACAGCTCATCACCGATGGGCAGATCCTGACCATCTACTACGCACCCTACGACTTCCTCGGCAACGGCTTCCTGCTGGGCCTGCCGTTCGCCGCGCTGCTCGCGGGCGCGGTGATCCTGGCGCTGCACCTGCTGCTCACGCTCACGCCGCTGGGACTCTTCATCCGCGCCATCGGCATCAACCCCATCGCCGCGCGCATCGCAGGCGTGCGCGCCAAGCCGATCACGCTGTGCCTGTACGCCTTCGCCGGGCTCATGGCCGGCATGGCCGCGCTCATCATCAGCTCCAACGTGAAGAGCGCCGACGCGAACAATGCCGGACAGCTGCTCGAGCTCGATGCCATCCTCGCGGTGACACTGGGCGGCACTGCGCTCACCGGCGGCAAGTTCAGCCTGGCGGGCTCGGTCATCGGCGCATTGATCATCCAGACGCTGACCTCGACCATCTACTCGCTCGGTGTGCCACCGGAAGTGAACCTGGTGTTCAAGGCCGCGCTGATCTTCGCCGTCATGCTGCTGCAGTCGCCCGATTTCCGCGCGAGCCTGCGCAAACTCGCCGTGAGGCCCGCGGATAGATGAACGCCGCCGCCGGAACCCTGATGGGCCTCGATCGCCGCCTCGTGCCGCTGGCGGGCACGCTGCTGCTGTTCGTCGCGATGATCATCTTCGGCGCGGTGTCCTATGACGCCTTCCTCGCACCGCAGGTGTTCCTGAATCTCTTCATCGACAACGCCTTCCTGCTCATCGTGGCCGTCGGCATGACCTTCGTGATCCTCACAGGCGGCATCGATCTGTCCGTGGGTTCGCTGCTCGCACTGACCACGATGGCCGCCGCCGCGCTGCTGCGCCAGGACTGGAGCCCCTGGGTGGTGATCCCGTTGCTGCTCGCGGGCGGGCTCGCTTTCGGCGCCGTGCAGGGATTCCTGGTGCATCGGTATCGGCTGCAGCCGTTCATCGTGACGCTCGCAGGCATGTTCGTCGCACGAGGGCTTTGTTATCTCATCGATACGGAGTCCATCCCGGTCGCGCACCCGCTGTTCCAGCAGCTCGCGTACGCGCGGATTCCGCTGGGCGGCGGCGTTGCCCTCTCGAGCGGCGCGTTGATCGCGATCTTCACCGTACTGATCGCGCTCTACGTCGCCCACTCCACGCGATTCGGCCGCACGGTGTACGCGATCGGCGGCAGCGCCAAATCCGCGGCGCTCATGGGC
>JBKPPO010000253.1:0-7506 GCA_046733635.1 Pseudomonadota bacterium | reverse complement strand
GCCGACGATATTGCGTGACCAGATCAGCCAGAAGCCGGCGGCGATCGCGCCGATCAGGCGCGGGTTGAACAGTTCGGTGTCGAGCGTCGAGCCGCCGTGGAACAGGATGTCCGGCGCGATGATGGCGGCGAGCGTGCACACCGGCGCGTAACGCAATGCCACCTCGGCACGATGGCCCAGCTTGAGTTTTTCGCCGAGCACGAAAAACGACGTGCGCGTGACCAGCGTCGACAGCATGAGTCCGGCGATGATCACCGCCATCGCGATGCCAGTGACGGGTTCGCTCACGCGGCCTCCGCGGCGGGCGGGTTGCGGGGCTGGAACCGATCCGCGAGTGAGGCCGCGACGATGCCGGCGATCGCACCCGCGAAAAGGCCCAGCTTGTAGGGCAGGCCATGCGCCATCAGCGCCACCAGTGCGCCCGTGATTGCGCCGACCACCGCCGGGCGCACGTTGAGCGTGGGGCCAACCAGTGCGATCAGCGCGAGCGTTCCCGTGAATTCGAGCCCCCATTCGGTGGGGATGTAGCTGGCGCCGATGATTCCGGTCGTGGCGGACACATGCCAGGTGACCAGGTTCATGCAGACCATGCCCGCGAACCAGGAGTCGCGATGTTGCGCCGGCAGCTCCTTTTCCTGTTCCGCGCGCATGAAGCGGACGAAGGTGAAGTCGGTCATGAAGAAGCCGAGCGTGATGCGGCGCTGCAATCCGAGGTGCGCGAAGTGCGGGCGCATCGCGGCGCTGTAGATGACGAAGCGCAGGTTGGTGATGAAGCCCGTGGCGATGATCACCCAGAGCGGCGCGCCGGCCATGATGAGCGGCAGCGCGGCGAGCTGCGCCGAAGCGGCGTTGACCAGCAACGACATGGCGAGCGCCCAGGGAACGTCGAGACCACCCTTGACCATGGCCACGCCGCTCACGAGGCCCCAGGCGCAGGAGCCGGGTAGATAGGGAAGGATGGCGCGACGGCCGGCGTGGAAGGCCGCGCGGCGCGCGTCTTCGGCGTGCGTCGCGGAGGCGTTCACCACCTGCCGGTATTGGGCATGGAAGCCCAGGGCTCGCGCGGCGGCAGCGATCCTTCCTTCTGCAGCAGTTCGATGGAGATGTTGTCCGGCGATCGCACGAAAGCCATGCGGCCGTCGCGCGGCGGACGATTGATCGTCACGCCGTGTTTCTGCAGACGTTCGCAGGTGGCGTAGATGTCATCCACGGCGTAGGCGAGGTGGCCGAAGTTGCGGCCACCGCCATACTGCTCCGGCTCCCAGTTGTGCGTGAGCTCGATCTGCGCGTCGGCATCACCGGGCGCAGCGAGGAAGATCAGCGTGAACTTGCCCTGCGGGTAGTCATTGCGCTTGATGACCTCGAGACCGAGGGCATCCACGTAGAACCGGAGTGACGCGTCGACGTCGGTGACGCGAACCATCGTATGCAGATATTTCATCGACGCCCGCTCAGGCGGTCTTGATGCCGAACATCGCGGCGATCACGCGCAGCAAGGCGGGCACCCGGCTCGCGGGCTTGCTCGTATCATTGCGTTTCACGATGGCTGCGCGCTCGGCTTGCTGGCGCGCGACCGGAGCGGCGAGCAGTGCGTCGGCCGCATCGAGATGCCTGCGTCCGGACATCAGAACATCTCGCTCGCGCCCGGCGGCTTCACGTCCACCTTCTTGCGCGACGGAATCCAGTCACCGGTGATCATGGCCTCGTAGGGCTGGCCCGGGCCCACCATCGGGTAAACGCCCGCATCCGGATCGATCATGACTTCGAGGAAGGCCGCGCCTTCGAACGCGAGGAACTCCGCGATCACGCGCGGCACGTCCGCCTTCTTGTCGAGGCGCACGGCGTACTTGTAGCCATCCGCCTGAGCGGCCTTGATGAAGTCCTTGGTGTGCAGCGTCTTCTCGGACGCTGACAGGCGGCCCTTGTGGAACAGCTTCTGCCACTGCTTCACCATGCCGTCGCCGTTGTTGTTGAGCACGACGAGCTTGATGGGGAGGTTGTAGGTAGTGGCCGTTTCCATCTCGCCGATGTTCATGCGAACGGAAGCATCGCCGTCGATGTCGATGACCAGCTTCTCGGGATTGGCGAACTGCGCGCCGATGGCCGCCGGCAGGCCGAAGCCCATGGTGCCCATCGAGCCCGACGTGAGCCAGAGCCGCGGCTGCTTGAAATCGAAGTACTGCGCCGACCACATCTGGTGCTGGCCCACGCCCGTCGAGATGATGGCCTCACCCTTCGTGATGCGATTGATCTCTTCCAGCACGTAGTAAGGCTGGATCTTCTCGCTGGCGCGGTCGTAGTTGAACGCGTGCTTCGTGCGCAGCTCGTCGAGGTAGGTAAGCCAGGCGGATCGGTCGCGTTTGAAGCCGGCGCGCTTGCCGTGAGCGGTCAACATGCGCAGGGCCTCGGGCAGCATGCCCACGTGACTCCACTGCACGCGCTTCACCTTGTTGATCTCCGCGCGGTCGATGTCGAAGTGCGCGATGGCCTTCGCGTTCGGCGCGAACTTGGCCGGTGTGCCCGCCACACGGTCGTCGAAACGCGCGCCGATCGCGATCAGGAAGTCGCAATCGTCCACCGCGTAGTTGGCGAACGCCGCACCGTGCATGCCCAGCATGCGCATGGAGAGTTTGTGCGTGGTGTCCACCGCGCCGATGCCCATGAGCGTGGTGACCACGGGGATGTCGAAAGCCTCCGCGAATTCACGCAGCTCCGCCGACGCCTCGCCATTGACCACACCGCCGCCGGCGTAGATCAGCGGACGCTGCGACTCACCCAGCATCTCGAAGAAGTGATTGGCTTCGGTGCCGTCGATGATGTCGGTAGTTAGCGTCTCGAGACGCTTGCGGTACCCCGGCATGGGCAACGTGCCCGAGCCCTTGAACTCACCCGACCAGTTCTGCACGTCCTTCGGCACGTCGATGACCACGGGGCCAGGCCGGCCCGTGCGTGCGATCTCGAACGCGGTGCGCACCGTGGACTCGAGCTTCTCGGGATCCGTGACCAGGAAGATGTGTTTGGCCACCGAACCCATGATCGAGGAGACGGGCGCTTCCTGGAACGCGTCGCTGCCGATAGCACTGCGCGGCACCTGGCCGCAGATCACGACCATCGGAATCGAATCGGCCATGCTGTCGCGGATCGGCGTGACGGTATTCGTGGCGCCGGGACCCGAGGTGACGACGGCCACGCCGACGCGACCGCTGGCGCGCGCATATCCCGCGGCCATGAACCCCGCGCCCTGCTCATTGGCGGGCACGATGAGCGGCATCTGCGACTCACCCTTCGCCTTGCGATCCTCGTTGTAGAGGAACACGGCGTCGTAGGTGGGCAGGATGGCGCCGCCCGAGTATCCGAAAATCGTGGTTACGCCCTCGTCCGCCAATACCTGGACGATCATCTGGGCGCCGGTCATCTTCTGGCCGGCGAGCGGATGCTGGATGGAAGGGCTCGCCGGCTTCGCAGACGACGACAACTCACGGATTTTGGGGGTTTTTGCCATAGAGGCCGAGGAGACTAGCAGTTTGCAGCGGGGCATTAAATGGCTATTCTGGCCGCCGTGTCAGTCCCCCAGAAATCCCTACAGTCCATGCGTCATATCATCGCCATCCACCTCCAGAACGAGGCCGGCGCGCTCACCCGCGTCACCGGTCTTTTCTCTACCCGCGGCTACAACATCGAGTCGCTGTCGGTAGCCGCGACGGATGACCCCTCGGTATCGCGCGTGACGCTGGTGACCCAGGGCGCCGATGGCGTGATCCTGCAGATCGTCAACCAGCTCAACAAACTCATCGACGTCGTGGCTGTAGAAGACCTCACGCGCGGCGAACACATCGAGCGCGAGCTCGTGGTGCTCAAGCTGCGTGTCGAGCCTCCGCTCGTGGATTCGGTGCGCGGTTACGTCGTGCGTGCCGGTGGCCGTGTGCTCGAGCCTTCGCCCGACGGCTTCGTCGTGGAGCTCACGGCGAGCGAAGCCGAGGTCAACCAGTTCGTCGCCGATCTGGGCGAACGCACGGACATCGTCGAGGTGGTTCGCTCGGGCGCGCTGGCGGTGGGGCGCAACGCGCGCGCGCTGCATGTTGTTCGATAGCGCGCCGCCTGGCGCGACGTTCGATAGCGCGCCGCCTGGCGCGACGTTCGATAAAGCGCCTTTGCGCGGCTTCCGGTAGTTCGGTCAGGCCGCGCGCGGGCCCGGATCATCCGCGGGCGGCGCGGCGCGAAGTCCCGCGTCCGGCACCAGCAACACGTCGCAGTCCACTGAACCCAGCACTTCGTGCGCGGTGCTGCCGAGCAGCGCGCGGCGGAAGCGGCCGTGGCCCCGCGTGCCCATCACGAGCAGATCCGGGTTGGTTTCGCGCATCGCCTCGCGGATCGCGGGTCCGGGCCTCGCATCCATGAGCAACATCCGATAGCGACGCCAATCGAGACTGTGCAGGCGCATCTGCGCGTGCAGCAACGACGCCGCTTGCGACATCGAGGCGGATGCATAGCTGGCCACGCTGAGATTCCCCACGCCCACCGTGTTCATCATCGCTTCGTACGGCGGTTCATGCGCATGCACCGCGGCGAACGAAGCGTCGTCCGATGCCGCCAGCCTTTCGGCCGCCCGCACCACCTGCCCGGTGGCGCGCGAGCCATCCAGCGCCAGCAGCAGGCTGCGATAGGGTTCGGCTGATGGGCGCCGCACGATCAACACCGGGCAACGCGCCTCCGATAGCAGCCTCTCGGTGAAGGTGCCGCGCAGTGCATCGCTCACCGCATCCGCGGGATGCGGACCGATGATGACGAAGTTCGCGGTCGCGGCTTCTTCCCGCACGACTTGCGGCGGGCGCCCGCATCGCACCACGAGCTCCGCCTTGCCGCCGGCATGTTTGGCGCGCATCGCGAGCCGGCTGCTCGCACTCAACATTCGCTGCTCGAGATTGCCGTCTTCCGCGCCCAAAGGCGCGACCACGTGCACCAGCGTCAGCCGCGCACCCAGCGAATCGCTCAGCAGATAGGCACGGTCGACCGCGGCGTCGCTCTTGGGATTCAGGTCAGTGGCGCACAGCAGCTTCATCGGGACCTCGCACGTGTTCGATGCGCAGGCGGCGCACGCCGCCCGGCATCAACCATTCGACTTCGTCCCCGGTGCGGTAGCCGAGCAACGCGGTGCCCAGCGGCGCCAGCACCGAGATGCGCCCGGACGCGGGCGCGGCCTCGTGTGGATAGACGAGCGTGACCTCACGGCGGCTTCCGCCCGTGAGGTCGAACACGGTCGCGACGCTGTTCATCGTGATCACGCCGGGTGGAATGTCGTCGGGCGCGACGATGATCGCGCGCTCGAGCTCCTCGCGGAGCTCGCGCAGATGGGCCTGATCGTGTGAACCGCTGTCGCGGTCACCACTCAGAAGGAAAGCGAGACGACGGGCGTCATCTTCGGCGACGAAAATGGCAGGCCGCCCCGCGGCCAGATGCATGACGGAGGAGTTCATGCGACCTTTTTAGCCGCGTGGGACTGTTCGGACAATTTGAAAGATTCACGAATCGGGTTAGCTTTTATCGAATCATGGGAATCTCGCGCCGCCTCAATTACCAGCACCTGCTCTACTTCTGGTCCGTCGTGAGGACCGGCAGCGTCACGCGCGCGGCGTCGGAGCTCGCGCTGTCGCCGCCGACGGTGAGCGCGCAGTTGCACACACTTGAAGAGCGTCTCGGCGAGAAGCTCCTCATGAAGTCGGGACGCAAGCTCATCCCCACGGAGGTCGGCCGCGTCGTGTATTCATTCGCGGACCAGATCTTCGGCGTGGGACGCGAACTTCTCGACGCGCTGGACCATCGCCCCTCGCAGCGTCCCCTCGCGTTCAACGTGGGAGTCGACGATGTGCTGCCCAAGGAAGTGGCGCAGCGCCTGCTCGAGCCTGCGATGCGGATCGGCCAGCCCGTGCGCATCCATTGCCGTGAAGGCACGCTCGAACGGCTGGTCGCGAACCTCGCCACGCATGACCTCGACATGGTGCTGTCGGACGCGCCCGTCACGCCGACGCTCAATGTGCGCGCGTACAGCCACCTGCTCGGCAGCTCGGGCGTGTGCTGGATGGCCACGCCTGCGATCGCGAAGAGCCTGCGGCGCGGATTCCCGCGATCACTCGACGGTGTACCCATGCTGCTGCCCACGGACGACACGGCCATCCGGCGCATGCTCGATCAATGGCTCGAGCAACACGGGTTGCGGCCCGTGCTCGTCGGCGAGTTCGAGGACTATGGCCTGCTGCGGGAATTCGCGCGCGCCGGTCATGGCTTCGCGCCGGTGCCCGTGGTGCAGGAGACGCAGTTCCGGCGCGAATACGGATTCCAGCGCGTGGGCGCCGCACGTTCGGTGACCGCGCAGTTCTTCGCGATCTCGCTCGAGCGCCGCATCAGACACCCTGCCGTGGCCGCGGTGGTTTCCGGCGCAAGACAACTGTTCGCCGCTAAGATCGGAACATGATGCTGGCCTTCATCCTGTTGCTGCCTTTCGTCGGCAGCGTCTGCGCCGCCATGTTGCCGAGCAACGCGCGGAACAGCGCCGCGTGGCTCGCCGGCACGTTCGCGCTGACGCCCGCCGTGCTGCTCGCGCTGCTCTACGGCGAGGTGGCCGATGGCGGCGTGGTCCGCGCCAGCCTGCCCTGGCTGCCACAGTGGGGCCTCGCGCTGAGCCTGCGGCTCGATGCGCTTGCCTGGGTGTTCGCATTGCTGGTCACGGGCGTGGGCTCGCTCGTGGTGTTCTACGCGCGCTACTACATGGCGCCCGCGGATCCCGTGCCGCGCTTCTTCTCGTTCCTGCTCGCCTTCATGGGCGCGATGCTCGGCATCGTGATGTCGGGGAACCTCGTGCAGCTGGTGGTGTTCTGGGAGCTCACGAGCTTCACCTCGTTCATGCTCATCGCCTACTGGTATCACCGCGGCGAAGCGCGGCGCGGCGCGGGCATGTCGCTCACGGTCACGGCCGCGGGCGGCCTGTGCCTCCTGGCAGGGATCCTGCTCATGGGGGAGATCGTCGGCAGCTACGAACTCGACGACGTGCTGACCGCGGGCGACCAGATCCGCGCCCACGGCTGGTATCCGGTGCTGCTGGTGCTCCTGCTGATCGGCACGTTCACCAAGAGCGCGCAGTTCCCGTTCCACTTCTGGCTGCCGCATGCGATGGCGGCGCCGACGCCGGTATCCGCCTATCTACATTCGGCGACGATGGTGAAGGCCGGCGTCTTCCTGCTGGCGCGGCTGTGGCCCGTGCTCTCGGGCACGGACCTGTGGTTCACGCTGGTCTGCGGCGCCGGCCTGATCACGCTGCTGCTGGGCGCGGTGGCGGCGCTGTTCCAGCGCGACATCAAGGGTGTGCTGGCTTACTCCACGATCAGCCACCTGGGCCTCATCACGCTGCTGCTGGGCATGAACAGCTCGCTCGCATTGATCGCCGCGATCTTCCACATGATGAACCACGCCACGTTCAAGGCGTCGCTGTTCATGGCGGCAGGCATCGTGGAT
>JBKPPO010000252.1:0-2264 GCA_046733635.1 Pseudomonadota bacterium | reverse complement strand
ATGCTGGGCCATAAGACGCCTCGCGAAGCGATGGTCACGTCGGCCGGTCTGGAGCGCGTGAAGGGCCTGCTTCGCAGCTACGAGTTCGGTGAAGCTCACATGGTCCGTGGGGACGGTCGGCCACCCACGTCATATCAGTTCCTGTGGGATGTGCTCGGCATTTCGCGCGAGGGCTGATTCCCCAGTGACCCGGTCTCCTAAATATCGGCAATCGCTCAGGTAGTGGATCGGTTCGCGCTACCTGCGGGGTAGCGCCTGCTCCGCATCCAGGTGGGATGCGTATCATTTTGACCCGTATCTCGGCATGCCCCCAAAGAGGCCGCCGCCCGCATCGTCCTCACCGACCCCGTCACCGACGGCTCATAATCCGACCGTCCTGCCTGGGGGAGTTTGACTGGCCACAGGTGGGGGAATTTGAAGTGGCCATCGGGGTTTTCGCTCCACTAGATTCCTTGACCGAGAGAATTTGCAGTGATTGAGTCAAGTTTTCTATGCAGCGATTTGGGCCTCATCGCACCATGAATTGATGGCGGCTTGGGCGGCATGGAATTGCTGCAGGGCTTTGGGTGAACTGGCCGGGTCAGCGGGTACCCCAGGAACCATTGCCGGACGCAGGATGCGCGAGTACACGCGGGTGTAGAACAGTGCCGTTCGCAGTCCCTCGTCGGTGAGCCGATATCGATGGGTCTTGGTCACTCGTTCAATCAGGCCGTGCAAGCGCAGACGTCGCAACTCGTAGCTCATGCGCCCGGCGGATATTTCATCAGAGCGTTTGCCGAGCAAAACGGCGAGCTGCTGGCGCAGGTCCTTGTTGGCGAACCCGCTGGCAACGAACACGAACATCAGCACTGCATTGAGAATGGCTTGTGCATTGGCATCACCAAAGCGCAGCGCAGGCGCACGCTGGCCCTCGATTTGACGCGGTCGCTGTAGGTGCTGGAAGGCGTCATCTCCCAGCGCGCAGTCGTGGCTGATTTGCTCGATCTCGAGCAGTCGCCGGTTGGCAGCAAAGCCGATACGGCGCAACTCGGGCAGGTTCTTCAACAGCCGTCCCACGCCGAAGTCGCGCGTGTCATTGATGGTGGTCTCGGTCCTCAGGGCCTGCCCCTCCTTGTGGTACTGCTTGATGCGTGAACGCTTGTAGTCCACATGCAGCGAAGGCGTGACGCCTTCGGTTATCACCCGGGTGCGGAATTTCCCCGGGGTGCGCCGAGTCACTCGGCGATTGAAGATCAGTTGAACCTGAGCGGGCCGCCCGATGTCCAGGTTCTCGCGGATGACCTGCTCGAAGAAGATGCGCCCGGCCACCGGCCGATCGAGCACTTGCGTCAATGCAAACTCGGCCTGCAGGATCGAGGCGGCATAGCGATAACCGGCGGCCCTGTCCTTGCGATCAAAGGGATGCGGCAACCGAGCCAGCCATTTGCGCAACAGCCGGTCGATCTTCTTGTCGTCCAAGCCGTCGCAGATGCGCTGCAATGCTTTGGGGTCGGCACAGGACAGCACGCCGTTGTCGAGCGCTTCGAATTCGATACCGCGTTTGGCCAACTGCCGCTTGGCGTACTCGTTGCCATTGATGCACAGCTTGGCGTTGTACGGGAAGTACGAGCAGAACTTCAGGAAGAACGGGCCGAAGTCCTCGTCGACACAGTAAAAATAGTAGTGGTTGACCAGCGCCGATCCATCGACGACCCACGGGTAGGTCATCCCGGTGGTGGCGCTGCGGCGACGCTCGGTGCGCACCACCCGGGCCTTCTCTTGTGCGCGTCCGACATACAGCACGCCTTCATCGGCGTCGAACTGCTCAAGGTACTGCTGCGTGACGTCGTCCTTGCGCTGATGTTTGGCAAAGCTCACCATGTCCACACCCTGATCGGCAACGAAGCGCTCGATGTTTGCCACGAACGCATCGGTCTTGGGCGCTACCCCGACGGTCGAAGCAAAGCGCTGACCCAGGTGCCCGCGCAGATACCAGACCACCCCACCGATGCGCTGCAATTGCGGCACGTAAACGTTGAGGTACATCCGGTCGATGCTCTCGCTTTCGAGCACGACGTGGTCACTCAAAACTTTGCAAACGCTGTGTGGTAATTTCATGGCCGGCTCCGGTCGTCCTCGGGGTCTTCGGACCCCATTGAGCTTCGAGCTCCAAATTACTTCTGGGCCTGGCCCAGACGGCTCGACCGGAGCCACCTTACACCGCACAAACCGTCCCCGCCAGCGCGCCCATATCACTCGTCGGTCTGAGGCGCAGCCTCGTTAGA
>JBKPPO010000251.1:0-2913 GCA_046733635.1 Pseudomonadota bacterium | reverse complement strand
GGTGTTGCCGGCACTGACCATGGCTCCCGCTCGCCCTTCCTTCACCAGGTCGATGGCGATGCGCATGGATGAATCCTTGCGGCGGCGAATCGCCTCGCGCGGATGTTCGGACATGCCCACCACGGTTGGCGCCGCATGCACGGACAGCCGCGATCGCACCGCCGCCGACGCATGGGCCAGCGCGGGTTCGATGACGGAGGGTTGACCCACGAGGATCAACTCGAGGGTGGGATCGGTGGCGAGTGCGAGCAGCGCGCCGGGTATGCACTCCGGAGCGCCGCTGTCGCCACTCATCACATCGACGGCGACCGACGGCATGAAGTCACGAGCGGAGGCTCGAAGCCCCCGGCTCAGCAACTATTCTTCGGTCTCGACTTCGGCCGGTTTTTCGATGACGCGCTTGCCGCGATAAAAACCGTCGGGGGTGATGCGGTGACGAAGGTGAGTCTCACCGGACTGCGGATCGACCGACAAAGCGGGCTTCGTCAATCCATCGTGCGACCGATGCATGCCGCGCTTGGACGGCGTTTTACGACTTTTCTGAACGGGCATGAATCTTATCCTTTAGGGCGACCACTACTTTCGTTTCAACAGTTCGCCCAACTGTGCAAACGGTTTTTGAACCTGCGGATCCGAATCCTCTTCGGATTCGGCCTCCTGTCCGGGCAGCTGCATCGCACTGTCCGCACATTCGCTTCCTTCTTCGTGCCGCGCCACATGCGGCAGCGCGAGCAAAATCTCTTCATCGACGAGGTCGCGAACGCTGACGCTATCGGCCTCGACCAGAAAAACTTCCAGTCCCTCGGGCACGCGATCGGCAGCGGCGTAGTCGCTGACCAGCGCGATGCGCGATTTCACCTTTATCGGCCAGCGCATGGGCTGCATGCAGCGCTGACAAACTACTTCGGGCTGCGCCGCGACCTCCAGGTCGGCGACCGCGTGCCCGAGCTGCCGGGAGAAACGAACCTTGCCGATCGCCTCGCCGTCGGTGGCCGACAACTCATGCGAAACCCGGGGCAACTCGGCAAGCGGGATCGTGAAATCGACCGCCGCTTCGGTGCCTACCAAGGTGTCGACGGGAGCGCGTCGGGACCAGCCCAGTGACATGGGGCGCGTATGATAGGGACCGACTCCCCCCAAGTCAAAACCAAATTTACTCTAAGCCCTTGTTTTTATGAGCTCCAACGCGGCATCCCGTCCCCTGATCCTCGGTTCCACGTCCCGCTACCGCGCCGCGCTCCTGGATCGCTTCGGTCTGCCCTACGAGGCGCGCAATCCGGCCGTGGACGAGGCCGAGCGGGTGGGCGAATCCCCGCGCGGCCGGGCGTTCCGCCTCTCCGAAGCCAAGGCCGAGGCGGTGGCGGCCCAGTTCCCGAACGCCATCGTGATAGGCGGCGACCAGGTGCCCGCCACCAGCACCACCATCCTCAACAAGCCCGGGACCGCCGCGAATTGCCGGGAGCAGCTCAAGCTGTTGTCCGGGTCCACGGCCGAGTTCTACACGGCCTGCACCGTCCGCTGCCTCGAGACCGGAGTGAGGCTGTCGCACGTCGACACCACGGCCGTGAAGCTCCGTCCCCTGTCGGACGCCGAGATCGACCGCTACATCGAGCGCGAAAAACCTTTCGATTGCGCCGGCGGCTTCAAGGCCGAGGCGCTCGGGATCACGTTGTTCGAGCGTATCGATACCGAGGACCCGACGGCGATCGTCGGCATGCCGCTCATCTGGCTGGCGGGCGCGTTGCGCGCCGTGGGCTTCCAGGTCCCCTAACTACGCTGCTTCTCACCGAGTGAATCGATGACCGCGGCCAGCTCCGGCGGCAGCGGCGTCGTCGCCGTGAATTCCACGCCCGTGTCCGGCCACGTGAAGCTCACCTGGTGCGCATGCAGGAACATGCGCGTGAGGCCGACCGCCTTCATCTTCTCGTTGAATTCCTCGTCGCCGTATTTCTCGTCCCCCGCCAGCGGGTAACCGGCATGCGCGGCATGCACGCGGATCTGGTGGGTGCGGCCGGTCTCGAGATCCACCTCCACGAGCGACGCCTTCTTGCCGAAGAACTGCACCGGCCTGAACACGCTCGCGGCTTCCTTGCCCGACTCATGTGCCTTCACGGTCCGCTCGCCGCCGACGCGGATGTCGGTGCGCAACGGAACGTCGATGCGCTTCTTGCCGAGCTCCCACTTGCCTTTGACCAGCGCGAGATAACGCTTCTCGACCTGCCCTTCGCGGATCAGCTCATGCAGCGTGCGCAGCGCCGCGGGTTTGCGCGACACCAGCAGGATGCCGCTGGTCTCACGGTCGATGCGATGGACCAGCTCCAGCGTTTCATCGGGCCGTGCGGCGCGCAGCGCTTCGATGACGCCGAAACTCACGCCACTGCCGCCATGCACGGCGACGCCCGCGGGCTTGTTGATGACCAGCAACCGGGGATCCTCGTGGATGATGCCGTCCAGGATCGACTGCACCATGGCGCTCGGCGCCTTGCGCGGCGGCGCCGCTTCTCCGAGGCGGACCGGCGGCACGCGCACGATGTCGCTGGCCTGCAACCGCGTATCGGGCTTCGCGCGTTTGCCGTTCACGCGCACCTCGCCCTTGCGGATCACGCGGAACAGATGCGTGCGAGGCACTTCCTTGAGCAATTTCCCGAGGAAATTGTCGAGTCGCTGGCCGTCGCCCCCTTCGCCGACTTCCACCTGGCGTACCTTGAACTCGGGTGGCGTCGGTGGCGCGGGCCTGGGAGCGGCAGTCTGACGCTGGCGCGCCACAGGAGTTTCGTAACGTCTTGTTTTCACTAAAGGTCTCGGGCTATGATCCGCGCCGTCGTCGTCCCCAGCTGAAGCAAGTGTGTGACGGCGCAATGCCGCGGTGTGCGAGAGCGCAACCATAAGACGAGTCGAACGCGCCGCATGTTA
>JBKPPO010000250.1:0-1920 GCA_046733635.1 Pseudomonadota bacterium | reverse complement strand
GACCGGTTGAGTGGCATGAACCGGCTTCCCGAGCGCCGTGCGTTGGTGGTAGCTTCGCCCTTCGACTACGCCACCCAGGGCGAGCTGCGCATTGCAGCGATGAAGTACTCCCCGAAGAGCCACGAGTTTTCCGAGGAGCTTTGCCGCGTCTTGCCGGAACTGCTGCGCGGCCACCGGCATGGCCAGCTCGTACTGTTCACGTCGCGCCGGCAAATGCAGGCCTGCCACGCTGCGCTGCCGCGCGACCTGGCGCAGGAAGTGCAGCTCCAGGGCGAGCGGTCGCGGAACGAGCTTCTCAAAGAGCACGGGCGCCGCGTCACCGCGGGCAAACGCAGCATCATCTTCGGGATGCAGTCGTTCGGCGAGGGCATCGACCTGCCGGGCCCACTCTGTGAGCACGTCGTGATCGACAAATTGCCATTCACGCCGTCGAACTCTCCGGTGGAGGAAGCCCTGGGCGAATGGTTGAACACGCAGGGCAGGGATCCTTTTATGGGCCTCTCTTGAATTTCGAGTGGGTGGTTTGGCCGGTGTTTGAGCTGGAAGCCGGGGTCAAGGGCGGGCGAAGCCCGGCGCAGCGAACCCTTGAGGCCGGGTGCCAGCCGGTACGCTGGCTGATGGCCGATGAGGCATCCTGACGCATCGGCCATCATGAGCAGGAGCGATTCGTATGTATGACAAGTTGTTCGAGGCGGCACTGGGGATCGCGGCGCCGTGGTTCGTCGTCGGCGTTCGTTTTGACGAGGCGACCAAGGTCTTGACGGTCGGCATCAACTTTACTGCGGGCACTCGGTTCGCGGCTGAGGGGGCCAGTGGCGAGCATCCTGTTCACGACACGCTCACCAAGACCTACCGGCACCTGAACTTCTTCCAGCACGAGTGCGTACTCGAAGTACGCACGCCGCGCGTGAAGCTGCCCGACGGCACTGTGCACCTGATCAAACCGCCGTTTGGCGGCAAGCTCTCGGGCTTCACGCTGCTGTTTGAAGCGCTGGTGCTGATGCTGGCGCGGCAGATGCCGTTTGCCGCCGTGGCGCGCATCGTGGGCATCTCGGCCTATCAAGTGCTGGCAATCTGCCGTCGCTACGTGACGCTCGCGCTGGATCAGACCTGCTTTGGTAACGTCAAGGCGCTGGCCATTGACGAGACCTCGCGTGCTCGCGGGCACGACTACATCACGCTGGCGGCCGACGCCGATGAACGGCGGGTCCTGGCTGTGACAGAGGGACGCGACGCCAAGTCGGTCGCGGCCATCGCCGATGAACTTGTCGAGCACGGCTGTGCGCCCGAGCAGATCGAGTCCGTCAGCATCGACATGTCCCCGGCCTTCATCAAGGGTTGCACCGAGGAGTTGCCCAACGCTCGCATCACGTTCGACAAATTCCACGTCGTCTGGCATGCCAACGCGGCGGTGGACAAGATGCGGCGCATCGAGCAGCGCGGCGACAAATCCCTCAAGGGCATGCGCTGGTCGCTGCTCAAAGACCGCGCCAGCTTGCACCCCGAGGCCGCCGCCGATCTGGACGCCCTAATTGCCAGAATGACCACCGTTCGCACGGCTCGGGCCTGGGTCTACAAGGAGCAGCTGCGCGAAATCCTCGAGCGCAAGCAAATCAACGTCGTGCGCGACATGCTCCAGCACTGGTGCACCTGCGTTATGCGCTCCAAGGTCGAGCCCATGAAGGAGGTCGCCGCCATGGTGCGCCGCCACCTCGAGGGCATCGTGGCCTGGGCACAAACCCGTCAGACCAATGGATTCCTCGAAGCACTCAACGGCCTGTTCCAGGCCGCCAAGCGCCGCGCACGCGGCTTCGCCAGCTTCGACACCATCCGCACCGTCATCTTCCTCATCGCCGGCAAGCTCGACTTCTCTGCCGTCAACCCTCATGCCCGGTAACCCACTCGAAATTCAACAGAGCC
>JBKPPO010000249.1:0-5890 GCA_046733635.1 Pseudomonadota bacterium | reverse complement strand
GCGTCCTGCGCGGGACGGTACTGCCGGGCGGAGAACAGTAGTTCGCCGCGGCGGAACTGCACTTCGTCCATCTGCGGTGAACGCGGATACCGCCGCAGGATGTCGTCGAGCGATTCCAGGGCCTTCTCGGGCTGGCCCGTGGTCTCGTACGCGCGCGCGAGCTGGTAGAGCACCTGGTCGTTGCGCGGATAGTCGGGATAACTCTTGAGCAGGCTGGTGTAGAGCTTGATGGCCTCTGCACCCTGGGCGTCGATGGTGGCGGCTTCGCCCGCGAGGCGATCGCCCTCGCCGGCTTCCATGTTGAGATCGCCGAGGCGGCGCAGCGCTTCGGCGCGCAGCTGCGGATCCGTCTTCTGCAGCTCGAGGAAGCGCCGGTAATTCTCCATGGCGCGCTGGCTGCTGGCTTCCACCTTCTGGTCGGGCTGGATCACCACCGGCTTCTGACCGAGCTCGGCGATGGTCTTCTCTTTCTTCCTGGGCGCGGCGGCCGAGTTCACGGCCACACCGGTGCACAACGCGGCGATCGTGATCGCCAGTAGTTTGGAGCGCGTGCCGTTCATCGCGTGGCTCCCGGCGGAGCCTGATCTGGCGCGGAGGTGTTCACGCCGGGCTCGAGGCCTTCGGGCGTAGAAGGCGTGGGCTCGGGCGGGGCCGGCGGCGGAACGTATTGCTGATCCGGCTGCTGTTCGGGCGGCGGTGCGGCGCCATCGAGCGGCGCCTGCGCGTCTTCCGGCACGAGTTCGAGCTCGCCCTGCGATTCCGTCGCGCCTTCCTTGGGTGTGGTCACCGTGCCGCCACCGAGAGCGGCGCGGTCATAGATGGACGCGAGCGCGAAGCGCGCCTGGATCTGGTACGTGCCGATGCGCTCTTTCTGCGTCTCGAGTTCGGTGCGGGCCAGCCCTTCGAGCAATCCGTTCTGCTGGCGCGCCACACCGGCGAGCCGCTGATGCGATTCATCGAGGCGCGCACGCAGCGCCGCGACCCGCGCGGCGAATTCGCCGGTGTTGTTCGGCATGGTGCTGCGCGCTTTCTCCACGCGCACCCAGCGCGTCTGCGCTTCGCGCAACGCCTGGTCGAGATCCTTGAGAGTCCGGCGTTCGTTCCACACGCGCGCCTTGAAGGATTCGGCGAGCCGCCAGTACAACACGCCCTTGGCCAGGCGCGTCTTCTCGCGGATCGTGTTGGTTTCTTCGTCGTCCGGCGCCGTCAGCAACGCGGCTTCCAGGCGCACGATGCGCGCCCACTGGTCGCGCTCTTCCGCCGTGCCGAGCGCGGCCACGTCCTGCGAAGCTTCTATCTGATCGAGCTGGCTGCCCGTGATCGCGCGTTCCGCCCCGTATTGGTCGAGACGGCCCGAGGACAACACGGCTTCCGCTTGCGGCACACGCTCGGCGTAAGCGCGTTCGCGCGTGGCCAGCATGTCGTCGAACGCGATGACGCTGTCCTGCCACTTCGAGAGCGTGCTGCCCATGAACGCGAGGTCGCGGTAGTTCTTGAGGCCTTCCTGGAAATCGTGGCCCGCCATCAGGTGATAGAGGTAACGCGATTCGGGCGCGTTCGGCACGTCCTTGAGCTGCCAGAACCAGCCGTAGTTGTCGTTGCCGTCGCGCTTCAGCAGTTTGTCGAGCATCGTGCCGTCGTTGATCTCGGAGATCGAGGCATCGATGTTCACGGTCTCGCTGTCGAAGGAGCGGATCGCGAGTTCGTAGTTCTCCGCCGCCTGCGCGTTCGCATTGAGCTTGGCGAACGCGTAGGGAATGGCGAGATAGGCTTCCTGCACCGCGGAATCGAGCAGGTTGCGCTCGCGCAGCTCCAGCCACGGCGACAGCGCCGCCTGGAATTCGCCGGCAGCGGCGTCCGCCCAGCCGACGCCGAGCAGCGCCTTGTTGGAGAAGGGGCCGTCGAGGCGCACCCGTTGCAGCACGGGCTTGGCGAGCTCGGGCTGGTTGTTCTGCAGATAGGCGTAACCGAGCGCGAGATTCGCGCGGTCCTTGAGCGAGCGGATTTCGCGGCGCCCGGAATCCATCGTGCCCACGCTGGTGAGGAAGGGATCCGCCTCGGTCACGAGACCCTTGCGCACCAGCGCCACGCCCAGGTTGTACTGCGCGTAGGCCAGCCAGTCCGACTGATCCTTGCGGCCCTTCCACGAGTTCAGCAACGCGATGGCTTCATCGAAGCGCTGCTGCCGCATGAGGATGTTCGACAGCAGGTGCATGCGCTCGGCCTCGAGGTCCGGCGTGAGCCTGCCCTGCACTTCCTTGATCGCGCGCTCGGCGCGGTCCAGGTAGCCACGCGCGTACCAGATCTTGCCCAGGTAGAACCAGGCGCGGTTGCGCACGCCTTCGGGCACGGACTGCGTCAGCAGCGTTTCGAAACGCTCACCGGCCTCGTTGTGCAGGCCGAGCGATAGATAGAGGCCGCCGAGCAGCAGGTCCACTTCCGCATCGTGATGCGGCATGCGGTTCCATTGGCGGTAGGCCTGCAGGCGCGTGATCGCGTCGAGGTCCTGGCCCTGGTAGTAATAGAAGAGTGCGTCGCCGAAGTGCAGATCACGCACCACCGTGGGCGAGAGCTTGTCCACTTCCTTCTTGGCGGCCCATGTCTTCGAAGACATGGCCGGCGCTAGCGCGATCAACGCGCTCACCGCCGTAAACTTTATGAATCCCTTCAAGGCCGGGGCTCCTGGTTATTCCCAGTCCTTGATCGCGAACTCCGGCTGCGCCTTGCGCTGACGGTCGGTGATCTTGAGCTCGAGGTACTTCGCGCCGACGCCCTTCTCGAACTTGATGTTGGCGCCGCGCTTGTAGTCGCGCTGGTTCGGGCCCTTGCCCGCGAAGAAGGCCACGAGCTGGTGCTCGCCCACCTTGAGATTGCCCAGGTACACGCGATGCACGCCGCCCTTGAGCAGCGCTTCCGCCTCGCGCGGCGTGTACAGGTAGTTGGCCACTTCCTTGTTGTCGATCTTGAGCGTCAGGGAATCGAGCGCGAAGAACTCGCCGATGTCCATGGAGACGAATACGGCCACCTGCGTGTTGGCCGGGAACAGCAGCTCTTCTTCGAGCACGAAGAGCTCGCGGTTGAGGTCGACCACGTCCTTCTTGAGGTCCTGCACGGTCTCGTCGAGAGCCCGCGTGTCGGCCGGGGCTTCACCTTCGGAGGAAGCGCCGTCGGCGGTAGCGGCCGCATCGGGCGCGACACCGTCGACGGCAGCAGCGCCATCCGCGGGTGCGGCGTCTGACGGCGCGGCTTCGGTGGCCGCGGGAATTTCGGTCGGCGGAGCGACGCCAGCGGGCACTGCTTCCTGTGCGAAGGTGGGCGCCGCGGCGAGCGCGAAGGCCAGGGCCATCGCGGTGCAAGCCGAGCGGAACAAGTGGGTGGTTGTCTTCATGGATGACTCTTTACGTCTGACTATTCGTCGAGCAGCTTGCGCAGTTCGCGCACGTACTGCGCCTCGTCACGCTTCTTGAATTCACGATGGACCACGCGCAGCACGCCGGCGCGGTCGAGGAACAGGACCATGGGAAGCCGGTCCACGCCGAAGTCGCGGCCGATGCTCTTGGCCGTGGACAGCAGCAGCGGGAAGCCGACTTCCTGCGCACGCGCGAACTTCTCGGCGCGCAGCGCGTTGTCGTCGAGATTCACGCCCACCACCACGAGACCGGCCGTGCCGTAGGTCCGGGCGATGCGATCCAGCGCCTCGAGCTGGGCGCGGCAGGTGTTGCAGCTCCCGCTCCAGAAACTAACTACCACCACCTGCCCGCGGTATTCGGAGATGCGCACGTTCTGACCGTTGACGTCGCGCGCGACGAGGTCCGGCGCGGGCAGGCCCAGCAGCTCGTGGCGCTCCGCGGCCATGCCGGCGGACGCGACGAACGCGAGCAGGCAGCCGAGCGCAAGCGCAGCAATCGACGCGTGCGTAGGAGCCTTGGCGACTAACAATCGGGCACTCACGGCAGATGATCTCGGGCGGACACCGGACAAGCGAAACCGGAATTCGGCGCAATTTGACGCGGGAAACCCTCGCATAGCCGACTTAACAATGTCAACGAAACGCGACCGGGTTTGAGACGGAGATCGCGCTGCGTTTTTCATCGGTTCGCACTGGGTCCTTGCCAAAAAAATCAAGGGAGCGTCGGCAACACGCGACAGCGGTGCCTACGCTCCCTCGGCGGGTCGATGAGCCGGATCAGACCGGGTTCGTGATGGTCCCGTTGCACACCGGCGCGAGGATGGTCACGGCATCGCGCGCGGCAATGCCGCCGAGGCCATGGCGCGGGAAGAACGCAGGCTGGTCGAAGTTGCCCTCTTCGCCATGCAGCGCCATGTAGTTGAGCAGCACGGTTTCCACGAGCAGGTTCACCGCGTTCGCGGCGGGGCTGGACGTGGTGACCACCGATCCGCCGGCGCTCATCGAGCCGATCTGCTGCCGATTCGGATCGCGGAACGCCACGCGGCCCGCCGGACGATGCACGAGCACGATGGACGCGGCAGTCGACTGATTGTCGGAAGCCCAGTCGAGCTTGCCGCGGCCGTCGACGGTGTTGTTCACCATGCCGTTCGCCGACAGCGCGCCGTCGGAGAACACGTAGATCATCAGCGGCTTGTTCATGCGGCGCGCGTACTCGAGGCAGGCGCCGATGCAGCGGCCCGCGCGGAAGTTGCGCAGCTCGCCGGTGTTGCGGCCCTGGCCGTGGTAGTCGTAGCCGCCCATGGTGACCGTGCCTGCGCCGGCGTAACCATTGATGACCATCTTCATGACGGCCGCGGTCTTGCGGAACTCGCCGTCCTGGTTGTATTCGGCCTGCGTGAAGATGCCCGTCGGGCCCACGATGTTCGTGTCGAGATCGGGGTTCAGCGCGGCCGGCGTGCGGAAGCGGTCGGCCAGGTAGGTGGACTTTACGTAGCCGCACTTCACGAGCGTATCGAGGGCCGTCGCGTCGGCCGAATTGCTCAAGCCCAGCGTGTCGAACACCTGGTCGGTCTTGCGGTGACCGAGGCGCGTCATCGATTCCAGCACGGCGATGGCGTCATCCTGGTTCGTGAACAGCGTGGAGAGTTCGCCCGTGTCCACTAGGCCGGTGACGTCGCTCGCGCGGTCCACTTTCGTGGGACGCGCGGCCGGATTGATGAGCGCGGCCGGCGCCATCGAGTTGCCGCCGGATTCCGAGTTCTGCGAACCGATGAGTGTGAGGAGCTGGCCGTCGGCGCCGATGCGGTTGATGCCGTACATCGGGTTGTGCGGGTTGTTGGCGGTGTCGTTCTCCGAACGCGCCGCGATGCCGAAGGCATTGGTATTGGCGCGCGTGGCCGCCTGCGTGGAGGCCAGCATGCCGCGAAGCATGGCGCCGTCCGAATGCCAGGGGGCGCCGAACTCCGTGTTCACGAAGTTGTTAGTGGGGCTGGCCGCGTTGGCGGAGCCCGGCGTCATGTTGCCCGGCAGGCCCAGCGTGGCGTAACCCTGCGTGGAGAGGAAGTTGAGCGGATTGCCCGCCGCGCCGATCAGGATCTCCGAGCCGTGCAGGTTGGCGCCACCCGCGAGATCGAACGCGATGAAGGGAACCTTGCCCGCGCCGGGGGAGATGGCGCAGCCAGTAGCGAGGGCCTCCATGTCGGGAGACATGGCGTGGGCGCGGCGGCCCATGAGTGTGCTCAGCAATCCACCCGCAGCGATCACCGCAGGACCCGTGCGGAATCCTTGCGCGATGAAATCACGGCGCGACACGGGGCGCTTGTGGGCGCTCTCGTGTTTGATGGGCTCGTCCAGTCCCAGGGTGCGGGGGCTTTTCTTGAGGATGTACATCGAGATCTCCCTGAATTACTGGATGAGCAGCGCGCCGCTGCCGAGGACGGCGCCGCACGCGGCCTTCATGACCGTTCGTCCACCCTGCGG
>JBKPPO010000248.1:0-7189 GCA_046733635.1 Pseudomonadota bacterium | reverse complement strand
CCTATACGCTGGACTGCGCGGCGCAAGGCGGCGGCCACAATGGCGTGTCGGACACGCTGATCCTGCGTCGCGCCAGCATGACCGAATCGACCGCGACGTCCGCTCGGTTGCAGTTGCTGACCAGCCGCCGAGTTCCGATGGACCAGCGCCTGTTCGTCAGCAACGCGCCACCGTCGACGCCGGAATCCGGCGTCAAGGAAGTGCGAGACATCATGGTCCAGGCGTACTACGTGGCCAGGAACTCCGATACGCGCCCGGGAGTTCCCGCGCTGCGCGTGAAGCAACTCGCGGCCGGGCCCTCGTGGGAAGACCAGGAAGTGGTCCGCGGCGTCGAGGACATCCAGGTCGAGTTCGGCGTCGATCCGGGCGAAGACCGCGATGGCAACCTCATTCCCGACGACGTGGGCAACGACGGCATGGCGGACTTCGTCAACGGCGATGCGCAGGTATTCGTCGCTCCCGATGCCGCGGTGGTGCGCTCCGGCCAGGTGGTCGCCGTGCGTGTCTGGGTGCGCGTGCGCGCCGAGCAGGAGGAGCAGGGATTCGTGGACAACCGCACTTACAACTACGCGTCCGTCGTGAACTTCCGTCCCGCGGACAAATACCGGCGCGTGCTCATGTCACGCACCTTCTACTTGCGCAACACGCGCGCTTTCCCGAATTGATCGCGGATTCACCATGAATCGCCATTCTCACAAGAAACAGCGCGGCGCGGCCCTCATCATCGGTCTGATCCTGCTCGCCGTCATCACGTTGCTGGCGGTGGTCGGCATGAACGTGTCCAACTCCGAGCTCGCGTCGGCCACGAGCGAGCAGCAGCGGCTGCGCGCCTTTCAGGCCGCGGAGATCGGCATCGAATACGGTCTCGAACGCGTGTTCGACGTGTCCACGAGCAATCCGAACGATGTGGATCTCGGCACGCAGACGGTCACCGGTTCCGCGATCAACACGGCCACGAGCGCCGCCACGGACTCGTACTCGCTGACGGGCCGCTATCGCGGCGGCAGCAAACTCACGGACGGCTTTGGCCGCAACTTCTACAGCTTCCACTTCACCGTGGTCAGCCAGGGCAACTCGGGCCGCAACGCGCGCGCGAATCATGTCCAGGGCGCATACGTCGTGAACGGTACGGGCGGCCAGGACGCATACGGTCCGCTGAACGAAGCCGATCCGGACCTCGAATAAGTTCATTTTCAGGAGAGCGCCATGAAACAGGCACTGATCACCCTCGTCATGACACTGGTGGCCTTCACTGCCACCGCCAGCGACAAACGCGGCATGCGTGTGCTCGAAACCGGCTACGAAACGTCCGGCGCCGCGCTCACGTTCCCCCTGGATGCGAATGGCGGCGTGGACGTCAAGGAATGCACCACCTGCGCCATCAAGCGGCTGAGCCTGCGCGCCGACACGCTCTACCAGATCGACAAACGCACCGTGACCTTCGCCGAGATGAAGGCGCATCTCAATTCCACTCCGGCCGCGGCCGTCGTCGTGGTCACGCCCGTGAAACAGGCGGTGGTGTCGCGAATCGTCGCCACGTCTTACGCGGTGCAGTGAAGAACCGAGGTCTCACATGAAACTCTTCAACAAACTCGTCTTCTCGCTCCTTGGCGCCAGCATCGGCGTGGCCGCGGGCCCCGCGATGGCTGATGACGCCGAGGTGTTCACCAACTCGGCCTTCCTGTCCCAGGGTGTGCGGCCCAACGTGCTGTTCATCATCGATACCTCGGGCAGTATGTCCACCGAGGTCGGACTCTACGATCCGGCGCGCACGTACACGGGAAGCTGTGACCCGGGCAAGGTTTACTGGCGCACGACCGATACCGAAGTCCCGCCCGATTGCACGACCACCACGCAGTGGGTGTCGGTGGCGAACAACCGTTGCCGTACGGCCGCCGTCGGCATGGGCAACGATGGCTGGTGGCGTGGACGCACGCAGCAGATCGTGACCCAGACGAACAGTAGCTGGACCACCTGGGGCAATCTGATCGCGGGCCGCGACGACAAGCTCGAGTGCAGCGGCGACAACAACAATCACGGCGACCTGCCCGGCACTTCGACCGCCGGCAGCGAACCCAAGATCGCGCGCGGCGGCAACGATGCCAATCGTTGGGGCACGGGCAACGCGAACGCGGTCAACTGGAACAATCGCGACCGCTACTCCCTGTACAGCGGCAACTACGCCAACTGGTACCACTACGCCGGCGGCAGCAATCCCAAGAGCCGTCTCGACATCGTGCGCGATGCCGCGAAGAGCCTCATCGACAATCTCGATGGCGTGAACCTCGGCATCATGCGCTACAGCCAGAACGCGCAGGGCGGCATGGTCACTTACCCGGTGAGCGAGCTGACGGCCGCCACGCGAACCGCCATGAAGGCGGAGCTCGACACCTATCTACCCTCCGGGAACACGCCGTTGTCGGAGACGATGTACGAGGCGCACCAGTACCTCAAGGGCAGCCGCGTTCACTACGGCCTGACTTCGACGCAGGCGGGCGAGCTGCGACCCAGCGTGTCCGGCTCGCGTAATCCTTCGGATACGACGCGGTACGACAGCCCCATGGACTACTCGTGCCAGAACAACTACATCGTCTATCTCACGGACGGTCTGCCCACTACGGACAATGATGCGGATGCGCGCATCCAGGCTCTCCCGGATTTCAATACCTATGGTGGCGGCGCCTGCCCGCCGACCATTCCGTATCCGGAAACCGGCATGCCCACCTCGGGCCGCTGCCTCGAGAACCTGACACGGTACATGCGCAACTACGATCTGCGCAGCGGCGTCACGGGCATGCAGAACGTGACCAGCTACTTCATCGGCTTCGGCACCGAAATCGCGTCGAGCAAACCGTACCTGGACGCGGTGGCAGAGGCGGGCGGCGGCCGCGCGTACGCGGCGGCCGACTCGGCGGGTCTTGCGGCCACGCTCGAGGAGATCTTCGGTGACGTGGTCGACAATGCGGACACCACGTTCGTGTCGCCGGCCGTGTCGGTGAACGCGTTCAACCGCACGCAGAACTTCAATGATCTGTACGTGTCGGTGTTCGCGCCCACCAAGAACTACCATTGGCCGGGCAACCTGAAGAAGTACCAGATCATCGACGGTGACATCCGTGGCGTGAACACTTCGGTGTCGGCGGTGGATCCGTTGACCGGATTCTTCAAGCTCGACGCGCAGGCGCTGAATACGCCGGGAGACGATCCCGACGGTCCGGATGCGACGCTCGGCGGCTCCGCGGCCAAACTACCGGCCTGGAGCGAGCGCAAGGTCTACGTGAACATGGGGACGTATACCGACCTCACTCACGAGACGAATGCCTTCGCTACCGACAACGCGTTGTTGACCGCCACCCTGCTCGGCGCGTCCAACGCCACCGAGCGGACGGACTACATCGAGCTCGCGCTGGGTCGCGACGCCACGGACATCGATGGTGACGGCGATTCCAACGAGTCGCGCATGCGCATGGGTGATCCCATGCACGCCCGTCCCGCCATCGTCATCTATGGCGGTTCCGAAGACGCGCCCTCGGGCCTGGTGTTCACGCCGACCAACGACGGCCTGCTGCACGCGTTCAAGCTGCGCACGGTCGCCACGGCGGAGGGCGCGGAGAAGGTGCAGCACGACGAAGACGGCGAGGAAGCCTGGGCCTTCATGCCCTACGAGAACCTCGCGCGCCTGAAGGATCTGCACGACAACCCGGTCCGCGCGGACCGCAACTACTCGCTCGACGGCGACATCCGCGTCTTCAAGTACGACATCAACAACAACGGCCTCGTGGACGGCAACGACCGCGTGCTGTTGTTCTTCGGCCAGCGCCGCGGCGGCAACAAGTACTACGCGCTCGACGTCACGGATCCGGACACCCCGCGTTTCCTCTGGCAGCGCGACCCGAGCAATCTCGGCTTCGAGAAGCTGGGACGCGCCTGGTCCACGCCGGAAGTCGCCCGCGTGAACGTCGCTGGCGCCACGCAGAACAACCAGAAGTTCGTGTTGATCTTCGGCGGTGGTTACGACATCGACCAGGACAACTACGCGTACACCACCGACGATGACGGCAACGCGCTGTTCATGGTGGACATGATGACGGGCGCTCTGTTGTGGACCGCCAGCAACGCGGACGCGAACCTCAACAACACGGCGATGAATCACTCGTTCCCGTCCGGCATCACGGTGGTGGATACCGACAACGACAGCTTCGCCGACCGCATGTACGCCACGGACACGGGTGGCCGTGTGTGGCGGTTCGACATCACCAACGGCAACTCCGCCAACACCCTGGTCGCGGGCGGCGTGTTCGCGACTCTCGGCGGCGCGGCTGACAACAGCAGCTCGAACAACCGGCGCTTCTATTCCTCGCCGGATGTGGCGCCGATCTCCTCGCGTGGTTCGAAGACCTTCGCGAACATCGCCATCGGCTCGGGTTATCGCGGCCATCCGCTGGAGACGACGACGCAGGACCGCTTCTACGCGATCCGCGACTATCGTCCGTTCGATGCGATGACGGCTGCGGAATACGCGGCGTGGACCCCGATCACCGATGCGAACCTCGTGAACGTCACCGATAACGTCAACACGCCTGTGACCGACGGCGCCAATGGCTGGAAGCTCGAGCTGCGGCTCGCCGGCGGCTGGCGCGGTGAGAAGGTCCTGGGTGAGTCGACCACGGCGGCGGGCGTGATCTTCTTCACGACGTTCACTCCGCTGGCGGCGAACGCTGCCACGCCTTGCCTGGCCGGTACGCGCAATCGCGCCTATGCCGTCTGGGCGGCGAACGGCCGTCCGTATACGCGCTGGAACACGGCGCGCACGGGCCCGCTGGACGAGCTCGATCGCTTCGTGGATCTGCAGCAGAAGGGTATCGCCCCGCCGGTGTCGATCCTGCCGAATCCGGACAACCCCAAGGAAGAGGGTATCTGCCAGGTCGGCGCGCAGATCCTCAATCGCTGCGTCAAGTTCGGCTCGGCCGTCCGTTCGTTCTGGGAGCGCCGCTGATGAACACCCGGATGCGTGGCCTCACGCTGGTCGAGTTGATGATCGTCATCGTGGTGCTCGGCATCCTCGCAGCCATCGCGGTGCCGACGTACCGGAGCTACCTGATCCGTTCGCAACGCTCGGAAGCGAAGATCGCGCTTCTGCAGCTGCAGACCGCTCAGGAGAAGTTCTACCTCCAGAACAATTCGTACACCGACAACGTCACGGGTGCGCCCCCGGCGGGTCTTGGCCTGCCGGCTCAGACCGAGACGGGCAAGTACGCCGTGTCGGTGGTGCTCGGTGGCGCGAATGGACAGACCTACGTGGCGACGGCGGCGCCAGTCGCCGGCGGTGGCCAGAACGACGATGCCTACTGCGCCAGCTTCACGATCAACGAGAAGGGCACACGCGGCATCACTGGAAACAAGACGCCGCAGTTCTGCTGGAAATGATGGATGAAGAGGGGGGCCGCGGGCCCCCTTTTCAATTCTTGAGCTTGTAGCCGGTGCGGAACATCCAGTTGACCACCGCGATGCAGAGGAGCAGGAACGCGAGCGTCATGCTGAAGCTCAGCACCACGTTCACGTCCGACTTGCCGTAGAAGCTCCAGCGAAAGCCGTTCACGAGGTACACCACGGGGTTGAACAGCGTGATCTTCTGCCAGACCTCCGGCAGCATGCTGATCGAGTAGAAGCTGCCGCCGAGGAAGGTGAGCGGCGTCACCACCATCATCGGCACGATCTGGATCTTCTCCCAGCTATCGGCCCAGATGCCGATCAGGAATCCGAGCAGCGCGAACGTGACCGACGTGAGCACCAGGAACGCGATCATCCAGATCGGGTGTTCGATGCTGAACGGCACGAAGACGCGCGCCGTCGCGAGGATGATGAGCCCCAGGATCACCGACTTCGTCGCTGCCGCGCCGGTGTAACCCAGCAGCGTTTCGGTGAGTCCCACGGGCGCGGACAAGAGTTCGTAGATGGTGCCGGCGAACTTCGGCATGTAGATGCCGAAGGAGCCGTTCGACACGCTCTCCATGAGCACGGTCAGCATGATGAGGCCTGGCACGATGAACGCGCCGTAGCTCACACCGTCGATCTCCATCATGCGCGAGCCGATGGCGGAGCCGAACACGACGAAGTACAGCGAGGTGGTCATCACGGGTGTCGCGATGCTCTGGAACAGCGTGCGCCAGGTGCGCGCGAGCTCGAACTTGTAGATGGCCTTGACCGCGTGCCAGTTCATCGGCCCCTCACCAGGTTGACGAAGATTTCTTCCAGCGAACTCTCGGCGGTGTGCAGGTCCTTGAACTCGACGCCGGCCTCCTGGAGTTTGCGCAGCAGCGGCGCGATGCCGGTGTCGGCCGCCTGCGTGTCGAAGTTGTAGACGAGCTCGTTGCCGTCCTTCTGCAGTTCGAGCGGCAAGCCCGCGAGCGATGCGGGTATCTGCGCGAGCGGTTGCGGCAGCGTGAGCGTGAGCTGCTTCTTGCCGAGCTTGCGCATGAGCGCAGTCTTTTCCTCGACGACGATGAGTTCGCCCTTGCTGATGACGCCGATGCGGTCCGCCATCTCCTCGGCTTCCTCGATGTAGTGGGTGGTGAGGATGATGGTGACGCCGCGTTCGCGTAAGCCGCGCACCATCTCCCACATGTCGCGGCGGAGCTCCACGTCCACGCCCGCGCTGGGTTCGTCGAGGAACAGGATGGTGGGCTCGTGCGACAGCGCCTTGGCGATCATCACGCGCCGCTTCATGCCGCCCGAGAGCGTCATGATCTTCGCGTCCTTCTTGTCCCAGAGCGACAGATCGCGCAGCACCTTTTCCAGCACCGCGTCGTCTGGCGCCTTGCCGAAGAGCCCGCGACTGAACTTCAGCGTGCTCCAGACGGTCTCGAACATGTCGGTAGTGAGTTCCTGCGGCACGAGCCCGATGGCGGCGCGGGCCTTGCGGAAGTCGCGGACATGATCGTGGCCGTCCGCCACCACCGTGCCGGTCGAAGCCGTGACGATGCCGCAGATGATGTTGATGAGCGTGGATTTGCCGGCGCCATTGGGGCCGAGCAGCGCGAAGATCTCGCCGCGGCGGATCTCGAGGTCCACGTTCTTGAGCGCGTGGAAGCCGGAGGCGTAGGTCTTGGAGAGACCCGATACCGTGAGCACTGACATGGGCGCGTAAGGTAGCGGTCGGCCCGGGGCGGCTCAATGGCCCGTTGGAGAT
>JBKPPO010000247.1:0-11574 GCA_046733635.1 Pseudomonadota bacterium | reverse complement strand
ATACGGATGTTGGCGTCGCGCCGGGGATCGAGATTGACGACCGACAGCGTCAGTTCGCCTCCGGCGCCACTGGAAGCGCTGACGCTCAAGGCCGGCATGCTCATTCCGTCCAGCGAATAGTCGGGCGCGGTCACGTCGGTGGGCAGCAGCGCCGCACCCTGGTGGTCCTGGTAGAGATCGAACACGTGGTAGGTAGGCGTGAGGAGCATCTTCTCGCGATCCGTGAGGATCAGGGCCTGCAGGACATTCACCATCTGCGCGATATTCGCCATGCGCACGCGCGCCGCGTGGTTGTGGAAGATGTTGAGCGTGAGTCCGGCGATGACCGCATCCCGCAGTGTGTTGAGCTGGTAGAGATTCGAGGGCCGATCCTTATCCGTCGCCCACCACGCGCCCCATTCGCTGAACGAGATGCCGACCTTTCCCTGGGGATCGTGCCGGTCGAGGATCTCCGAGTGCCGGCGGATCATCTCGTCGGTCTTCCAGGTGCGCTCCATGGAGCGCGCCCAGTCCTGTTCGGTGAACCCGGCCGCAGGGCTCTTCTTGCCCCAGTCGTTGCCGGAGAAGGTGTAGAAGTGCACGGAGATCATGTCGATCTGCGGATGCCTGGCGATGTATGCGAGCGTGGTGCCCGTGTCGCGCGGATGCCGGTACAACGCGCGCTCGAGCAGGGTTTCGTTCCAGGCGTAATCGTCCGAATTCGCGTCGGACGCGATCAACGCGCCGTAGGGCCGGAGCACGCTCGCATACTGGCGATACAGATCGGAGTAGAACGCGGCAGTCATGTTGCCGCCGCAGCCCCAGGTTTCGTTGCCGATGCCGATGAACGGCACCTTCCACGGTTCAGGATGACCGTTGCGGGCGCGCTCCTGGCCGGGGCCGGAGTTCGTCGGGCCCGTCATGTATTGCATCCAGGCCTGCGCTTCGGCGGGACTGCCACTCGCGAGGTTCACGGAAATGAACGGCGCCGCTCCGAGCTGATCCACGAAGTCCATGAACTCGTGCGTGCCGAAGTGGTTGCTCTCGGGTTCGTCGCCCCAGGCGGTATTGACTCCCGCCGGACGCTGCGAGCGGGGACCGATGGCATCCCGCCAGTGGTAATTCTCCGCGAAACATCCGCCCGGCCAGCGGATCAACGGGATCTTCACCTTGCGCAATGCGGCGACGACGTCCTTGCGGATGCCGCGCGTATTCGGAATGGGGGAGTCGGGTCCCACCCAGATGCCTTCGTACACACCGCGGCCCAGGTGCTCGACGAATTGCCCGTAGATGTTGGGATTGATCCTGGGACCAGGGCGATCCGCGCGAATGGAGATCTTCGCGTCGAAGGATTCCGCACGCGCAACGCCGACCGTCTGGCCGAGAAACGTGACGGCCAGGGTGATGGCGAGAGCTCGCAGGCTTCTCACGGCGCGAAGGCGAGATGTTTGCCGAAGAAGGGCATCACGAAGTTCTGGAAACGCATGCCCAATGCGCTGGTGTGCGTGCCCTTGTACTCCTCGAAGGTGCTGGCGATGCCATTTCGCCGCAGCGTCTCCTGTAGTTTGGCCGCGTCGACGCGCAGTCCATCCTGGTCGCCCACGTCGATGGCGATTCCCGCATGGCGGCGCAGGTTGCCCATGTACTGGTCGACGAAGGCGAGCGGTGCGTTCGCCGCCCATTTGCCGAGGACTTCAGGTCGAGGCTGGCCGTCGACGATGGGCAGATCGAGATACAGCGGCGGCTTCGCCGGGTTCGGAGACCAGGCGGCCGCGGTGGCGAGCGTCGCGCGCGCCATGAACGACAGCTTCGCGGAGTCGGCGGGCGTCTTCACGTCCGCGAGCGCCTTCTCGATTTCCGCGGGCGGTGCGGCGCGCACGGACAGGCAGCAGGGGCTCATGATGTACAAGGCGCCGAACACGTCCGCGTGTTTCATGCCGATGCGGGCCGCCCCGTAGCCGCCCATCGAGTGACCCACGAGGCCACGGCTTTCGCGCTTCGCCAACGTGCGGTAGTGGCGATCGATATGCGCCACCAGGTCGCGCGCGATGAAGTTCTCGAAATCACCCGTGGTCACCGAGCTCGAATACATCGAGCCGTTGTGCACGGTCTTCGAGTCGGGCAACACGACGATGACCTCGCGCGTTCCGCTGGCGAAAGCGCCTTCGAGGGTCTGCGGCACGTGGATCTCCGTGGTCCACTGCTGTGCGCCGATGGAGTAACCATGCAGCGCGTACACCACGGGGTAGCGGCGCTTGCGATCCTTCTGGTAGCCCGGCGGCAGGAAGACCAGGACCTCGCGATCCGCAGCGTTCCCCTCGAGGTTGCCTTCGAGCGATTTGCCGTGGACCTGGATCTTCTCCAGCGTGACGGGAAGGGCGCCGGCGACGACCGGCGGAATCTCGGTAGCCATCTGCGCGTTCGCCGGTTGCGACAGATGAGCGGCCGCGAGCACGGCGCCCCACCAGACGGACTTCGTCATCTCTCCCCCTTTCGAGCCGGCATGAAATATTCGACTTCACTGATCTGCGTGCCCTTCGGCGGCCGCGGCCGCTGCTTCGCCGGCATGTCGAGCACCGCGAGGCGGATGAGCCTGATCATCGCCTCGCGTGCGCCTTCGGCGTCCCTGGCCGCGATGGCATCGTAGACGCGCAGGTGATCGGGCACGGGATCGCGTTCGATCCGCGCGAGCCGCTGCTTGAACTCGGTGAGCGAATTCACGGCCGCGGTCACGCCGTTCGTCAACGAGATGACGAAGGGATTCGCCGTCGCTGCGAGCAACGCGGCGTGGAAAGCCTTGTCGGCCTCGCGCCCCTCCGGCTTGTGGAGTGTGTGCAAGGCCATCGCATCCAGTGCCCGGCGCATGTCGGCGAGGTGCGCCTGCCCGCGGCGCGAAGCCGCGAGCGCGGCGGCCGCGGGCTCGACGAGCGTGCGGAGCTCGAACAGTCCGTGCAGGATCTCCGGCCGTGGGATGTCGCTGAACAGCCAACCCAGCACATCCGGATCGAGCAGGTGCCACTCGGAGACGTTGCTCACGCGCGTACCGGTTCTCGGCCGGCTGTGCACCAGGCCCTTTGCGACCAGGATCCGCATGGCTTCGCGATAGGCGGTGCGCGAAACCTTGCGCCGTGAGCTCGCTTCGACCTCGCCATCGAGCACGTGCCCGGGCCGCAGTCGTCCCGACACGATCGACATGCCGATCTCGCGCGCAATGCCGCCGTGGACGCGCAGCTTCTCGGGCGTATTCGCCGGCCGCTTCACCAATGCAATTCCATCCATCCGCCGAGCCCCTCGGATCGCCGGCTTCGAAATTAACACCCCGTGGGGGCTTTCACTATGGCAATACACTTTCACTAAATGAATCGGTGAATACCAAAAGGAATATCGGTCGGCGCTTGGAAGTCCTTGGATTTCCTGCGGAATCCGGAATGGCCGCGACCGGCCGCTTGACTTTGTCCTGACGCGACACGAGTCTCCTCGCACACGGTCCGATTCGATTAGTTAGTCAAAGAATCAAATTCTCTTGAGGGGGAGAATCCATGTCACCGAGCCGTCTCACTCGTGCCATTCCCGCCGCGACATCCCCGCCGGTGTCGCACGCGCCATCACGCTGACGTTCTAGCGCGGGCACGCTGCCGCCGGTGAGGGCCGGCGCGCGCGATCCAGAAAAATCAGGTTCGCCAGGGTCCCGATACGGGGCTCACGGACAACTGCATCCAAAACGAGGCCCGTCATGGGCCCAACATCGTTCATTCCTAAAGGGGGAAACATGAACAGCAGAGGTCTCTCGTCATGGGCGCCGCGTGCGGCGCTGGTCTCCGCGGCGCTCATCAGCACCGCGGTATTTGCCCAGAACAATGAACCGGCAACCACCGGTGAGCCGCGCACCGCGGAACCGGAAGCTGTCGCCGACACCATCGTCGTGACCGGCACGAGCATCAAGGGTGTGGTGCCCATCGGCTCGAGCGTTCAATCCGTGGGTGTGGCCGAGCTGGAGAAATCCGCCGCCACGAATCTCTCCACACTGGTGAACACCATTCCTGCGCTGACGACGAACGGCTCGCTCGCGCAAGGCGAAAACCTCTGGTCCTTCTACTCCCCGCAGATCCACCAGCTCGGTGGTTCGTCGTCGAACACCACGCTCGTGGTCATCGACGGCATGCGTACGCCGGGTGGTGGCGCGCAGTTCAGCCAGACGGATCCGAACATCATTCCCACCTCCGCCATGCAGCGTGTCGACGTGCTGGCCGATGGCGCCTCCTCGGTGTACGGCTCGGACGCCGTCGCGGGTGTCGTGAACTTCGTCACGCGCCGCACCTACGAAGGTCTGCAGGTCGGTTCGTCGTATGGATTCGGTGACAGCTACGACAGCTGGGACATCAATGGCATCTGGGGCAAGACCTGGGAGACCGGCGGCGTCTACGTGGCGAGCCAGTACAGCTACGCCTCACAACTCTTCGTGCGCGATCGCGATTGGGCGAGCCGCGGTGACTACCGGGACGTGGGTGGCTCCAACACGAATGGCTTCACCTGCGAACCCGCCACGATCCGCGTGACCGGCGTCAGCAGCGGGACGGCGCCCGGCGGCGGGCAGATCTTCCTGACGCCCGGCTCCACGACGCCGGTGGCCAACAATGCGGCGCTCAACGGCGTCTGCAACACGTCGGTCTACAACTCGTTCATTCCGTCGCAGTATCGCGTCAACGGCATGATCAAGGTGGTGAACGACTTCTCCGAAGACCTGTCGATCACCGCCTCGTTGCTCTACAACCGCAATCAGACCCATCAGGATTCCGGTCCGGGACAGCTCAACAATGCAACGGTGTTCGGCACCGGCGCGGGTGTCGCCGGTCAGCAGAATCCGTTCTTCACGGCGCCCGCGGGTGCGCCGGCCGCCACCACCGAGATCATCAACTGGCTGGCGCTGCGCGATGACGGCAAGTATGGCTACACCGAGTCGCAGCAGGACGTGGTCTACGGTAACGTCGTGCTCGACTACTCGTTCAACGACAAGTGGTCGATCACCTTCGCCGATTCCTTCGGCTGGAATCGCTCCGCCCTGGACGGCTTCAAACAATTCTGCGGCGCCTGTGCGACGTTGGCCCTGAATGGGACCACGCAGTCCGGCGCCAGCACGACGGCGTCGAGCATCGCCGGCCAGAACGTGGTGGTCCTCCAGCTCCCGCTGACCACCAACAACGCGCTCGATGTGTGGAGAGCGGGCGCCGACAATCGCACCAATCCGCTGGTGCTGAATTCGCTCTACACCAACAACACGCAGAACAACAACTACAACACCGTCAACCAGGCGCGGCTGGTGTTGAACGGCGAGTTGTTCGACCTGCCCGCCGGAACCGTGAAGATCGCCATCGGCGGTGAACATGCCTGGCAGGACCAGCAGTTCAAGCTGAGCGCTCCCAACAACACCGGCTTCACGACGGTGGGCTCGGGTTATCGCGTGTTCAATTACGACCGCGATGTGGTGTCGGCCTTCGCCGAAGCGGCCGTGCCGATCATCTCGCCGGACATGGAACTGCCGCTGCTGCGCCAGATCGACCTCAGCCTGGCCGTGCGATACGACGACTTCTCGGACGTGGGCGACACCACCAATCCGAAGTACGGCATCAACTGGGATCTGATGCAGGGTCTGCGCCTGCGCGCGAACTACGCCGAATCGTTCGTGGCCCCGCCCATCGCCGTCATCGGCGATGCATCGCAGGGTTATCTGTACGCTTCGGGCAGCGTCGGACCGACGGGCACGCTCAACGTTCCCGTGGCGTTGTACCCCGACGTGGTGAACATCCCGGGCGCGGTGGTGGCCAACACCAACAACCCCTGCACGTCGACTTCCGTGAGCTGCACCATCGGCCAGAACAACACGGCCATGCGGCGTCAGCTGGGTGGCGGCTTCTCGCAGATGGGCCCGCAGTTCGGTGAGAGCTACTCGTTCGGCGTGGACATCGCTCCCACCTGGGCGCCGGGTTTCCGCGCGGGTGTGACGTTCTTCCACAACGACTTCATCGGCGGCGTGAACTCGCCATCGCCGGCGTCGATCACGGCTTCGGGTTCACCGCTGCTCACGCTCTGTCCGACGGGCTGCACGCAGGCGCAGATCCTGGAGTTCGCGAACGTCGCCAACGGCGCGACGATCGGCGGCTCCATTCCGCCGACGGTGTACTACCTGATCGACCAGAGCGCGCGTAACTGGTTGAACCTGTCGATCGAAGGCTTCGATGCCCAGATCGGCTATCGCTTCAACATGGGCGAGAAGGTGGCGGCCCGCGTCGAAACGAGCGGCACGTACTTCACGAAGTTCGATCAGAACTTCGGCACCAATCCCACGTTCTCGGTGCTCAACACCTCGGGCTTCAACGGCGTGTTCCCGTCCATCCAGTTCAAGGCTCGCACGAGCTTCGGAGTGGACATCGGCCAGGTATCGGCCGACCTGTTCTGGAACCACATCGGCGGGTACCGGAACTGGAGCGGAAGCACGTTCGCGCCGCTGACGCGCGACGCCAATGGCAATCCCAATGGCGGCGGCGACAGGGTGGATGCGACCAACACTTTCGATCTGCACCTCGCGTACAAGCTGCCGGCCGGCGGACTCTTCGAGGATTCCAGCCTGTCGATCGACGTGCGCAACCTGACCGACGAAGACCCGCCGTTCTTCAACGGCAACCAGGGCGGCTTCATGGGCGGCGCGTGGGGTTACGACAACTACACGGCGAACCCGGTGGGCCGGATGATCACGTTCGCGGTGCGCGCGAACTTCTGATCGCGATGTCGGCGAGACTCCAGCAATTGGTGATCGTCGGGGGCGGGGCGGCCGGATGGATGACGGCCGCCGCGCTCTCGCGATTGCTGAAGCCTCAGGAGGTGTCGATCACACTCGTCGAGTCGGACGAGATCGGCATCATCGGTGTCGGGGAAGCCACCATCCCCGACATGCTCCAGTTCAATCTTTTTCTCGGCATTCCTGAAGCCGAGCTCATGAGTGCGACTCAGGCGACCTTCAAGCTCGGGATCGAGTTCGTGGATTGGTCGCGCGCAGGCGCCCGCTATTTTCATCCTTTCGGATTCCATGGCGTCGACATCGATGGGGTCGATTTCCATCAACACTGGCTGCGCTGCCGCGGCCAGGGGCATGAATACGGTATCGGCGACTACTGCCTCACGGAATTGCTCGCCCGACGGAACCGGTTCGCGTTCCCGGACCTGCGCGTTCCCGGCGCGCCCGCCTCCTATCTACGTTACGCGTATCACTTCGACGCGACGTTGTACGCCGGCTTCCTGCGCCGTTTCGCGGAGATGCGCGGCGTCAAGCGCATCGAGGGCAAGGTTGTCGATGTCGGGCAGGCGCCGGACACCGGCAATCTCACGAGCCTGAAACTCGACGATGGCCGCGTGATCGCAGGCGACTTCTTCTTCGATTGTTCGGGCTTCCGCTCCCTGCTGCTGGGCCGGAAGCTCGGTGTGTCCTGGGTGGATTGGCATCACTGGCTGCCCTGCGATCGCGCGCTCGCCGTGGCTGCGCAGCATGGTGGCCCGCTGCGGCCGTACACGCGCGCCACCGCGAAGCCTGCCGGGTGGCAGTGGAGCATCCCCACGCGCAACCGCACGGGCAACGGTCACATCTTCTCGAGCGACTTCATCGGCGAGGACGAAGCGGCTGCCGCGCTGATCGAAGGCCTCGAAGCGCCGATGATCGGTTCGCCGCGGCTCATCCGGTTCTCCACCGGTCACCGTCGCAAGTTCTGGGAGAAGAACTGCGTTGCCATCGGATTGTCCTCCGGCTTTCTCGAGCCGCTCGAGTCGACCTCGCTGTACCTCATCCGCCAGGGCATCAGCCGCTTCATCGCGCTGTTCCCCGGCGCCTCGCTGCCCGAGGTGTTCCGCGACGAATACAACCGCTGGATGCAGCGCGATTTCGAGCAGGTGAGGGACCTGCTGATCCTTCACTACCACGTGAACGAACGTGACGAGCCCTTCTGGCGCCACTGCCGCGAGATGGCGATCCCGGAAACGTTGCAGCGAAGGCTGGCCTTGTTCGCTGAAGGCGGGCGTTTCCTGCGCAACGAAGGCGAGTTGTTCCCGAGCGCGAGCTGGGTGGCCGTGATGATCGGGCAGAACGTGATGCCGCGAGTCACCGATCCCCTGATCGCCGGCGTGCCGGTGACGGAGATCGAGGCCAAGTTGAAGTTGCTGCGGACGGCGATGAACCAGTTCGCCGACGCGCAGCCGTCGCATGAAGAGTTTCTGAAACAACTTGCGTCCAAAGCCGCCTGACCGCGCTTCGGACGCTACCGTCTTTCGGTCTGGTTAGAGGCCGAAAGGTGACCGTGAGGCTTTTTCCGCCTTAGAAGACACGGTCACAACCCGGGCTGCCGTGTTTGGTCCCCCAGCACGGCAGCCTTTCCTCGCCGCATTCGCGGCCGACACCCGAAGGAATGACCCATGAAGAAGATCCTGTTAGCTCTCGCTTTGTTCGCCGGCGCCTGCGCCGCGCAGGACGCGAGCACGTTCAAGCCGGCCGAGACGAATGTCTGGGGCGCCGAATACCCGCGTGTCGATGCCCAGGGCCGGGTGCAGGTACGCGTCAAGGCGCCGGATGCCAACAAGGTGAAGCTCAACTTCTGGAGCGGGCCCAAGATGGACATGGAGAAGCAGGCGGACGGCTATTGGATCGCCACCACACCGCCGCAGGTGCCTGGCCTCCATTACTACGTGATCAACGTCGATGGGCTGGACGCCAGCGACCCCGGCAGCAATGCGTACTTCGGCGGCTCGCGCTACACCAGCGCGGTGGAGATCCCCGAACCCGGCTCTACCTACTACTCCATCCAGGACGTGCCGCGTGGACAGGTGCGCGAGATCTGGTACCACTCCCGGGCGACGGCCTCGTGGCGTCACGCCATGGTGTACCTGCCGCCGGACTACGAAGCCAGTGCGAAGAAGCGGTATCCGGTTCTCTATCTACAGCACGGCGGAGGCGAGGACGAGACGGGATGGATCCGCCAGGGTCGCGCCAACTTCATCCTCGACAACCTGATCGCCTCGGGTGAGGCGAAGCCGATGATCATCGTCATGGCCTACGGCTACGCGCGCCGCCCGAATGCCTCGGGTCCGAGCCTCACCGGTCCGGCGCCGGGCACCGCACAAGGCGCGCAGGCGCGAAGCGACATGGCGAAGGTGTTCGAAGAAGATGTCACGCAGGCGCTGATCCCGTACATCGACGGGAACTTCCGCACGCTCGCGGATCGCGACAACCGCGCCATGGCCGGGCTCTCCATGGGCGGCTTCCAGACCTTCCACATCACGCTGAACAATCTGCATCTTTTCTCGCACATCGGCGGCTTCAGCGGCGCCGCGGGATTGCTCGAGGATCGCGCCATCGATTTCAAGAAGGACTTCAACGGCGTGTTCGCGGATCCGGCGGCATTCAAGAAGAAAGTGCACGTCCTGTATCTGGGTGTCGGCACCGCGGAAGCAGAGCGCTTCACGACACGTATCCGCGCCATGCACACGAGCCTCACCGAAGCCGGCATCGACCATGTGTATTGGGAATCGCCGGGCACCGATCACGAGTGGCAGACGTGGCGCCGCAATCTCAAGGATTTCGCGTCGCGGATCTTCCAGCGCAAGAAGTAGCTACGACCAAGGTCGGAGCAACTACTTGGCCCAACCAAGGTCAACGGAGATCCGGCGCGCTGCTGCTTCCAGCAGCCGCCGGGTCTGTTCGACATTGGTCGGAAGGGAGTCGTCGAAAACGTGCAGGTACGGGATGGTGAGCGCTGCGATCACGGCGCCTTCGTAGCCGCGGATCGGATAGCTGATGTCGGTGACGCCGGCAGTCATGCTGCTACGCTGCACCTCGTAGCCGCGCTTGCCGATCCTGGCGAGCATTTCATCCAGCTTCTTTCGCGAAAGATTCCGCGGGCGCCGTGCCGTACGCAGCAGCGCCGTACGTTCTTCCGGATCCAGGTGGGCCAGCAATACCTGGCCCGAGCAGCTCGAAGTCAGATCCATGGTGCCGCCGAGCCGCACCGAGAGATTGGCGTGCCGTTTCTGATTTTCCTGGCGCAGTACCACGAGTCCCTGCAGGCCGGCGCGGACGACCAGATGGCAGGACTGATCGATGCGCGCCGAGAGTTCCTGCATCACCGGTGCTGCGACGGCGGTCAGTGTGCGCGCAGGCGTGCTCCGGTGCGCCACCTTGAGGAGGTAGTAAGTCACGCTGTAGCGCGACGTCTCCGGGTGCTTCTGCAACCAGCCGCGACTCTCCATCACCACGATGATCCGGAACAGCTCGCTCATCCGGCGATCCAGCCGTTGAGCGATCTCTGACACCGTGAGGCCGGCGTCCGCCTCGGCCAGCAATTCGATGATGTCCATGCCCTTCTCGAGAGCCGGAGCGGAATAGCGGGATCGGGTTTTGGGCATAGGAAGCGAAGATTACTGTAGAACCGAAGGGGAAATTCCGATGATCGACAATTCAAGACGTTTCCAGCTATCGCTGGTCGCCGCGGGCGTTTACGCGGCGTTGGCGGCGTCCGCCGCCTCGGCCCAGACGGCGCCCGCGCAGGACGCGGAGGCAGGGCAGGAGCAGATCGAAGAGGTGACCGTCACCGGTTACCGCGCCTCGCTGCAAAGCGCCACCGCCGCCAAACGTGAGTCGGTGGGATTCTCCGATTCCGTGTTCGCCGAAGACATCGGCAAGTTCCCGGATCTCAACATCGCCGAGTCGCTGAACCGCGTTCCCGGCGTGCAGCTCACGCGCGAGGTGACGGGTGAGGGTCTGAACATCGCCATCCGCGGCCTCAACACCAACTTCACCAAGACCACGATCAACGGCGCGGCCGTGGGCGTGGCCTCGACCGGCCGCGTGGACGGTCAGGGCCAGAACCGCGAACTGGATCTGGACCTGTTCCCGACCGAACTCTTCACGCGTCTCGACGTGAGCAAGTCGCCCGTGGCGAGCCAACTCGAAGGAGGCGCCGCCGGCACGGTGAACATGCGCACCGCGCGGCCTTTCGACAACGAAGGCACACACTTCAATTATCAGCTCCAGGCGAGCTACAGCGATGCGAGCGAGGCCACGAGCCCGCGCGGTTCGTTCACGGGTAGTTGGACCGGCGAGAAGTTCGGCGTGCTGGTGGGCTTCGCGGGAGTCGACAGCGACTCGCGCACCACCGGTTTCGAGACCATCGGCTACACGAATCCGAACCTGAGCTACCTGCAATGCGGCGTCGCGCCGCCGGCCGGCACCAGTCAGAACGCCGGCGCGGGCGCGAACGGCGGTTGCAACGTGGGTGGCGGCAATGGCTGGGTGATCCCCGGCACGGTTCCCGTCAACGCGGGCGCGGGTCTGGTCGCAGGCACCATCATCGACGGCGCCTATCTACAGCAGATCAACCCGGGACTGTCGCTGCGGCAGATCGATCAGGCCTTGATCCCGCGTCTCGGCCGTCCCGCCTATCTCGATGGCAATCGCGATCGTTATTCGGGGTTGGTGTCGCTGGAATTCCGGCCCACCGACGACCTGCACTTCTACCTCGACACGTTGTATTCAGAGGCGCACCGCGAGTTCAACCGTCT
>JBKPPO010000246.1:0-17895 GCA_046733635.1 Pseudomonadota bacterium | reverse complement strand
GTGCTGCACTATCACGTCACTGAACGTGAGGACTCGCCGTTCTGGCGATCCTGCAGGGGCATGGAGATTCCGGCCTCGCTCGCGCACCGGATCAACCTGTTCCGCGAGACCGGCCGCGTATTCCGTGCCCCGAATGAGCTGTTCGCCGAGAATTCCTGGATCCAGGTCCTGCTCGGACAAGGAGTCATTCCCGAGTCACACCACCCGGCGGCCGACCTCATGGGCGACGCGGAGTTGTCAGGATTCCTCGGCGACATCAAGATGCAGGTGGATAGGACGGTGGCGGAGCTGCCGTCCCACCAGAATTATGTCGAGCAATACTGTCCGGCGAACAGGAACTGATGGCTAACATTTACGAAGTGGCGGAGAGGGCCGGAGTGTCGCTCGCCACTGTTTCACGCGTCATCAACCCGGGCGCCAAGGTCAGCGAGAAGACGAGGGAGAAGGTGCTCGCCGCGATGGAAGAGCTGGGCTACAAGCCCAACTCCATCGCGCAGTCGCTGGCCACTCGCACATCGAATGCCGTGGGTGTGCTCGTCTCGGAACTCCATGGGCCGTTCTTCGGAGCCATGCTCAGCGAGATCGAACGCACGTTCAAGGCTGCGGGCAAATTCGTGCTCGTAGCCGCGGGCCACAGCAACGAGGCGCAGGAGCGCGAGGCCATCCGCTTCCTCGTGAGCCGCAACTGCGACGCGCTCATCGTGCACGTGGAATCGCTGCCCGACAAATTCCTGGCCGATCACGACCACGAGAAGACGCCGCTGGTGGTGATGAACCGCAAGGTGCGCGGACTCGCGGATCGCTGCTTCAGTCTCAACAACGAACTCGGCGGATATCTCGCCACGCAGTCGCTGCTGAAGCTCAAGCACAGGCGCATCGCCTACATCTCCGGCCCGCTCGACTGGGTCGACGCCAAACAACGTCTGGCGGGGCACAAACGCGCGCTCGAAGAAGCGGGCGTGAAGTTCGATGAGCGGCTCCTCCACGAGGGCGACTACCACGAGACCGGCGGCCAGGACGCGCTGAACGCGCTGCTCGCCAAGCAGATTCCCTTCACCGCCGTGGTCTGCGCCAACGACGAGATGGCCGCGGGCGCCATGGCGGCCGCGCACGAACGCGGTCTCGAGCTGCCGCGCGAACTGTCGATCATGGGTTTCGACGACGCGCCCATCTCCCGCTACGTCTATCCCAAGCTCTCGACCATCCATTATCCGATCGCCGACATGGCCGGCATGGCGGCTCGTTGGGTTCTGAAGCACGTCTATGAACAACAGGAACACGACGTGCAGCATCTGTTCGAGCCCAAGCTCGTCGAGCGGGATTCGGTCGCCCGGCCGGCGTGATCCGCGCATGAGCTCGAGGCCCGATCGCTACGTGCTGCGCACGGTACTGATCGTGGCGCTGGGGGGATTCCTGCTGGGTTTCGATGTCTCAGTGATCTCCGGGGTCGTGTCCTTCATCGAGGCCGAATTCGCCTTGTCCGAATTCGAAGTCGGGTGGGCCGGCGCTTCACTGACGCTTTCCGCGACGTTGTCGATACTTTTCGCCGGCCCGCTGGCCGACCGGTACGGGCGCCGCCGGCTGCTCCGGATCGCTGCGGTCGTGTTCACAGTCTCCGCACTGGTGTCCGCTGCAGCCGCCGATTTCGCGACGCTGATCCTCGCACGGTTGCTCTCGGGACTCGGTGTTGGCGCGGCCCTTGTGGTGGCGCCGATGTACATCGCGGAGATCGCACCGGCTGCCGTGCGTGGACGCATGGTCAGCTTCAATCAATTGCACATCGTGCTGGGCATCACGGCTGCGTTTTTCAGCAACTATCTCATCCTGCAGCTCGGGCACAGCGACTGGCCCGTGCTCGCGACGCTGCGCCTGGAGGACTGGAATTGGCGCTGGATGCTCGGCATCGGCGCGCTCCCGTCGATGGTTTTCCTCCTGCTGCTCTTCACCGTTCCCGAGAGCCCGAGATGGCTCGCGATGCACGGCCGTCCCGACGTTGCACGTCGCGTGTTGTCGCGGGCGCATGGCGCCGCGATGGCGGAGGCCGAGCTGGCCGAGCTGCAGGCTTCGCTGGCGCGCGAGAAGGGGGGTGCGGACGTCAAACTACGCGAACTGCTGGCCCCGAGGCTGCGTGTCGTGATGTGGATAGGACTCATCGTCGGAGTGGTCCAGCAGATCACCGGCATCAATGCGGTGTTGACCTACGCGCCCGTGATCTTCGAGCACGCGGGCGCAAGTGCGGACTCCGCCTTCGCGCAAGCCGTCTACGTCGGCCTCGTGAATCTCGTGTTCACCGTCATCGCGATCCTGCTCATCGACCGGCTGGGACGACGGCCGCTGCTGCTGTGGGGGCTGTGCGGCATTGCGCTCAGCATGGGATTGCTGGCCTATGGGTTCCGCGGCGGGCAGGTGGACGCCACGCTGGTGCTCATGGGCACGTTGGGCTTCGTCGCCAGTTTCGCCGTCTCGCTCGGGCCCGTGATGTGGGTGCTTCTTTCCGAGATTTTCCCCAACCGGGTGCGTGGCGTCGCCATCTCGCTCGTCGGCCTCGTCAACTCCATCGTGAGTTTTTCAGTACAGCTCCTGTTCCCCTGGGAGCTGCAGAACCTGGGTAATTCCACGCCCTGGATGATCTACGGCGTCTTCGCGTTGCTCGGATTGTCGTTCATCGCGCGACTGGTGCCTGAAACCCGCGGCCGCAGTCTCGAAGAGCTCGAGGACATCCTGGTTCGCGGTCGCTGAAACCCGGGCGCGGCACTTTCTGACAGTCGCGCACCCTCGCGAAAAATAACCTCACCGAGTGTCGATTCCCGGCTTCTCCGTTCGGCCAGCAAGTGACACACCGAAACAGGAGCACTCCATGCAGATCAAAGACAAGATCGCCCCCTGCCTGTGGTTCGACACGCAGGCCGAAGAAGCCGCGAATTACTACGTATCCATCTTCAAGAACTCCCGGATCGTGAAAGTGGCGCGCTATGGAAAGGCAGGACAGGAACACCATCAGAAGCCCGTGGGCTCGGTGATGACGGTGCAGTTCGAGATCGAGGGCCAGACGTTCACCGCACTCAACGGCGGCTCGAACTTCAAGTTCAACGAGGCCGTCTCGCTACAGGTTTACGTCGACGATCAGAAGGAGCTGGACTACTACTGGGACAAGCTCACCGCTGGCGGCGATCCGAGCGCGCAGGTCTGTGGCTGGCTCAAGGACCAGTACGGCCTCTCCTGGCAGGTCGCGCCCGGGAAGATGGTCGAGTGGTTCGGTGAGCCCAACGAGAAATCGGAACGCGCCATGGCCGCGATGATGAGCATGAAGAAGCTCGATATCGCCGCGCTCGAGAAGGCGTACCACGGCAAATGAACGCCGACGCCTTGCTGGACGCGATCCAGTGGCCAGCCATGGCGGTGACACTCGTCGCCGCGTGGCTGGTCGCTTCGCAGTCGCCCAAGCGGCGCGCGGCAGGCTTCTGGGTATTCGTAGGGAGCAACGTGTTGTGGATAGCCTGGGGTTGGCATACCCAGGCATGGGCGCTGATCACGCTGCAAGTGGGTTTGTTCATTCTGAACGTGCGGGGCGCCGCCAAGAACGACTAATATCCTCCCCACGAATTGGTCTTTGAGGGGGGATCATGACGGATCGACGTTCATTCCTGCGCGGTTCATCCGTGCTGCTCGGTTCCGCGGCGCTGGGTCCGGTGCTGCAGGCGTTCTCTGCCGAGCCTCGCAAGGCGAGCACCTTCACCGCACTCGAGATGCAAGCGCTGCGCGCCGTGGTGGATGTGATCCTGCCCGAGACGGACTCGCCTTCCGCTTCCGCCGCCGGAACTCACTACTTCATCGATCTGGCGATTCCCGCCTGCGCCACACCGGCGGCGCGCCGCACGTTTCGCGCAGGTCTCGCGGAGCTCGTGAATTCGAAGTTCGCGGCCAAGTCAGCCGCGCAGCAGGTGGCCTGGCTCAAGGGCGTCGCTGCGGCGGACATGGCGCTCGAATACGATCTGTCCTTCTTCAAGATCCTCAAGGATTACACGCTCACCGGCTATTTCCTGAGCGAGACCGGCGCCACGAAAGCGCTGGCCTACGACAAGATTCCCGGGGGCTACTGGGGCGACGTTCCGCTCGCGCCGGGCCAGAAGGCGTGGGCCCTGTGATGCACACTCAAACCTACGACGCCATCGTGGTTGGCTCCGGCATGTCCGGTGGTTGGGCGGCCAAGGAACTCTGTGAAAAGGGACTGAAAACCCTGGTCCTCGAGCGTGGCCGCGACATCCGTCACGTGCAGGACTACACCACCGCGCTCCAGGATCCGTGGCAGTTGCCGCATCACAATCGCGCCACGCAGGAAGACCGCAAGGCGCAGCCAGTGCAGTCCACGCTGTATCTCTACGACCAGGCCACCAAACAACATTTCGTGAACGACCTGCAGCAACCCTATGTGCAGGCGCAGCCTTTCAACTGGTTCCGCGGCTATCAAACCGGCGGGCGCTCTCTCATGTGGGCGCGCCACGTGTTCCGCTTCAGCGACCTGGACTTCGAGGCGAATCTGAAGGAGGGCGTTGGCATCGACTGGCCGATCCGCTACGCGGACATCGCGCCCTGGTATGAACACGTGGAGAAGTTCATGGGCGCGAGCGGCGAGAACTCCGGGCTGCCGCAACTTCCCGCGCAGGTGCTGCAGCCGCCATTCGAGATGAATGCGCTCGAGAAACACATCCGCGCGAACATGGACGCGGCGTTCAAAGGTGAGCGCAAACTCATCTGCAGCGCCACCGCCGTGCTCTCGCGCGAACACAACGGTCGCGGACCTTGCCAGGGCCGCAACCAGTGCGCGCGCGGTTGTCCTTACAGCGCGTATTTCTCTTCCAATGGCGTCACGCTCCCCGCGGCAGCCGCCACCGGAAACCTCACGTTGCGCCCGGATTCCATCGCGCATTCGCTGATCTATGACGACACGAAGCAGCGCGTGACGGGTGTGCAGGTCATCGACGCCGCCACGCGCAAGACCACCGAGTACTCCGCGAAGCTGGTATTCCTGTGCGCCTCCGCGCTGAACTCCACCGCGTTGCTGCTGAACTCCACGTCCGCGCGTTTCCCGAAAGGCCTCGGAAACGACAGTGGCGAGCTCGGCCACAACCTCATGGACCACCACAATGGCGGTGGCGCCACCGCGAGCTTCTCGGGCCTGCTGGACCGTTACTATCGTGGCCGCCGTTCCACGAGCATGTACATTCCGCGGTTCCGCAACGTCACGCGCAAGGAGGAGAAGTTCAAGCGCGGTTATGGATACGAGGTCTACACCTGGCGTGGAAGCTGGAGCCGCGGTGTGGGCAGCGCGGATTTCGGCGCTGCGTTCAAGAACGAGATCTCGCGGCCGGGCGAGTGGGGACTGTTCATGGAAGGCTACGGCGAAACATTGCCGTACCACGACAACCGCATGTGGATCTCGCCGGACGACAAGGATGCGTTCGGCATGCCGAAGATCCACGTCTCGATGACTTATCGCGACAACGAGCGCGCGATGGCCGAGCAGATGAAAGACGATGCGGTGGAGATGATGACGGCTGCGAAGCTCCAGGACGTGAAGGGCTTCAACAACCCCGTGACGCCGGGCAGCGTGATCCACGAGATGGGCACGGCGCGCATGGGTCGTGATCCGAAGACGTCCGTACTCAACGCGCGCAACCAGGTACACGGCGTGCCAAACCTGTTCGTCACCGATGGAAGCTGCATGGTGTCATCACCCACGCAGAACCCTTCGCTCACCTACATGGCCCTGACCGCGCGCGCCGCCAGCTTCGCCGTCGAAGCGCTCAAGAAGGGCGAGATCTAGGCGCTCTTCTCCAGCAGCAGGTGGGTCGCGCGTTCGCCCGGCACCGTTTTCGTCACGCGGTAACCCAGCGCGCGCGCGTCGAGTCCGCCGAACAGGCTTTCGCCCTTGCCTAACAACACCGGCCGCAGGGCCAGGTGCAGATCGTCGATGAGGCGTTCCCTGAGATACTGCCGGATCGTCGAGGCCCCGCCGCCGATGCGGATGTCCTTCCCGGCCGCCGCCTTCTGCGCGCCTTCCAGTGCCTCGTGGATCCCGCCCGTGATGAAGTGGAACACCGTTCCGCCCTTCATCTCCTGCGGCGGCCGCGCATGGTGCGTGAGCACGAACACGGGGCAGTGGTAGGGCGGTTCTTCGCCCCACCAGCCTTTCCACTCGAGATTCGGCCAGGGTCCGCGCACGGGACCGAACATGTTGCGGCCCAGGATCCACGAGCCCACGTTCCTGAAACTCTCCGCGGCGAAGCCGTTGTCCACGCCTTTCTCGCCGCCATCACTGCCATGCATGGAGCTCCAGGCGTGGGTGGGGAACATCCATTCCATGTTGTCCACTCCATGCACGCCGAGCGGATTCTCGAGGCTCTGGTCCGAGCCCGCGGCATATCCATCCAGTGAAATCGAGTAAGCGAGAACGCGCACCTTGCCCATCTGACCGTCACTCCTCGAGTTTGCTGACCTCGCTGGCGGCCAGCAGCAGCGCGCCAACGCCGTAGAACTGCGTATCCGACTCGGCCACGTTTTCGGGCCGGTCGCTGACCTGCTGGACGTAGCCGAGCCGGCCATCGCTCGCGATCGCACGCGTCAGCGCAGCCCAGCCGCGGTCGATCGAATCTCCGTAATCCTTTGCCTCCAGCAGGCCGCGGTTCACTCCCCAAGCGAGTCCGTATACGAAGAAGCCCGTGCCGCTCGTCTCGGGCGGCGAACCTTCGGGTCCTAACAAGGAGGGCGCCCAGTAACCATCGGGCTTCTGCAGGCTCTTGAGCCGGCCGGCCATCTGCTGGAACAACTGCTCGAGGCGCGCGCGATCCGCGTGGCCCTTGGGCAGCAGGTCGAGCATGTTGGCGATGCCGGCGAACACCCAGCCGTTGCCGCGGCTCCAGAACAGCTTGCGTCCCTGATCGTCGCGGCGTTCGAAGAAGCGGCTGTCACGGAAGTACAGCCGCTCGGCGGGGTCGTAGAGAAAATCGGTGGCAGCCCAGAACTCCGCCATCGCGAAATCGCGGTATTTCCGCTCGCCCGTGAGGTTGGCGAGTTCCAGCCATGCCGGCGGTGACATGAAGATGGCGTCGCACCAGCACCAGCGGTCCAGGCAGCGAGCTTCGTCGTAGTTCTTGTCGAAGTAAAAGCTCAGATGAGCCACCGCCGGTTTGGCCAGGATTGCATCGAAGGCCTTGCGGGTCGGCGCCACGGCCTCGGCGCTCGCGAGTTTTTTCGACGCGGCCCAGAGATAGGGCTGCGCGATCACGTGGTCGTCGGCGTGATAGACGCGGTCGCCGGGCCTCCATGCATTGGCGCGACCCATCCTGACGATGGCATCGCGGAATCGCGGCTCGTTGCTCGCATCCGCAAAGTGCTGCAGGCCGACCCAGAACGCACCCTGCTGCCAGCTACGCGAATCGCGCGATTCCTCTTTCATGTGGGAGGTGATGTGTTTGCCGTCGAGCCGCGCCAGTTGCCAATCCGCCACCTTGGCGGCGAGTGTGAGCACTTCCTGTGACGGCGGCGCCGCCACCGAACGCGCGGAGATCAGCGAGACGCAGATCAGGGCGCCCATCGCCGCGGTGAGCAGCGTGGCGCGATGCCGGGACGAATTCATCATGACCCTCGTTTCAGATGATGCGGAGATGCGAATGGAGCCCGCAATTACCTTGCACGTCAATGCGAGGAGTCCTGCGGGAAGAGCAGCAGCGACAGCCGTGGGTGCGGGCACTTCGCCGGCATGCCGGGTGCGGCATCAGCCCCTATTCGCTAGCAAAGGGGCAGAGCGATTCAGATCATCCATCCGCCATCGATCACGTGGATCTGGCCTGTGGTGAACCCGCTCTCATCGCTCGCCAGATGCAGCGCCAGCGCCGCGATCTCCTCCGGCTTGCCGAGCCGCCCCATCGGTTGCCGCGCCTCGAACTCCCGCCGCGTCTTTTCGTAATCGCCGTACGCATGCAGCCGCGACTGCAACGACGGCGTGTCCACTGTGCCCGGGCAGATGGCGTTGCAGCGGATTCCTTGCGCAACGAAATCCGCCGCGATGGACTTGGTCAACCCGATCACGGCCGCCTTGGTAGTGCCATACGCGCATCGATCGGCCACGCCCGTGATCGAACTCGCCACCGACGACATGTTGATGATCGACCCGGCCCGCGCCGACAACATGCCCGGCAGGAACGCGCGAACCATGTGGAACATGGAATGCACGTTGAGTTCGAACGCCGCGTGCCAGGCCGCGAGTTCCACGTCGAGCACCGTGCCCTTGGGCACCATGCCCGCGCAATTGAACAACACGTCTATCTTCCCGGCCTGCTGCGCAAACGCGGCAATCGCGCCCGCATCGCGCAGATCGAGCACGTGCCCTTCACATCCCGCCACGTCCTTCACCGCCGCCGCATCGATGTCCACCGCGAGTACCCGAGCGCCGGCGCGCGCGAAACTCTCCGCGCTCGCGCGTCCGATGCCCGAGGCCGCTGCGGTCACCACGGCGGTCTTGCCCGCCAGTCGCTTAGATTCCATAGGTCGTCTTTGCCGTTCCCGAAAAGATCTGTTCGCGCTCGGCGTCGCCGAGTTCTTCCAGTAGTTGGTCCGTGGCCCCCACCCAGTCGTCGTAGGAGCACACCAGTTCGCACACCGGCCAGTCGCTGCCCCACATGAGGCGCGACGGACCGAACTCCGCGAGCAGATGCCGCACGGCTTCGCGCAGCGACTCGGGGTGCACGCTGCCGGCTTCGGTGACCAGCCCCGAGAGCTTGCACACCATCTTCGTATTACGGGCGAGCGCGGTGATGCCGCGTTTCCACGCGGCCAGATTGTCCGTGATGATCGGCGGCTTCGCGCCGTGATCCAGCACGATGGTGAGATCGGGATACCGCCGCGCCAGCACCAGCAACGCCGGCAGGTGCGGCGGCTTCACGAGCGCGTCGAACACCAGTCCATGCTGCACCATGGATTTGAACGCAGGCGCGAGGAATTCCCGCAGCATCCAGTTCACGTCCGGGATGTCCTGGATCATGGGCCGCAGTCCCACGAGATGCGTTTCTCGCGCGAGTTCGGCGATCACCTCGGGCGCGTTGGGCCTTTCCAGGTCCGCCCAGCCAACGACGCCCGCGATGAACTCGTGATTGCGCGCGAGCTCCAGCATGAAATGGGTCTCCGCGACCGTCGCGGCGGCTTGCACGAGCACCGTCTTCTGTACGCGCGCACGCGCGAGCTGCGGCGCCAGGTCCGCGGGCAGGAAGTCGCGATAGATGGGCGCGAGGTCGGGCGTGAGCCAGGTGTAATCGCCACGGTCGCGGCGCCAGAAGTGCTGGTGGGCATCGATTCGGTTCATGTCAGACCGGCAAGGGTGAACGCGGGTCGATGAGACCGCGATCGCGCAGCGCTGTCCAGAACGGAAACGGAATCTTTGTCGTGAACATGGCTGCGGCGTTCCGGGATTCCGCTGCCGTGGCGCAGCCCGCGACGACACTGGCCACGGCCGGATGACCCAACGGAAACTGCAGCGCCGCGGCTCGCAGGGGCACACCGAATTCCTCGCAGATGTCTTCCAGCGCACGCACCTTCGCAATGACGGCGGCCGGCGGTGAGGCGTAATCGTAGTGTGACGACGCCGCGGCGCGCGAGCCCGCGGCGAGGATGCCCGAATTGAACGGGCCTCCGCTCAGGACGGAGATGCCGCGGGCCTCGCAGAACGGCAGCAGGTCATCGAGCGGCTTCTGCTCCAGCAAGGTGTAGCGTCCCGCCAGCAGGACGCAATCGAATTCACATCGGTGCAGCAATTCCATGCACACCGCGGTCTCGTTGACGCCGAGCCCGATGGCGCGCACCGTGCCGCTCTCGCGGAGTTCGTGCATCGCCCGATATCCGCCCTCGAGGAACTCGCGTACGCGCTCTTCATGCAACGCGCCATGCGTGAGCCTGCCGATGTCATGGCAAAGCAGGATGTCGACGCGCGGCACGCGCAGCCTTTCGAGACTCTCTTCATGCGAGCGCATCACGGCTTCATAGCCGTAATCGAACACCGGCGCGAACGGCCGCGGCGAGAAATATCCTTCGCGCCCCACATTCACGTCCTGCGGGCCGGTGGGAACCAGCCTGCGGCCGACTTTGGTGGAGATCACGACCGGCGCGGCTTCACCGCCGAGCGCGCCGCCCAGCCGTTGTTCGCTGAGTCCGAAACCGTAGAACGGCGCTGTATCGAAGTAACGCACGCCGGCGGCGAACGAGGCCTGCACCGCACCGACCGCGTCGTCATCGCTGAGCGGCCGGTAGAGGTTTCCGATGCCCGCGCCACCGAATCCCAGCGTGCAGACTTCGAGCGTGGTGCGGCCGAGCCTGCGCCGTGCGAGCGGCTCGCTCACGGAGCGGCCAGACGACGCGAGCCGAATCCGAATGCGCAGACCACGGCGAAACACAACGCCGGCACGAGCATGGCGATGTTGATCGAGCTGGCGTCGGACACGAGGCCCATCAGCGGCGGGATGATGGCGCCACCCACGATCGCCATGACGAGGAACGAGGACCCGGACTTGGTGTGATTGCCGAGGCCGCGCAAGCTCGTCGTGAAGATGGTGGGGAACTGGATGGACATGAAGAAGCTCGTGGCCATGAGCGCGTAGAGGCCGACGTCACCGCCGGCCAGCGCTGCCGCGAGGCACAACGCGACATCGGCCGCCGCGAAGACCGCGAGCAACGACGCGGGCCGGAACTTCGACATGAGCATCGTGCCCACGAACCGGCCGGCGAAGAACAACACCAGGGTGATGATGAGGTTGTTGGCGGCCACCTTGTCCGCGGTGCCGGGCGTGTTGAATTGCGTGTAGCGGATCACGAAGCTCCACACACCCACCTGCGCGCCCACGTAGGCGAATTGCGCGAGCACGCCGAACCAGTAGTGAGGGAACGCGCGCAGCCCCCGGAAGCCGCCCGCCTGCGGATCGGCGTCCTCGGGTACGCGTTGCGCGAGCGGTGGCACTTTCGCGATGGCCATGAGCACTGCCCACAGCAGCACCACGCAGGCGATGCCCATGTACGGTAGTTTGACCGCCGCGAGCTCGTTGGCCTGCCAGGCGGCGCGAGCCGCGGGCTCCATGGCTTCGATCTGTTCCGGTGTGAGGTGGTGATCGGAAAGGATCAGCTCCTTGCCGAGGAAAACGCCCGCGATCGTGCCGAGCGGGTTGAACATCTGGGCGAAGTTGAGCCGCTGGTCCGCGCTCTCCGCCGGACCCATGGCCGCGATCATGGGATTCGCGGAGGTCTCGAGGAAGGAGAGTCCGCTGGCGACGACGAACAACGCGCCGAGGAAGAAGTGGTATTCGCCGAAACGCGCCGCGGGATAGAACAGCAATGCGCCCGTGCCGAACAACACCAGTCCCATGACCACGGCGGCGCGATAGCCGAACCGCCGCATGAACAGCGACGCGGGGATCGCGAACACGAAGTATCCGATGAACGTGGCGAACTGCACGAAGCTCGACGCGAAGTCGCCCAGCAGGAAGGTCTTGCGGAACTGCGGGATCAACACGTCGTTGAGACTGTTGGACATGCCCCAGAACGCGAACAGCGCCACGATGAGCACCGTCGCTCCCAGAAAACCCGGCGTGATCAGAGTAGTTGGTGTCGCCGGCCCCCCCGTGCGTTCACTCATGGCGTCGGGTTCCTCATGGCAGATCTCCGTGGGCGATGTCGTTCGAGATCTGGCGGGCCGCGTTGCGCACGTGTTCGGCGGCTTGCGCCATGTCCATCACCAGCGGGCTGCTGTGGACGAAAGGAATGGTGAGCGCCGCCACCGCGATGTCGCCGCGCAGGATCGGGGCCGATAGATCCGTGATGCCACGCACGAAGCCCGATGCGGCTTCATGGTGCCCGCGAGAGCGCACGACGTTCGCGCGCGAGACGAAATCTTCGGCAGCCTCGCCCTTGAGCTTGCAGCGTTTGAGCCAGGCCTTGCGGGTCTCGTCGGTCTGATAGGCGAACAACACGAGGCCGGACGTCGCGCTCACGATCTCGCGCCGATAGCCGATGCGGACGGAGAAGCCGAGATCGCCGGGCCGCTCGATGCGCGTGATCACCACGATCTGGTCTTCCGAGGCGACGGCGATGTGCGCGGACTGTCCGATGTCCTGCGTGAGCTTGCGCATGATCGGCAGGGCGGTCTCCACGAGCGAACGCACGGGCGCCTGCGCCATGGCCAGCGCGAACAGTTTGTTAGTGAGCACGTAGCCGGCGCCGTTGTCGGCCGTGATGAAACCCTTGAACTCCAGCACCTGGAGCATTCGGAACAACTCGCCGGCCGAGCGGCCCAGCCGCTGTGAAATCGCCGACAACGTCAGCGGCGATTTCTCGGCGGCCAGCAGCTCGATGACGTCGAGCCCTTTTTCCAGCGCCGGGGCGCGGTATCGGACGGAGCGGGCGTTGTCGGAAGTCTTCGTGGCCATGAGCTTGGTTCGTGTGACCGGCCGGCGATTCTGCCTGCCTTGGCCGGCGTGGCGTCAACCTTCCTCTTGATCTTGGTTTTTCATTAGAGCATTGTACTTTCATTCGGGAAATCGCGGGTTGCCGCCTCATGCAGACCGTCGTTCCTCGACGCCGGTCGAGGCGCGCAACTGCGACACGACCGGAAGGCGGGAACCGGCGACGCCCCCACGGCGCCGGGTCTCGTCTTCCGGCGCTTCGTCTTTCGCCCCATTAGAATCGGCGCGCCGCATCCGATACGAGAGGGGTCTCATGAAGCTGCTGACAGGTTTGCTGTGTGCGTTCGTGCTCGCGGGTTGCGCGGCCGATGCACCCGAAGGCACGTTCGTCCAGAACGAAGCCGGTATCGTCGTCACGCCGGCGGAAGGCAAGGATCGGCGCGTGCGCGTGGAAGTGCGCACGGATCGCACCTTGCGAGTCACGGCCGTCAACGACGCGAACCTGGAATTGCCGCCCAGCCTCATGACGGTGCCTGCTTCAACGGCACCTCCCGAATTCAAGGTGGAGAAGCGGGAAGGCAAGGTCGTACTGACTACCGCGCGCGTGATCGCCACCGTCTCGCTGGCCGATGGCGCGGTGAGCTTCACGGACCCCGCCGGCAAGGTGCTGGCGACGGAAGAAGCGCAGAAGGACTGGCCCGCGAAAGGCGTGTCCCGCCGCTTCAATCCCGGCACCGATGAAGCGTTCTATGGCTCGGGTCAGCACCAGAATGCGCAGCTCAACCTCAATGGCGAGGATGTGGAGCTTGCGCAGCACAACATGGACATCGCGGTGCCATTCATCGTCTCGACGCGCAATTACGGCGTGTTGTGGGACAACAATGGCATCTCGCGCATCGGTGATCCGCGGCCATATGGCCTGGCATCGCGCGATCTGAAGATCGCCGACAACGCCGGAAAGGAAGGCGGTTTCACCGCGACCTACGTGGCGGGCGACAAGACCTTCCAGCGCGTCGAGAAGGACATCAACTACCAGTACATCCGGGACCGCTTCAATTGGCCGACGGACATGCTCACGGGCAAGGAACCCGTGATGGGCGGACCGCCCGACCATCTACCCGGCCAGACGGTGACATGGGAAGGCACGCTCACCACCACGAAAGAGGGCGTGCACAAATTCCAGGTCTACGGCAGCAGCTATTTCAAGGTGTATTTCGACGACAAGCTGCTCATGGATCGCTGGCGCATGAACTGGGGCGCCTGGTACCACAACCTCGAAGTGCCCATGAAGGCCGGCACCCCCGTGAAGTTCAAGCTCGAGTGGATCCCGGAAGGCGGCTACATGGCGCTGCTCCACAACGATCCGTTGCCGGAAGCCCAACGCCACTCGGTCACGTTCACGTCGGATGTGGGCCGCGCGGTGGACTACTACTTCATCGCAGGCTCTTCGCAGGATGACGTGATCGCGGGGTACCGCGAGCTCACCGGCAAGTCGGTGATGTTGCCGAAGTGGGCCTATGGTTTCTGGCAAAGCCGCCAGCGCTATACGAACCAGAAGGAATTGCTCGACGTCGTCGCCGAGTACCGCAAGCGCAAGATCCCGCTCGACAACATCGTGCTCGACTGGTTCTACTGGCCCGAGAACGCCTGGGGTTCGCACGACTTCGACAAGGCGCGTTTCCCCGATCCCAAGGGCATGGTGGACAAGGTCCACGAGATGAACGCGCGCATCATGATCTCGGTGTGGCCCAAATTCTATCCCGAGACCGCCAACTACAAGGAACTCGACGCGAAGGGTTACATCTATCGCGGCAACGTCGAGGCCGGCGCGAAGGACTGGGTGGGGCCTGGCTACCTGAACGCGTTCTACGACCCGTATTCCAAGGACGCGCGCGACATCTACTGGCGCCAGGTCAACGAAAAGCTGGGCGTGCTCGGATTCGATGCCTGGTGGATGGACGCGACCGAGCCGGACATCCATTCGAACCTCGACGTGGAGACGATCACGGAGCGCATCGGGCCGACCGCGCTCGGGCCGTCCGAGAACTTCTTCAACAGCTATCCGTTGGTGCACTCCGGTGGCGTGTACGAGGGCGCGCGCGCTTCGCGCCCGGACACTCGCGTGTTCATCCTCACGCGCTCGGGTTTCGCGGGCATCCAGCGCAACGCCTCCGCGTTATGGAGTGGCGACATCGTCTCGCGCTGGGACGATCTGCATGCCCAGATCTCCGCCGGCGTGAGCATGGGCTACTCGGGCGTGGCGAACTGGACGTTCGACATCGGCGGCTTCGCCAACGAAAACCGCTACCACACGCAGACCCCCAAGCCCGAGGATCTGCTCGAATGGCGCGAGCTCTACCTGCGCTGGTTCCAGTTCGGCGCCTTCGCGCCGCTGTTCCGTTCGCATGGCGAGTTCCCGTATCGCGAGACGTTCAACATCGCGCCGCAGGGATCCGAGGTGTACGACAGCCTGGTCTGGCACGGGCAGCTCCGGTATCGCCTGCTGCCGTACATCTACTCGACGGCGGCGGACGTGCACCATCGCGATGGCACGATCATGCGTGGCATTGCCATGGACTTCCCCGGCGACAAGGCGGCGTTGAACCTCAAGGATCAATACCTGTTCGGCAAGGCCTTCCTCGTGGCGCCGGTCACGCAGTACAAGTCGCGCACGCGTCCGGTCTATCTACCGGCGGGCGCCGACTGGTACGACTACGCCACGGGCCGGAAGCATGCGGGCGGTCAATCGGTGCAGGCCGACGCGCCGCTCTCCCGCATGCCGCTGTTCGTGCGCGCCGGATCGATCGTGCCCGTGGGTGCCGCCATCCAGTACACGGCGGAAGCGCCGGGCGCGCCCATCACGATCAACGTGTTCACGGGCGCCGATGGCAGCTTCGAGCTCTATGAAGACGACGGCGTGAGCTACGGTTACGAGAAGGGTGAGTTCAGCCGCATCCCCCTGCGATACGACGCCGCCAAGGCCACGCTGGTCATCGGCGCGCGCTCGGGCAGCTACCCGGGCATGGTCGAGGAGCGCAAGTTCTTCGTGCGATGGATCGGCGAAGGCAAGTCACCCGCCGATTTCGCGGCCGCGCCCGATGCGACCGTGGATTACAAGGGCGCTGAAGTTGAGATCCGCCAGTAGTTTGTTGATCGCGCTGGCCGGCGCCGTGGTTCTCACGACGCCGGCCGCAAGCGCGGAGCTCACGCGGCCGCTCGAAGCCGCGCCGGGCAAGGCCACCATCGTGGCGGACCCCCAAGAATTCTCCGCGCTGCAAGCCGCGGTCGACGCGCTGCCCGAGAGCGGCGGGGAGATCACCCTCTCGCCGGGTGTGTATCGCGAGAAGGTGCTCATCACCAAGCCGAACGTGAGACTGCGCGGCCTGGGTCGCCGGCCTCATGATGTGGTGATCACGTGGAGCGACGGCGCCTCGCAGGTGGGCGGCACGTTCAAGACGGCGACGCTCGAGATCCGCGGGGATGATTTTCGCGCCGAGAACCTCACGGTCGCCAATGACTACTGGCTCCGCAACCCGGCACCTTCGCAAGCGGTGGCGCTTTACGTGACGGGCGATCGCGCCGTGATCACGCGTGTGCGTATGCTCGGCCACCAGGACACGCTCTACGCGGCCGACAAGAAGTGCGAAGGGCCGGAGTGCCGCGTGAGCCGGCAGTATTTCCGCGATTGCTATGTCGAAGGCCACGTCGATTTCATCTTCGGCAACTCGAAGGCGTTCTTCGAGAACTGCCACCTCCATGGCATCGCGCATGAAGAGGTGATGCTCACCGCGCACATGCGCACGGCGGCGGATGAGGATCGCGGCTACGTGTTCAACAACTGCCGCATCACCGCCGATCCGGGCGTGGGCAAGTTGTGGTTCGGCAGGCCCTGGCGCGACTACTCACGCGTGATCTTCCTGAACACGCGCATCGACGCGAAGCTCGAGCGCGCTGGCTGGCGCGAGTGGACGCCGGGCGCCACGCAACGCCTGGCTACCGCCTTTTACGCGGAGCACGGATCGACGGGGCCAGGGGCGGTCGATGGGCCGCGCGAGCCATATGCGCTGACGTTGAGCGCGGTCGAAGCCGAGCGCTGGACTGCCCGGCAACATCTCGCCGGCCACGACGGCTGGGCGCCGCAGGACGCGAAGTTGCCGCGATAGTGCAAATTTTCTGCGACCGCACCGCGCGGGTGCGGTCCGTGTGTTCGCTACGTTGTTTGGCGAAGCTCCGGTGCCAACCGTCATGCGGGCGTGCCATGCTGTGTACGTGGCAAAGATCCCCGCCGGTGTCGGTCCGCGGTTTCCTCAAGTCGTCGTGCTCGTCGGCGCGACCGGCGATCTTGCTCGCCGCAAGCTGATACCCGGGCTGCTGCACCTCGCGCGCGCGGGATTCATTCCCGGATGTCGCGTCGTCGGGGTGTCGCTCGACGATTTCGATGCCGCTCGCTTCCGACAGTTCGCGCGCGAGGCCGTCAACGAGTTCTCCCGCAACAAGGTGAATGACGAGGACTGGAACGTCTTCGCTGGAAACGTCGACTACGTGCCGCTCGGTGCGGGAGCCGCGGCGCTGGCCGAGACCGTGAGGCGAGCGGAGGCTTCCATCGGCGCCGAGTGCCGCCGTCTGCACTATCTATCGGTGCCGCCGAGCGCCGCCCTGCCGGCCGTTCGTATGCTGGGCGAGGCGGGTCTCGTGGCGAACTCGCGCATCATCATGGAAAAGCCGTTCGGCACCGACCTGCGCAGCGCCGTGGATCTCAATGCCAGGCTGCACGAGGTCTTCGCCGAGGAGCAGATATTCCGCATCGATCACTTCCTCGGCAAGGAACCTGCGCAGAACATCCTGGCGTTCAGATTCGCGAACGGCCTCTTCGAGCCCATCTGGAACCGCAACTTCATCGATCACGTGCAGATCGACGTGCCCGAGACCCTCGGGCTGGGCAAACGATCGGGGTTCTACGAGTCGACGGGTGCGTATCGCGACATGGTCGTCACGCATCTGTTCCAGATTCTCGGCTTCATGGCGATGGAGCCGCCCACGCATCTCGCGCCCAGGCCCATCAGCGAAGAAAAGAACAAGGTGTTTCGCAGCATGTTGCCGATCCAGCCCGCCGACGTGGTGCGCGGGCAATACACGGGTTATCGCAGCGAGGAAGGCGTCTCGCCCGAGTCCGACACCGAGACCTTCATCGCGATGAAATGCCGGATCGACAACTGGCGCTGGGCCGGCGTCCCTTTCTATCTGCGTACGGGCAAGCGGCTCGCGGAAGGTCAACGCATCATCTCGATCGCGTTCCGGGAACCGCCGAAAAGCATGTTCCCTGCGGACTCCGGGATAGGCGCGCATGGGCCTGATCACTTGACCTTCGATCTCGCGGATTCGGCCAAGACGTCACTGTCTTTCTACGGCAAACGTCCGGGCCCCGGCATGCGGTTGGACAAACACAGCCTGCAGT
>JBKPPO010000245.1:0-29485 GCA_046733635.1 Pseudomonadota bacterium | reverse complement strand
GCGCAGGCGCGGTCGGCTGCTCGCCCGCAGGCCGCGGCGCGTGGCGGCGCACCAGGCGCCGGCGCGGAACCTCACCACGCCCGACACCACTGGCAGCCGCGATGCGGGACGGATTCCGGTCGGATGTTGCCCGCGGAACCTGCAAGGCGCGGAGCTTTCGTTGAGAGCGATCGTCATGTCTTCCCCGATGAATGTCAGGCCGCGAGGGCCAGCTTGGCCGGCCGGGCGATCGCGAACCCTTGTACGTAGTCCACACCCATCTTCCGGGCGGCGTCGAGTGCGGCGCTGTCTTCCACCTGCTCCGCGATGATCTTGAAATTGAGCGTGCGCGCGAGCTTGATCATGGCGGTGACCATGGTCTGGCTCACCGAATCGCGCGCGAGATTGCGCATGAACGACCCGTCGAGCTTCAGGTAATCGAGCGGCAGCGACTTGAGGCTCGAGAACGAGCCCACGCCGGACCCGAAATCGTCGATCGTGAACTTGCAGCCCATGCCGTGCAGCACGCCGACGAAACGGCGTGCCTGGTCGATGTTACCGATGACCGCGCTTTCGGCGATCTCGAAGCAGACCTGGTCGGCCGGCACGCCGGTTTGATCCAGTGTCTCCACGACGAATTCGAGGAACAACGGATCACTCAGCGTCTGCGCCGAGATGTTGATGGCGACGCTGCGATCGCGCGCGAGCTGGAACGCGTTGCGCGCCAGCGCGCCGAGCGTGGTGTGCACCACCCAGCGATCCACCGAGGCCATGAGCCGGTAACGCTCGGCCGCGGCGACGAAGTCGCCGGGCGGAATCTCATCGCCGTTCTCGTCGAGCATGCGCAACAGCACTTCCATCGACGGACCGTCGTTGTCGCTGCCGTAGGCCGCGACGATGGGCTGGTAGTACAGCGTGAAGCGTTCTTCCTTGATCGCCACCTGCAGCCGCTGCAGCCACTGGATCTCGCCCGTGCTGCGCGCCAGGGCTTCGTCACGCGACGAATACACGGACACGCGGCCCGCGCCCTCCTTCTTGGCGACGTAGCAGGCGGAGTCCGCGGCGGCGAGCAATTGCTCGACGGATCCCGCCTCGCGGCCGATTTCGATGAGACCGATGGAGACGCCGATGTTGAACACACGGTCGTGCCATACGAACCGGTACCCGGCGATGGAGCGGCACACGTCGTCGGAAATCTGACGCGCCTTGTCGAGCGGGCAACCCACGAGCAGCATGCCGAACTCATCACCCCCGAGCCGCGCGACGGTGTCGCTGTCACGCACGGCTTCACGCAGGAGCTTCGCGACCTCGCGCAGCATGGAATCGCCCGCGAGATGGCCGCTGGTGTCGTTGACGATCTTGAAGCGGTCGAGATCCAGGTAACACAACATGTGTGTGGCTTCGCCACGTTGCGCCACCTCGACCGCCTCGTGGAGACGGCGTTCGAATTCCCGGCGGTTGACGAGACCGGTGAGCGCGTCGTGCGTCGCCTGGTAGGACATCTGCCGGTGCAGGCCGCGCAATTCGGTCACGTCGTGCAGCAGGATCACCGCGCCAGCGAGGTCGCCGGCATCGTCACGCAGCGGCGACGCAGCCAGTTCGATGGCGCGCTCCTCGCCCGACGACTTGCCCACGAGCACTGCGCGGCGGCTCAGTGCATGCGATCCCGGCGCACCGTTGACGGCTTCGCGCACGGGCTCGTACAGCAGCTTGCGATCGTTCTGATCGACCAGGGCCACGACGTCTTCCAGCGGCTTGCCGAGCACGCGCGCCTGGTCGACTCCCAAGAGCTTCTCGGCGGCCGGATTGAGGTACACGAGATGACCATCGACATCCGTGGTGACGATGGCCTCGCCGAGCGACTGCATGGCATACACCTGCAGCGGCGGCGGCGCGGGTGGCGGCGGCGGCAGCGGAGGGGCGACCAGGGCGGCGCGCTTGCTCGCGTCCTTCTCCTCGATCTGGCCGCTCGCCAGCGCGCGAAGCTTCTTCGTCGGGATCACCTCGACGCCCGTGACCAGCAGCGCGGGCGCGCCCTCGAAGTCGATGGGCGCGGTAGTTAGCTCGAGCAGGCTCACCTGGCCCTGCAGGCCGACGAACTCGACTTCGAAGCGGTCGGCGCCATGCGCGCCCGCGAGCCGCCGACGCAGGTTCTCGTCGACGAGCTCCGCGTACTCGGGGGCGACGAGGTGCGAGAGTTTGCGATCGATGAGATTGACGCGATCCGCGCCGATGAACGTCGCGAACTGCGAGTTCGCATAGAGGATGACGTCGCGATGCACGAGCACCGCTTCGTGGATGCGCTCGCCGAGTTCGGTGAACAGTCTGGGACCCGAACGCTCGCGTCCGCTGGTGCGCGAGGCGCGCAGCAAGAGCTGATTCACCGAGACGCCGAGCGCCCGGACGTCGAGCTGCGTCTGCGCATCGTCGACGTCGATGCGCTGCGGCAGCCGCTCACCACTCACCGCGCGCTGCACGGTGAGCGACAGCTCGGAAATCGCGCGCAGATCGCGTCGCTGGAACAGCCACAACACGATGAACAGCGTCGCGACGAGAGCGAGCAGCACGCAGATCAGCCCTAGAATCGACATCCCGAACCGTAGCCCTTCGCTTTATCTTGGCGTTGTAGTTATTAGTGCATCGTCTGTTGCGAAGCATCCTTGCTCCGGCGGCAGAATAGCCGAGCGTTGCCTACGCCTGATTCGACATTAACCATAAAGATAAGCGATGTGTTGACCAGTTCCGCGCCGAAACGAAGCCCTTTCGTGTAGCGGAATCGGGCAGAATAAGTAGCATCCAATTGAAGGAGTTACACATGCAGACCGAGTTCGCGCGCGTCCAGATGATCACGCAGCAGATCCGCGCGTGGGACGTGTTCGACGAACGCGTGCTCGACGCCATGCGTCGCACGCCGCGCGAGTTCTTCGTGCCCGAGAAGTTTGCCGACCTCGCATTCGCGGACGCGGAGATCCCACTGCGCGCCGGCCAGCACATGCTCCCGCCCAAGATTGTGGGAAGGATCCTTCAGGCTCTCGCCGCGGCTCCGGGGATGCGTGCGCTGGTCGTAGGTAGCGGCACGGGTTACGTGCCGGCCTGTCTCTCGGCCATGGGCGCCAGCGTGCGCGCGATCGAAAGCGATGCGGATCTCGCGGCGGCCAGCCGCGTGAATCTCAAGCGCGCCGGCTTCGGCCAGGTGGAGGTGGTCACGGGTGACACTTTCCACTTGGACCTCGGAAAGGACTATGCGCTCATTGCGGTATGTGGAGCCCTCCCCCTGTACGACGATCGCTTCGCTCGCGCGTTGGCCGTGAGTGGCAAACTTTTCGTCGTCGTCGGAGCCTCGGAACCGCAGGAGGCCATGCTGGTCACTCGCACCGCCGAGAACGCCTGGAGCAGCGACGGTTTGTTCGAGACCGCCATCGATGCGCTGGACAACGCCCCGCGCCCCGAGCCGTTCCAGTTCTGAACCATGGTGAACGAGATTTCGGTATCCGAGCTCAAGGCGCGGCGGGATCGCGGCGAGAACCCGCTGGTCATCGACGTCCGGGAAGAGTGGGAACTGCAACTTGCGAGCATTCCGAACGTCCTACACGTGCCCATGAGCCAGATTCCGGCCCGGGTGTCCGAGCTTTCACCGGACGCCGAGACGATAATCATGTGCCATGCGGGGGGCCGGTCGATGCGGGTAGCGCATTTTCTGGCAAGCCAGGGATTCACGAAGGTTGCGAATCTCACGGGCGGCATCGCCGCCTGGAGTGAAGAGATCGATGCAACCGTTCCGCACTACTGACTCGTCTAACGTTTTCAATTGAGCCATTGCCATGGGCCCCGCCCCCGGTGATATAGTGAACTACAACACTAAAGAGGACTCTTATTAATGCGCCGTTTAGTCGCCCTGGGGATGGGCTGCCTCATTTCCGCAACCGCCGCCAGTGAAGACCTGCTGACCATCTTCGACCAGGCCGTGGTCAATGATCCGCTGGTCCGCGAAGCCGAGTTCACCCGCAAGGCCACGCGAGAAGCGCGTCCGCAGGCCTGGGCGGATTACCTGCCGCAGATCGGCGGCACGTTCACGAAAGGCCGTCAGGAAGGCTCGCGTTCCGACACGGGGTCGCAGCTCATCGAGGATCCGACGGACCCGGCGCCCGAGGGTCAGCGTCGCCTGATCCTGCAGCAGTTCGCGGGCAGCCGTTCGTTCGAGCCGGATAGCGAGAGCTGGGGCGTTCAGCTCCGCCAGACCGTGTTCAACTGGCAACGCCTCGTGAACCTGCGCACCGCCAGCAAGATCGCCGCGCAGGCCGACGCCGACTACGAAGTGGCGCAGCAGGACCTCGCGGTGCGTGTGGCCACCCGGTACTTCGACGTGCTCGCCGCGCAGGACAACGTGCAGGCACAGCAGGCGTCGGTCGACGCCATCTCCCGTCAGCTCGAGCAGGCAGACAAGCGTTTCGAAGTGGGCCTCATCGCCATCACCGACGTGCAGGAAGCACGCGCGGCCCGTGACACGGCGGCTGCCGATCTCATCGCCGCCAAACGGCAACTCGCGACCGCGCAGGAACTGCTCCGTGAGATCACGGACCTGCAGTACGCCGTGCTCGCCACGCCCCGCGCCACCATGCCGCTGGCCGTGCCCGAACCGGCCGATCCGCAGAAATGGGTCGAGGCTTCGATGGAGCAGAACCCCGGCCTCGCCTCCACGCGCCTCGGAGCCGATGTGGCGCGAGACAACGTCCGGCAGAACTTCGGCGGGCACCTGCCCGTCGTGGACCTGGTGGTGGGCCGTTCGCACAGCGAAAGCGACGACATCGAAGAATTCAGCCCCGTGCCCGGCCGTTTCGATGGCGGCAGCGCGCCCACGCTGAGCGAAAGCGATACGGACAAGTCCATCTCGCTGCAGGTCACCGTGCCCATCTGGGCGAGCGGCGGCACGCAGTCGCGTGTGCGTCAGGCGTCCTACCAGTGGCAGGCCGCGAAGCAGCGGCTCGAGCGCGTGTCGCGCGAGACCGAACGCACCTCGCGCGATGCCTACCTGGGCGTGGTCTCCGAGATCTCGCGCGTACAGGCGCTCAAGCAGGCTCTGGAGTCGTCGGCCACGGCGCTGCGCGCCACGGAAGCGGGCTACGACGTGGGCACGCGCACCGCGGTGGACGTGCTCGCCGCGCGCCAGCAGCTGGTGCAGGCGCAGACGGCGTTCTCGCGCAGCAAGTACGACTACGTGCTCAACGTGCTGCGACTCAAGCAGTCGGCGGGCATCCTCGACCGCAAGGCGCTGGAAGAAGTGAACGCGTGGCTGGAAACCCCGCCGCCGCCGGCCAACCCGCCGACGGTGCAGCCGAACACGCCGCCCGCGCAGTAGGCAGTAGATAGCCGATCGACGAGGCCCGCGCCGGCGACGGCGCGGGCCTCGTCGTTCGTGCGTCAGGGAAGCAGCGGTTCCAGGAACGCCATGAGCCGTCCGACGGCGCCGCGATTGTCGTCCACCGCCTTGCGCCCCGCGGCGCCCATCGTCGCCCGATCCGCGGGACGGGCGAACAGGTCACCCACGACGAGCGCGAGTTCCGGCGCGTCGTGCACGATGCGCACGGCGCCGCGCTCGACGAGCAGTCGCGCGATATCCGCGGCGTTGTAGTTCACCGGCCCCGCGACGATCGGCAGGCTCAGCGCCGCGGGTTCGAGCAGGTTGTGGCCGCCCACGTGCTGGATGCCGAGACTTCCGCCCACGAACGCGACATCGCCGGCCGCGTAGAACGGCGGCAACTCGCCCAGCGTGTCGAGAAGATAGACCTCCGTGTCCGCGGTCACCGGCACGGCGCTGGTCCGGCGCACGAAGCGCAGGCCCTGCTCCTTGAGCAGCGTGGCCACGTCGCCGAACCGCGGCGGATGCCGCGGCACGAGCACCAGCAAGGCATTGGTATATCGCTCGCGGATACGCCTGTGCGCGGCCAGCAGCAGTTCCTCCTCCTTCTCGTGCGTGCTGCCCGCGACCCACACGGGGCGGTGCGCGCCCAGCATCTGCCGCAGCTCGTGGCCGCGGTGTTCCATGTCCGGTGGATAGCCGAAGTCGAACTTGATGTTGCCCACCACGTGCGTGCGCTCGGCGCTGGCGCCGATGGAACGGAAACGTTCGGCATCCTGCTCGCTCTGCGCCGCGATGAAGATGCCGTGCGACAGCGTCTCGCGGAACAGGCCCACGAGCCGCCGGTAACTCTTCACCGAACGCGGCGAGATGCGCGCGCTCGCCAGCACGAGCGGAATTCCCAGCCGGCCGCACCGGTGATAGAGGTTCGGCCAGATCTCGGTCTCGAGGATGATCGCGACGCGCGGCTGCACGCGCTGGAAGAAGCGGCGCACGGAGCCCGGCCAGTCGATGGGCACGTAACGGACATCCACGCGCTGCTTGAAGATCGCTTCGGCGCGCGCGCGCCCCGTCGGAGTCACGGTAGTGAGGACCAGCGGGATTTCCGGGAACTGCCGCAGCAATGCTTCGACGAGCGGCACCGCGGCCTGAACCTCGCCCACGGACACGGCATGCACCCAGATGCTGCGCCCGCCCTTCACGGATTCGCCGAGGCCGAAGCGCTGTGAGAATCCGCGCCAATGCGTCTTGTCGCGGAAGCCGCGCAGCGCCAGCGCGCCTATCCACAGCGGCGCGATCAGATAGGCGAGGAAGATGTAGAGGAGCCGCATCGTCCGGCGGCTCAGGCCATCGACGCTTGCGGCAGTCCCGCGGATTCGCGATAGCCGGCGAGCAACGAGTGCCAGTCCTCGTCGGAGAAGCTCTCGGGCGCGGCCAGCAACGTCACCTTCTCGAGCGAACGGTAGAGGCGCACCAGCGTGGTGTCCGCCCACCAGCCTCGCTTCCGCAAGGTGCCGCGATCGAAATCGATGACGTACACCTGCTCGGGGGTGAGCAGGATGTTGTGCGCATTGAGATCGGCGTGGCAGACGCCGGCGTCGTGGAAGCGGCGCAGGCAACGCCCCACCGCGATCCATTGTGTGAGTGACAGCGGGCCTTGCAACAGGCGCTGCGCGAGCGACTCGGAGTTCTCGATACGCTGGGTGATGAGGTCCGCGCGATACCAGGAGCCTTCCCGCACGTAACGCGCGGCCACGGGCGCCGGCACGGGCAAGCCGGCGCGATGCAGGTGATACGTGAGGTACCACTCGGCGAAGGATCGGGTCTCCGCTTCCGTGGTGAACCAGTAGCGATCCTTTGAAATTTTTGCGATCAGCCCGCCGCGGCGGTAATGACGCAGCACGAAGCGGCCATCGCCCGCGCGGATGAACCAGGTGGTGCCGCGGCCCTTCGCCGATCCTTCGATCGCGTCGTGTTTGCGCCAGTAATCGGGATCGAAGAACTCGGTCGAGAAATTGCTCGTGCGTTGGGTGTCGTATAGCATCCGGCCGCCATCGATGGCGGCTTCGGCGACCTCCGCGCCCACGGGCCAATGGCGCTTCATCCACGCACCATGACTGCCAACTCCACACCCAACAAGGTCTGCCTGCTGCGACTCTCCGCCATCGGCGACACGTGCCACGTGGTGCCGCTGCTGCGACGGCTGCAAGCCGCATGGCCGCGCACGCGCTTCACCTGGGTGATCGGCAAGCTGGAAGCGAAATTGATGAGCCTCATTCCGGATGTGGAGCTTATCACCGTGGACAAGGCAGCCGGGCTCAGTGCGTACACCCGTCTCCGGGAAGAGATGCAGAGGCGCGGCGCCTTCGACCTGCTGATGCATCTGCAGCTTTCGTTGCGCGCCAGCGCCGCCGCGGCCGTGATGCCGGCGCCGATCAAGCTCGGCTTCGACAAGCCGCGCGCGCGCGAGCTGCAGTGGCTGTTCACCAACCGGCGGATCGCCGAACGTCAGCGCGAACACGTGCTCGACAGCTTCCAGGGTTTCGCCGACGCGTTGGGCGTGCCGCCGCAACCGCTGCGCTGGGACATCCCGCTGCCGCCGGCCGCGCTGGATTACGCGACGCAGCTGATCCCCGTGGGGAACACCCAGCCGACACTGTTGATCAGCGCGTGCTCCAGTCATCAGTTACGCAACTGGCAGGCTGCCCGATACGCCGCCGTGGCCGAACACGCCGTGCGCCGGCACGGCATGCGCGTGATCCTGTGCGGCGGGCCTTCGGGCGTCGAACGCGCCATGGCGGCCGAGATCAACCGGCGCTGCGGCGAGAAACTCATCGACCAGGTGGGCAAGGACACCTTGCCGCAGATGCTGGCGCTCATGTCGCGCGCCACCGTGCTGCTGTCGCCCGACTCCGGACCCGCGCACATGGCGACGATGGTGGGACTGCCCGTGATCGGCCTGTACGCCGCCACCAATCCATTCCGCAGCGGCCCGTACTATTCGCGCCGCTGGACGTTGAACCTCTATGATGAAGCGGCGAAGAAATTCCTGGGCAAACCCGCCGCGGAGCTGCCCTGGACCCGGAAGATAGAAATGCCCGGCGTCATGGATCTCATCGAAGTGCCCGCGGTGCTCTCCAAGCTCGATGAACTCCTGGCGACGAAGCCCGAAGCGAGATTGTTATGAAAGACATCCTGGTACCCCTGAGCCCCGGCGAGATGCTGGACAAGATCACGATTCTGCGCATCAAGGCCGCTCGGATGAGCGATCCCGTGAAGGTGGCGAACGTCAAACACGAGCTCTCGCTGCTGGAGAAGACCTGGAAGGATTCCGGCGCCGCGGCCGTCGATCTCGGCGATGAAGAGGCCAATCTCACGCGCGTGAACGAGCAGCTCTGGGTGATCGAAGACGACATCCGCGACGAGGAGCGCGCGAAGCGTTTCGGCGAGAGATTCATCGAGCTCGCACGCGCCGTGTACGTCACCAACGACGAGCGAGCGGCGATCAAGAAGCGCATCAACACGCTGATGGGCTCGAACATCGTCGAAGAGAAGTCCTACCAGCAGTACTGAATGGGGTCACTCCCCATTTCCTGGCAAAAGGGGTCGGACCTCACGGAGATGGCGATGCGGATCACTCGACGCAAGGCACTCACTTTGGGCGGCGCCGCGGCCCTTGCCTCGCTCGCGCCGCCCGCGCTGTTCGCCGCCGATCTCGCCACCTCCGGCCTCGCTCCGATGCTCGACGGCGTTCAGCCCATCACCCGTGCCGAATACCTCGCGCGCATCGACAAGGCCCGCGTGCTCATGGGCAAACACGGCGTCGGCGCGCTGCTCATCGAGCCCGGCGCCTCACTGGTGTACTTCACCGGTGTGCAGTGGTGGCGCAGTGAGCGCCTCACCGCCGCCGTGCTGCCACGTGAAGGCGACATCGCCATCGTCACGCCGCACTTCGAAGAACCCTCGGTGCGCGAGAGCCTGAAAGTCCCGGCCGACGTGCGCGTCTGGAACGAACATGACGACCCGCTCACCACCGTGGCCGGCATCCTGCGAGATCGCAGGGTGACCGCGCCCGTGGGCATCGAGGAAACGGTGCGCTTCTTCGCGGTGGACGGTCTGCGCAAGGTGATGCCGCGTGTCGAAATCGTCGCCGGCGCGCCCGTGGTGCGCGGTTGCCGCATGGTGAAGTCGCCGGCCGAACTGGCGCTCATGAAGCGCGCCAACGAAATCACCGTCGCCGCGTACGCGCATGTGTGGCCGCGCATCCGGGAAGGCATGTCGAATCACGAGATCGGGGCCATGATCGGCGCCGCGCACGCCGCGCTCGGCGCCGAGCACGAGTTCGCGCTCGTGCTGCTCGGCGAGGCCAGCGCCTACCCGCACGGCACCGGCAAACCGCAGGCCGTAAGCGAAAGCGAAGTGGTGCTCATGGACGTGGGCTGCAACGTGCACGGCTATCAATCCGACATCTCGCGCACGTTCGTGTTCGGCAAACCCACCGCCGAGCAACGCAAGGTCTGGGATCAGATGCGAGAAGGGCAGCGCATCGCCATCGAGACCGCCCGCGTGGGGGTGCCGGCCGGGAAGGTCGACGATGCCGTACGCGCGCGATACGAAAGATGGGGTTACGGCCCCGGGTACAAACTACCCGGCCTCTCGCATCGCACCGGCCACGGGATCGGCCTCGACGGTCACGAACCCGTGAACCTCGTGCATGCCGAGACCACGCCGCTCGCGCAAGGCATGTGCTTCAGCAACGAACCGGGGATCTATCTACCGGGGAAGTTCGGCATCCGCCTCGAGGATTGCTTCCACATGGGCGAGGAGAAGCCGGTGTGGTTCTCCCAGCCGGTGGACTCGATCGACAAGCCCTTCGGCTGATCAGCTCCGACCCCTTTTCCTGGAAATGGGGTCTGACCCCATTACTTGGTCAGGGTGTACTCGGAACCGCAGTACGGACACTTAGCCCACCCGGTCTGCTCGATCGGCAGATACACGCGCGGATGCGAATTCCAGAGATACATCTCCGGCATCGGGCACGACAGCGGCAGATCGCTGGCGTCCACTTTGTATTCGTTCTGCGCGTTCGGTTGGATGAGCGGTTTGGTGGCTGACATGGCGCGCGGATTATAGGGGCTGGCCACGGCCGGCGGCTATGGCGCCGGCGCTCCCATGGTGGCGTCCCAGATCGCCGTCACGGCCGCGCGGGTTTCAGCAAAATCCGACGCCGGAACAATGGGTTCCGCTCGCTCGAGCGACAGGTGGTGTGTGTGCTCCCGATACCGCCGGTAGGCCGCGGTCAGCACGTCCACGGTGGACTGGGGCACGAGATCCGCCGAAGCCACGGATTCGAGCTGACGGATCGTGTCGGCGAACATCACCACGGGCGGATGCGACCCGGCGTACAGCAGCGCCCAGTACTGAGCCAGGAATTCGATATCGCCCGTGCCGCCGGCGTCCTGCTTGAGGTCGAAGCGGTCGCCGGATCTCGCGCGCGACAGCTCCTTGCGCATGCGCAGGCGCATGTCGCGCACCTCGTCGCGCAGCGTGTCGCGGCGGACGTATTTCCGGAGTACCTCCACGCGCACCGCTTCGAATTCCGCGCGCAACCCGGGATCACCGGCGACCGCGCGCGCATGCAGCAGGGCCTGGTGCTCCCAGGTCCATGCTTCCTTCTGCTGGTACTCGGCGAACGCGCCGATGCGCGTGATCAACATGCCGCCCTTGCCCGACGGCCGTAGCCGCACGTCGACTTCATAAAGACGGCCGGCCGCGGAATGCATGGTCAGCAGATGGATGGCCCGCTGTGCGAAGCGGATGAAGAACACCTGGTTGTCCACGGGCTTTACGGCATCCGTCTCCGCGCTTTCCGAACCCGAGTCGTGAAGGAACACGAGGTCGAGGTCCGACGCGTAGCCGAGTTCATTGCCACCCAGTTTTCCGTAACCCACGGCGCACAGCTTCACCGCGCGGCGCTCGCCGCCCACCAGGTAGTGAGGCACGCCGAACTGCGCCGTCATCTGCGTCCAGGCCAGCCTCATGGCCTGCTCGACGATGATCTCCGCGATCTCCGTGAGGTAGTCGCTCACGCGCATCAGCGGGATCTTGCCCGTGAGGTCCGCCATCGCCACGCGGAAGATGGCCGCCCGCTGGAATTGCCGCAGCGATTCCACCTGCCGCTCGGGCTCGTCTTCGGCCGCGTGCGCGAGGCGCGCCGCGACTTCGGCCTCGAGCTGCGCACGCGGCGGGGGCAAACCGCCAGAAGCATCGTCGAGCAACTCATCGAGCAGCAGCGGATGCGAGGCGATCTGCTCCGCGAGGAACTCGCCGAATCCCGAAACCTCGATGAGCCGGCGGCGGACGGCCGCGTTTTCGTTGAGCAGCGCGAAGTACGCGGATCGCGAGCCGATGGCTTCGAGCACGCGAAGCACGCGCCGGAGCACGTCCACCTGCGCCAGATCCTTGCGATCCGCGATCGCATTCAGCAGCCGCGGCACCAGCATGTCGAGGCGTGCGCGGCCGGCCGCGTCGAGCCGCCGCAACGCATTGGCATTGCGGAATTCCTCCAGCAAAGCCGTCGCCTGCGACGCATCCACGAAGCCGCGCGCCTCCAGCGCCAGCGCCAATGCGGGCCCTTCGAGTCCGCGCACCCAGGTCTCCGCGAAACCATTCGCGCCGTCCGAAGCGGAGTCCGCCTCGTTCCGCGCGAACATCACCTGCTGGAATGCGCTGGTCACGCGCTCGCGATGCCGCTCGAGCTGCGCGGCGCAGGCCTGCCAGCCATCGAAGCCCAGCGTCGACGCCAGGCGTTCGCGCGTCAGCGCGTCGGCCGGGATGGTATGCGTCTGCGCATCGGCGAGCATCTGCAGCCGGTTCTCGATCCGGCGCAGGAAGTCGTACGCCTGCTCCAGCTCGCGCGCCACGGACGGCGGCAGTAGTTTGCCGCCGGCGAGCTGCGGCAACGCGGTCAGCAACGAGGCCGTCTGCAATCGCCGATCCTGTCCGCCGCGGATGAGCTGGAAGGACTGCACGATGAATTCGATCTCGCGGATGCCGCCGGGCCCGAGCTTCACGTGGTCGGCGAGGTCGCGACGCGCCACCTCCTTCTCGATGAGCGCCTTCATCTCGCGCAGGCTCTCGAACACGCCGAAGTCGAGATATCGCCGGTACACGAAGGGCCGCACGCACGCGCCAAGGATGTCCTTGTAGGCTTCGACGCCGGTCAGCGCTCGCGCCTTGACCCAGGCGTAACGTTCCCAGTCGCGGCCGTGGGTCTGCAGATAATCTTCGAGGAAGGCCGCGCTCACGGCGAGCGGCCCGCTGTCCCCGAAAGGTCGCAGGCGCATGTCCACGCGGAACACGATGCCTTCGGCCGTGCGCTCACCCAGGAGCTTGATCAGCAGCCGCCCCTGGCGCGTGAAGAAATCCTCGTTGTCGATGCTGCGTGCGCCCGAGGTGGCGCCCTTCTCCGGGAACAGGAAGATGAGGTCGATGTCCGAGGAGAAGTTGAGCTCGCCGCCGCCGAGCTTGCCCATGCCGAGCACGATGAACGACTGCAGCTCACCCTGCTCGCTGCGTGGTTCGCCGTAGCTTCGCGCGAGGTCCTGGAACGCGTAGCGCGCGGCCGCGTCGATGGCTGCGTCGGCAAAAGCCGAGGTGTCCGCCAGGGTTTCGCGAAGACCCGCCCAGCCGGCGAGATCGCGCCAGGCGATGCGCACCATCTCGCGCGTGCGCTCACGCCGCAGCAACTGCATGAACTCCGGCACGTCGGCCGCATCGGCGAGCGCCGCGTTCAGACGTTGCGCCAGTTCGCCGGGATTCAGCTCACGCTCGAGCGCGCCGTCCTGGATCAGCCACGCGACCAGCGAAGGATCGCGCGCCAGGCTCAGCGTGATGAAATCGCTGGCCGCCACGACCCGCGGCAGCATCTCGCGCAGCGCCGGGGCCGCGGACTCGAATGCCGCCAGGGCGCCCGACTCACGCAATCGCGTCAGTTGCTGTTCACGGTAGTTGGCGAGGTCGTTCACGGCCGCGCACTTTACTAGAAACACCCCTTGAACATGGCGCGCGGAAGCCTACGATGCGGCCATGAACGATCGCCGCGCTCCCCTGTTCCTCGTGTTCGCTCTCTCGCTCGCTGCCTGCGCCAGGCAGGAGTCGGTGCGCGAGATCGACTGGGCCAAAGCCGCGCTGGCGCGCAACCCGGCCTTCGAGATCGTGGCGACCGACGAATCCGCAGGCGTGTTCACCGTGCGCGACACCCGTTCGGGCGAGACGCGCACGCTCAAGGTCCACGAGCTCATCGCCGCGCCGCTGCCGCCGCGCGAAGCGCCCGCGCCCGCGCCCGTCGCCGCGCCGGAAGCCACGCCCACCGTTCCGGATACTCCTGTGGAGTCCGAAGAATCCGCGTTGGCCGAGGCCCAAACTACCGAGCGGGGGACGCCGGCGATTGCTGCGGCGAACTCCGCTCCGGGAAACGCGGTGGCGGCCGGACCCGGATACAGCATCGAACGAGGCGCCGGCGAGAAGCCCGAACCCGCGAGCACGCTCGAAGGTCCCGGGTACCGCATCGAAACCCTGCCACGCGCGCAAGTCGGTGAAGACGAACCCCGCGCCGCGAATGTCGAACGCCGCACGGACCCCATCATCTGCCAGGGCAATCGCCTCATGCGCATCGATGGCGAAACCATCGAGTTCACGGGCGACGCCATCGTGGCCGAGCGCGGCTGCGATCTCTACATCAGCAATGCGCGCATCCGCGCCGGCGGCGTGGGCATCATCGCGCGTCAGCAGGCGCGTGTGCACATCGTGAACAGCACCATCGGCGGCACGCGCGGTTCGTATGAAGCCTCGGATGGCGCGGAGATCTACGTGGCTCGGTCCACGTTCACCGGTGTCGGCCGGCGCTTCGGCGGCGGCACGATGACGGATCTCGGCGGCAACAGCTATCAAACGCCCTGAGAAATTTTCCGCCGGGCCGTGAGTCCGGGCGCGGAAAACCGGTCTGTCATTGGTAGGATGCCCCCGGCCGGGTGCGCCCGAGGGAGAACGATGACTTACTGCGTTGGAGTCCAGGTCGATGAAGGCCTGGTGTTCCTGTCCGATTCACGCACCAATGCCGGGGTGGACCACATCAGCACCTTCCGGAAGATGACGTTCTTCGAGATACCCGGAGAGCGCGTCCTGGTGTTGCTCTCGGCAGGCAACCTTGCGATCAGTCAATCGGTCACGGGCCTGCTGCGCGAGCGAGTCAACAGCGGCAGGAACAGCCTGCTGGCCACCCGCTCCATGTTCGATGCGGCGCGCATCGTCGGTGACGCGGTGCGCGAGATCCATCATCGCGATGCCGGTCCGCTCAAGGAACACGGCATCGAGTTCAATCCCACGTTCATCATCGGCGGACAGATCGGCGGAGAGTCTCCGCGACTGTTCCATGTGTACTCGGCGGGCAATTTCATCGAGACCACGGCCGACACCCGGTATTTCCAGATCGGCGAATCCAAGTACGGCAAACCCATCATCGACCGCGTGGTGAAGGCGGATACCCCGCTGCCGCAGGTGGCGAAGTGCGCTCTCATCTCCATGGACTCGACCATCCGGTCCAATCTCTCCGTGGGCATGCCGCTGGATCTCGCCATCGTGCGCCGCGATTCGCTGGGGATTTCGATGCACCGAAGCATCGGGCCCGACGACGCCTACTTCAAAGTCATCCGCGACGGCTGGGGCGAATCATTACGTAACGCGTTCCACGCCCTGCCGGACCCCGATATTCCCTAGAAAACGGCCCCCAACCGGGACGCGACCGTGCAGCGCGCACGTTTCGGCTCGCACGTAGTTTCATTCGGAAGGAATCAGGCGTAGGTTGTTTGCCATGAGGGGTTCAATGGCCAATCGTCGAAGTGTCCTGCAGGCCTTGCTGGCGCTGGGCGGCATGTCCGGCACGAGCATCCTGCACGCCGAGCCCAACTACGGCGGACGCGTGCCGCGCTCTCCCGACGATCTGACCGGCGCACTCGCGAACCCGGAGCCGTTGTTCGCCGCACCCACGCGTCTCGATCGCATCGGCCGCGTCATGACCAACGTGATGGTCAATGGCAAGGGCCCGTTCCGCTTCGTCATCGACACCGGCGCCAGCCGCTCGACGCTCGCGCCCCATCTGGCGCGCGCGCTCAACCTGCATCAGACCACCGGCCGCAACATCATCCTCAACGGCGTCACCGGCGCCGCGGAAGTGCAGACGGTGGTCGTGGACACTCTGGAGATCGGCGCGCTCAAGTTCACGGACCAGCACCTGCCCGTGATCTTCACATCCATCATGGGCAACGCCGACGGCATCCTCGGTGTCGCCGGCTTCCACGATCAACGCATCGACGTGGATTTCAAACGCGATCGCGTGACCGTGCTCGAATCCACGGGCCGCCGGCCTCACTACAGCATGGTCACCGCGCGTGCCCATCGCAACGACACCGGCCTCATGATCGTCGACGTGCGCATCGGCCGCCGCATCAAGGCCAAGGCCGTGATCGACACCGGCGCCGAGCGCACGCTCGGCAATCTCACGTTGCAGAACCTCATGAACAAGAACCGGAAGGGCAAGCGCGAGCCCGTGTCGGCCGTCGTGCATGGCGCCACGCCGGACATCGCCGATGGCGACGTGCAGGAGATCCGCGAAGCCACGATCGGCGACATGACGCTCAACAACCTCGAGGTCATCTTCGCGGACTTCCACGTGTTCAAGCTCTGGGGGCTCGACAAGGAACCCGCGCTGCTCGTCGGCATGGACATGCTGGGAGTGCTCGAGCGCCTGGTCATCGACTACCGCCGCAATGAAGTGAGCATGTACGGCGAACGCGCCTCGACCATCCGGACCGTGCAGCGCTAGACCCCGGGAACAGGCATGCTACGCGGCATGCTGAATCCGCCCGCCGCGGTGCGCGAATGGCGCGCCCCCACTCCCGAAATCTTCACGAACGAGATCCTGAACTCAGGACAACCCGCCGTGCTGCGCGACGTCGTCGGGCACTGGCCCGCGGTGCGCGCCGGCCGTGAATCCCCGCGCGCGATCTCGGATTACCTGCGTGGCTTCGACAATGGCAGTTCTGCGCACACCATGGTGGGTCCACCCGCGATCCGCGGCCGCTTCTTCTACAACGACGCGCTCAACGGCCTGAACTTCGAGGTGAGCCAGCAGCCGCTGGCCCTGTCCATCGAGAAATTCAACGAGTTGCTCGAGGTCCGCGATCCGCCCGCGTTGTACGTGGGCGCATTGCCCACGCCGCAAGCGCTGCCCGGCTTCGCGCGCGACAACCATCTCGACCTCGTCGCACCGGGCGTGGTGCCCAGGTTGTGGTTGTCGAACCGTGTGACGGTGCAGACCCACTACGACCTCTCGCTGAACATCGCCTGCGTGCTCGCGGGACGGCGGCGCTTCACGCTGTTTCCGCCGGAGCAATTGCCGAATCTCTACGTGGGTCCGCTGGAGTTCACGCTCGCGGGCCAACCCATCAGCATGGTGCGCCTCGACGAGCCGGACCACGCACGTTTTCCGCGCTTCCGGGAAGCCTGGCAACACGCGCAATCCGCCGAACTCGAACCCGGCGACGCGTTGTTCATCCCGTACATGTGGTGGCATCACGTCGAGTCGCTGTCGAGCTTCAACGTGCTGCTCAACTACTGGTGGGAAGACATCCCGGCCTGGCAGGGCTCGCCCTTCGAAGTGATGCTCCATGGGCTCCTGTCCATTCGCGGGCTGCCGCCGGAGCGCCGCGAGTTGTGGCGCCGGATCTTCGATCACTATGTGTTCCAGACCGGCGGCAATCCGGTGGAACATCTCGAGCCCGCGCAACGCGGCATCCAGGGTGAACTCTCGCCGCATCTGGCCGCGAACATCCGCGGCTACCTGGTCAACGCGCTCGGCGCGCGCAAGCGTTAGCCGCGGAGCCGGAATTTCCCGAGCGGCAAGGACGCGCCATTGATCAGCGCTTCCACGCGGTGAACGCCGGGATAATGCCTGCGCGTGGTGAGCTGCTGCAGGCCTATCTTCTTGGATAGCTTGACGACGCCGCCCGGCGGCAATGGCAGCGCCTTGAGCTTGAAGGTCTTGGCGCCGGTGCCGCGCGCTTTCACGAAGTGCACCACGAGATCCACCATGAGGCGCTGGACCTTGCGGCCCGGATTGCGGAGCTCGAACGCGACCGTCACGTGTCCGCCGATTCGCGGCGACACGGGCGTGATGGACACGCCGCGCAACTTCACCACCGCTTTGCCGCCGAAACCGAGCGCCGACAGCGCGCCCGCGTCGGCGCGTTTCACCGCCGAGCGCAATGCGTGACTCACGATCCAGCGGCGCTGCTCGCCGGCGTCGCGCAGCCAGCGGCGGGCCACCTGCGTGAGCAGCACCGGATGGTCCTTGCCGATGTCGTTGAGGTTGTTGGCCACGGACCGGCGCACGTACAGCTCCGGATCGTCCTTGAGCTTCTCGAGTAGTTCGATGACCGGCGCCGGGTCCTTCTGGAATGCGCGCAACCGCGGCGCCCAGGGGAGGCGCGGCCGCGTGCCTTCGGAGACGAGCCGGCGTACATGGTGACTCGGATCCCGGGTCCACTCGTGCAACCGAGCAAGAGTCTTCTCCGGATGTTTCTCGAGAAACGCGCGGATGCTGAACTCCGCCGTGAACACCTGGGTGAGCGCGTGTTGCGCACGCATCGAGTCCTCGAAGTGATCGAGGCCATGACGCGCGACGTAAAAGAGATGCGGCATGTAGAGGAAGGCCGCCATGCCGCCTTTGGCGACGTGGTCGTGAGGCTGGCGCGCGGATTCGAGCAGGATATCCACGGCGCGCGGGAAATCCGCGGGCAGATGTTTATGCAACGCCGCGGCCACCTGCTGCCCGCGCGCCGTCAGCGCAAGCGGGCCGTAACCCGCGAGCGCGTCGGCCAGGAATTCGTCATGCGGGAATTTCGCGTGCACGGCGCGGATCATCGCGGCGATGGCGCGCGGCGCGCTCGGACCGAACTGGTCCTTCAACTGATAACTCATGTCACTGCCGCGTGGTGGCCAGGCGGATTCCCAATCCGATGAACAAGGTGCCGGCAATGCGGTCCATCCATCGCGTCATCGAGGGGCGCCGCAGGAATGCGGCGCGCAGTGAGGCGGCCCCCACGGCCAGCATCACGCACCAGATCGTTCCGAGCACGCCGAACGACAGCCCGAGCGCGATGAACGCCAGCACCTTCTGCGAACTACCCGCGTCGATGAATTGCGGCAGCAGCGCGAGAAAAAACAATGCGACTTTGGGATTAAGCAGGTTGGTCAACACGCCTTGGCGAAACGCGGACCAGTGGTCGCCATTCGATGCGCCGGCTTCATCGGGCAGGCCGCCCTTGCTCGTGATCGCGCGAACGCCGATGTAGATCAGATAGGCGGCGCCCGCGAACTTCACGATCGTGAATGCCTGCGGCGACGCAGCCAGCAATGCGGAAAGTCCCAGCGCCGCGAGGACGGTGTGGCCCACGGAGCCCAGGCTGATGCCGAGCGCGGCGTAGATCCCGGACTTGCGCCCTCCAGCGAGGCTGCGGCCCAGGATGAAAAATGTGTCCTGCCCCGGGGTGACGATGAGCAACACGGCCGTGGCGAGGAACAGCCAGTAGTGATGTATTCCCAGCATGGCGCGACTTTGCAGCGGCGCCGATAGGTTGGCAATGCACACACGGAAGAGATTTTCTAATGCACGCGAAACGATTGCTGCGGCCTGAGCTAGACTGCCGCCTCAACTTCGAAGGGGACGAAGACATGTCGAACGAGCGCCGCAGATTCATCATCCAGTCCGCCGCCCTGGCCGCGGCTCCGCTGATCACCACCCTGGGTTTCGCGCAGAACACGCAGAGGAAACTCGGCGTCGCGTTGTGCGGCCTCGGCAGCCTGTCCGAAAAGCAGATCGCGCCCGCATTGCTCAAGACGCGGCATTGCCGTCTGGCCGGCATCATCACCGGCACGCCTTCGAAGGCCGCGGAGTGGCAGAAGAAGTACAACCTGCCCTCGAGCGCCGTCTACAACTACGAGAACATGTCGGAGATCGCCAGGAACAAGGACATCGACATCGTCTACGTGGTCACGCCGAATGCCCTGCATCAGCGTGATGCGCTGGCCGCCGCGGCCGCGGGCAAACACGTGTTCTGCGAGAAGCCGCTCGAGATCAACACCGAGCGCGCGCAGAAGATAGTCGATGCCTGCAAGAAAGCCGGCGTGCAGCTCGGCGTGGCCTATCGACTGCAGTTCGAAGCCAACAACCTCGAGTGCGTGCGCCTGGCGCGCGAGAAGGTGCTCGGCGACGTGCGCATCATCGACGCGAATTTCGGATTCGCCATCGGCGATCCCAACCAGTGGCGCCTCAAGCGGGATCTCGCCGGCGGCGGCGCCCTGCTCGACGTGGGTGTGTACTGCCTGCAGACCGCGCGCATGATCACGGGCGAGGATCCGATCTGGGTCTCGGCCGTCGAAACCAAGACCGACGCGGTGAAGTTCCGCGAAGTCGACGAAACCATTTCGTGGACGATGAAATTCCCCGGCGGCGTCGTGAGCAATCACGTCTGCACCTACGGCGCGAACGGCTTCCAGGGATTCCGCGTCGGCACCACGCGCGGCTGGTTCGGTCTCGATCCGGCTTACTACTACAACGGCAACCGCGGCCGCCGCAGCGACAACACGGAGATCAACATCCCCGTGGTCGACCAGTTCGCCACCGAGCTCGACGACTTCGCCGACTGCATCATCAACAAGCGCCAGACGAAGGTTCCGGGCGAGATGGGCGTATCCGACGTGAGATACATGATGGCCATCTACGAATCCATCAAGAAGGGCCGGCCGGTGTCGCTGGCCTGAACTGCCGACGGTCCCTCCGCGGTAGTCAGGCTGCCTGACTACCCCGGTCGACCGGCGCAGGCTCCGGTCAATTCACCACGATCTCGAACGGCCCCACGGGCAATCCGGAGCCGTCGTGCAGATTGCACAGCGGTGAATCGGCCCAGCAGAAGCGCACGCGGCTCGGTGACGTCACCGCGCTCGCGTCGAGCGACACCTTCCCCGGCGGCAGCAGCGTGGCGCTCACGAAGCGACAACTGCCCTCGGCGGCGCCGCAGAGTTCGAACGCGGCGGGGTCCTTCGATCCGTACACCGCCAGCGCGCCTTCGAAGTCCGTGAAGCCCACCACCACCGCAGCGCCTTCGCGCCGCGCGGACTGCGGCGTAGCGCCGGATGCCGAAATCCCTTCGCCGAACACCACACGGCGGGCGGCGCGCGCGAGACGCCGGCCGACTTCCTGTTTGTTCGCGGGATGTATGTCGTCGCGATTGCCGATGTCGATGGTCACGACGAGCCCTGCATTGCCATCGGCGGCGACGGCGCGGCGCTGCGCATCGCGCGTCAGGGCGCTGCCACTCTCGGTTGGTCCCTTCGCGGCGGCGCCATAGTTGGCGAGCTGCACGATCAGGAACGGCAGCGGCGACGCGAACTGCCGGCGCCAGTCCGCCATGAGAGCCGCGAGTTGCGCCTGGTAGCGGCGGCCTTCCGGCACCGAGCTGTTGGACTCGCCCTGGTACCAGGCGACGCCGCGAAGCGTGTAATCGTGCAGCGGCGCGATCATCGCGTTGTAGATCATGGACACACCTGCCGTCGCTTCCCAGGGCGAGCGCAAGGGCGCATCGAGGTTGGCAGGCGCGATCTGGTATTCCCAGCCCTCGAGCGGCGCGCGCGTGCCATCACTGAAGACCAGCGCGCGTTTCCCGGCGGGGCCGTACATGCCGCCGCTCGCGTACGTGTCCACCACGTTGACGACGACGAGATTCTCGCCTGGCACGAGCGTGCCGGCCGGGAGCGCATAGTTGCGCTCGGGACAGCAGCCGCTGCTGCCGACGGCACGCCCGTTGACCCAGGTGAGGTCGACTTCGTCCACCTGGCCGAGACTCAGCGTCGCGGGTAGTTTGGCCTGCGCCGCGGTGAGCTTCACGCGCGTGCGATACCACACCATGCCGTTGTACCGCGCGAGTTCCGGCACGCCCCAGCTTTCCCAGGGCGTGAGCTCGGCCGGCGCCTTGGGCCACGCGGGTGAATCGCCCTTGACCGCGATCCAGGGCTGCGCGCCGCGCGTGACGCTGGTCTGGTCCTGCCACCAGCGCTGCCAGATCTCACCCCACTTGCGAGCGGCAGCGGCGGGATCACCGCGGTACTGTTCGAGCACCGCGAGCTGCGAGTCGTAGCCGCCGAGCGAGCGGATGGCGCCTTCGCTCATCCACGGCTGGATCTTGGAGCCGCCCCAGGCGGCGACGATCAGGCCTTGCGGCACGTGCTGGCGCGACTCCAGTTCGCGCGCGAAGAAATAGCAGACGCCGGAGAATTCGCCGGTGTTGTCGGGCGAAGCCACCTTCCACTCGAGTGGCTTGTCGAAGCCCTCGCGCGCCGACGGGCTGCTCGACATCGGGATCGTCACCTGGCGGATGAGATCGTTGGCCGAAGCGGCGATCTCGGAGCGGCCGTTCAACGAGTTGCGCACATTCCACGCCATGTTCGATTGGCCGGAGCACAGCCATACGTCGCCGACGCGGATGTCGTTCACCTTCTGCTCGCGAGCCCCCGCCCTGGCCGTGAGCACGAACGGCCCGCCGGCCGGCAGCGCCGGGAGCTCGGCGCGCCAATGACCTTTGACGTCGGCGCGTGTATTGGCCGTGGATGCCGAGAGCGTGACCGAAACAGCCTCGCCCGGCGCGGCGTTGCCCCAGACGCTGATGGGCTTGTCCCGTTGCAGAACCGCGTGCTCGGTGAATACCGGGCCTAACAAGGCTGCATCGGCGGCGCATGCCATGCCGCCACAAGCCGCCATCGCCAGCGAGGCGACCGCCGCCAGTTCTCGTACCTTCATCTTCCGCGCTCCTCAGCTCTGATGGGGTCAGACCCCAATTCCTGGAAATGGGGTCTGACCCCATTCAGTTGATGGCGAGTTCGAACGGGCCCACGGGCAATCCCGTGGTGTCGAACAGATTGCACAACGGCGAATCCGCCCAGCAGAAACGCACGCGCGTGGCATTGGCCGCGGCGGCGTCCTCGAGCAGTACCTCGGCCCCTTCTCCCGTGCGCCCGCGCAATGCCGCGCGCACGTACCGGCAGCTGTCCTGCGTGGCGCCGCAGAGCTCGAAGCCCGACGGATCACGGGCGCCGACCACCCGCAGTTCCCCGTCGAAATCCCCCAACGTGACGAGCACCCCTTCCGTGACCCGTCGCGCCGAGCGGGGCTGCGCCCCGGACGGTGAAATCTTCTCGCCGTAGACCACCTGCCGCGCCGCGCGCGCCAGGCGCTTGCCCACGTCCTGCTTGTTCATGGGATGGATGTCGATGCGGTCGCCGATGTCGATGGTGACCGCCAGCCCCGCATTGCCATCCGCGGCCACGGCACGCCGCTGCGCATCGCGCAGCCTTGCCCAGCCACTATCTACCGGGCCGCTCGCGAGCGCGCCCCAGCTGGCGAGCTGCACCACCAGGAAAGGCAGCGGCGCATCGAACTGCCGGCGCCAGTCCTGCATGAGCCCACTCAACAGCGACTCGTATTTCCTCGCATCATCGAGGCTGCCATTGGCCTCCCCCTGGTACCACGCCACGCCGCGCAACCCGTACGCGCCGAGCGGCGCGATCATCGCGTTGTACAACACGCTCACGCCGTTGAGCGTCTGCCATGGCGAGCTCGGCGGCCAGCCCATGTCCGGCGATAGCTGGTATTCCCAATCCGTGAGCGGCAGGCGTGTGCCATCCGCGAGCAGCAGCGCGCGATCCGCGGCCAGGCCGTACAGCCCGCCATTGCCCCAGAAGTCGTGCACGTTCACGACCACCGTGTTCTCGCCGCCCTTGAGTAGTTTGGCGGGCAGATCGTAGACGCGCGGCTCGAGCCCGAACGTATGACCCACGGCGCGGCCGTTGAGCCAGGCCACGTCCACATCGTCGGCGAGTCCCAGCGAGAGCTTCGCGGGCTGCCTGGCCTGCCCCGACGTGAGCTGCACGCGCGCGCGATACCACAGCAGGCCGTCGTAACGGCCGAGCTCCGGCACGCCCCAGGTTTCCCAGTAGTCCAGCGCCGCCGGCGCCGGAAGCCAGCTTCCGGTATCGCTCCGCCCTGCGAGCCAGGGTCGTTTGCCCGCCGCACGTGGCTGCGCATCCCACCACTTCTGCCAGAGCTGGCCGAAGCTCCAGTAAGCGACGCCCTTGTTCACGCGGTATTCGCCGAGCAGATCCAGCGCGGGTAGATAGCCCGGCTGCCGGCGCAATGCGCCATCACTCATCCACGGCTCGATGCGGCTGCCACCCCAGCTCGCGTGCACGATGCCTTGCGGCACGTCCACGGTCTTCTGCAGCTCGCGCACGAAGTAGTAACAGGTGGCGGAGAAGTGTTCGGTATTGCCGGGCGCCGCGAGCTTCCACTCGAGCGGCGCGTCGAAGCCCGCACGCGGTCCCGGGCTGCTGCCGCGCGGAATCGTCACCGAGCGGATGCGCGCGTTGGCTGAGAGCGCGGCCTCGTTGCCCGCATCCAGCGTCATGCGCACCGGCCACTCCATGTTGGACTGGCCCGAGCACAGCCACACATCGCCGATGAGGACGTCGTTCACCGTCTGGGCGCCAGCCGCGCCGCGCGCGGTCAGCACATGAGGCCCGCCGGCCGCCATCGCGGGCATTTGCACGCTCCAGCGTCCTTGCGCGTCGGCGGTCGCGCTGACGCTTCGATCGGCCAGCGTCACGGCGACGGATTCGCCCGGCGCGGCCGTGCCGAATACCCGAATGGGCCGGTCTCTCTGCAGGATGGCGTGGTCGACGAACAGGGCCGACATCCGCGGCGCGGACGCCTGCGCCATCGCGATCTCGCCGGAACTCAGCGCGCCCACGAGCAATGCCAGGGCCCCCGCCATTCGCTGTACCATCCCCACCCCCATGACACGAAGCGCGCAAATACTCGTCCGGCCCGGCGTCGATCTCAAGACTTTTCGCGAGGAGATCGTGCCCGGATGCAAACCCGTGGTCATGAAGGGACTGGTCGCCGACTGGCCCATCGTGCGCGCCGGGCGGGAATCGCCGCGCGCGCTCGCGGATTTCATTCGCGGCTTCGACCGCGGCGCCACCGTGCCGATCATCGAATGCCCCGTCGGGACGGGCGGCCGGCTCTTCTACCGCGATGACATGAGCGGCTTCAATTTCGAGCGCAAGGTCGCGGGCATCGGACCCACTCTCGAGCGCCTGCTCGCGCTGGCGCAACAGCCGGAACCGATGACGCTGTTCATCGAATCCATGCGTACCGAGGAATTCCTGCCGAACTTCGCGGGCGCGCATCCGATGCCGCTGCTGCCGCCTTCGGTCACGCCGCGCATCTGGATCGGCAATCGCGTGACCGTGCAGACGCACTACGACCTGCTGGAGAACATCGCCTGCGTCGTCGGCGGCCGCCGCCGCTTCACGCTGTTCCCGCCCGAACAGATCGCGAATCTCTACATGGGCCCGGTGGAATACACGCCTGCGGGCACACCCATCAGCATGGTGTCACTCAAGGATCCGGATCTCGCGCGGTATCCGCGATTCGCGGAAGCACTGGAACACTCGGTGAGCGCCGAACTCGAGCCCGGGGACGCGTTGTACATCCCGTACGCCTGGTGGCATCACGTGGAGTCGCTCACGTCCTTCAACGCGCTCGTGAATTACTGGTGGAACGACGCCCCCCAGCTCGGCTCTCCCTACGGCGTGCTGCTGCACGCGGCCATGAGCCTTCGCGACCTGCCCGCCGATCAGCGCGCGGCCTGGCGCGCGTTCTTCGACCATCTCGTGTTCACGGATCCGGAGTCCGCTCTGGGTCATCTCAAACCAGAACATCGCGGTCTGCTCGGTCCGCCGTCCGCACGACGGTCCCAGGAAGTCCGCGGCATCTTGTCGCAGGCGTTCCCGCCAGGACCGCCGCGCGGCAACTAACAGGGGGAAACATGAAGCAGATCCGCTGGGGCGCAGTCGCGCTTGTCTCGATGTTGTCGTCCGCCACGTTCGCGGCCGGCGCCCGAATCACGGTCACACACGAGCTCGACGGCGCGCGGCCCAACGCCACGATCGCCGTGCCATTCGCAGAGCTGCTCAAGGTGGATCCCGGCCTGCGCATGTTCCACGTCATCGTGCGCGATCCCAAGGGCAAATCGCTGCCGCTGCAGGTGACCAACTACCAGCACGATCATAAAGGCGCGCAGTACGACGACCTCGTGTTCCCTTATGACTTCGCCGCGGGCGAGAAGAAGGCCGTGTTCACGGTGGAGAGCACCGAAAAGGCCACGCCGCCCGAACCCGCCTGCGCCTATGCGCGCCAGGTGCCCGAGCGCCATGACGACATGGCCTGGGAGAACGACCGTATCGCGCACCGCATGTACAGCTTCACGCTGAACTCACCCGCGGCCGGCAAGGAGAGACTGCGCGGCAGCGGCATCGACGTCTGGGCGAAGCGCGTGCCCTATCCCATCATCGACCGCTGGTACGCGAAGGGCCACGATCAATTCCACAAGGACGAGGAAGGCGAAGGCCTGGACCTCTACAGCATCGGCGGCTCGCGCGGCGCGGGCGGCACCGGCGTGTGGGACGGCAGCAGGCTCTGGACTTCCGACAATTTCGTGAAGGCCGAAGTGCTGTCGAACGGCCCGCGTCGCGTGGCGTTCAAGCTCACGTACGCGCCCTGGGATGCCGGCGCCGCCGGCAGCGTGACCGAGACCAAACAATTCACGGTCGACTGCGGGCGCAACTTCGACACGGTAGATAGCGTCTTCGATTTCGGCGCGAACGAGGCGGTAGTGGGCATCGGCATCACCGAGCATCCGCAGGCGGAGGGATTCCCCAAGGCCGTGCTCACGAAGGATCCAGACGGCCGCTGGATGAGCTTCTGGGAGGAGAACAAGGATGGCGGGCTCGGCATCGCGGTGATTCTCGGGCCCAACGAGACGCCCGCGGGCTTCGCGTATGAGCCGCCGGCCAGGTCGCCGGGCAACGCCAACAACCTGCTGCTCGTGAAGGCGAAGGATGGCGTGCCCGTGCGCTACTTCACCGGCGCGGCCTGGAACAAGAGCGGTCAGTTCGCGAATCGCGAAGCCTGGGAAGCGCACGTGAAGAAACACGCCGAGCGCGCGCTCAAGCAGATGAAGATCGCCGTGGACGCGCGGCCGTGATCGCACGGGTCGTTTTCGCCTGCCTGGGATGGCTTGCCGCCGCCGCTGCGCTCGCGCAGAGCAGGCACTTCGGCGATTGGCCAGCGGGCACGGATCCCCGCGAGGTTGGCAAACGCGTCGCGGAGGCATTCATCCCCGTGCCGAACATGGAGATGCCGAGCCACGGGCCCAAGGCGCTGCATTATTCGCACGTGGCGACCTGGACAGGCGCGCTGCAGTTCGCGCAGCTCACCCAGGACAAGGACCTGCGGAAGCGCCTCATCGACCGCTTCGATCCGATGTTCGCCGCGATCGGCGACACCGTTCCGTTCACCGATCACGTCGACGGCGCGGTGTTCGGCTCGTTGCCGCTCGAGCTCTACATTCAGGAGCCGCGCTTCCGCTACCGCCTCATGGGCCTGACGTTCGCCGACGCGCAATGGGACCGCCCACTGCCCGATGGGCTCTCCCGCCAGACGCGCTGGTGGATAGACGACATGTACATGATCACCGCGCTGCAGTTGCAGGCCTATCGCGTCACGGGGGACTCGAAGTACCTGGAACGGACGGCGGACTCCATGGTGGCGTACCTGAAGAAGCTGCAGCAGCCCACCGGCCTCTTCTTCCATGCGCCCGACATACCGTTCTACTGGGGCCGTGGCGATGGCTGGGTGGCCGTGGGCATGGCCGAACTACTGCGTGAGCTGCCCGCGAAGCACCGCCATCACCGGTTCGTGCTGGCGGCGTATCGCAAGATGATGGCCGCGCTGCTGTCGAATCAGGCCGCCAATGGCATGTGGCGCCAGCTCATCGACAAACCCGAGAGCTGGGAGGAAACCTCGGCCACGGCGATGTTCACGTATGCCTTCGTCACGGGCGTCAAGAACGGCTGGCTGCCCGAAGACACCTATGGCCCCGCCGCACGCAAAGCCTGGATCGCGGTGGTCGGTTACCTCACGCCGGAAGGGCTGCTGCGCGAAGTCTGCGTGGGCACCGGCAAGAAGAACGACATCCAGCACTATCTCAATCGGCCACGTGTGACCGGCGACACCCACGGCCAGGCGCCGATGTTGTGGTCCGCCACCGCGTTGCTGAGGTAGCCCGGAGCTCGGATTACTCGAGGGTTCGCTTCACGAACGCGGCGCTGGTCGCGATGCTGGTCATCGGATCCACGGCGAAGTAGTCGCCCTGCTCCACGAAGTATTCCTCGAGGCCCGAGAGTTTCATGTCGGGGAGGAACTTCGTGAAGTCGATGACGCCGTTGCCCATCTCGGTGTAACGCCGCTTCGCCCCGTCCATGTCCTTGATGTGCCACATCACGAAGCGGCCTGGCTGCAGCGCGAACAGCTCGTGCGCGGAGCGCTTCGAGGAATGCTCGGTCCAGAAGAGATCGATCTGCAGCTTCACGCGCGCGGGATCGGTGTTCTGCATGACGATGTCGTATCCCAGCTTGCCGTCTTCCTGGGGGACGAACTCGAAATCATGATTGTGATAGGCGACCTGCAGCCCGGAGGGCCCGAGCTGCTCGCCGATGAGATTCAGCCGCTCCGCCAGTAGTTCGAAGTGCCGCAGCGTGCGTTGCGTGGGCGGCAGCCACGGCCAGGTGATGTATTTCTGCCCGAGCATCACCGCGCCCTCGGCGCATCTGTCGATGTAGCCGCGGAGCTCGGAAAGCGGCGTCTCCAGGTGACCGGCCAGTCCATAGTGACCCGTGGTGGTTCGCAGGCCGAGGTCGTCGAGCACCTTGCGAAAATCACGCGCGCTCCAGCCGTAGTAGCCGATCCGGTCCGCGTCGAATCCGAAGAGTTCGAGGTTGCGGTAACCCAGCGTGGCTATCTTCTTCAGCGTGTCGAGCGGCGCCTTGGCCATGGGATCGCGCACCGTGTAGAGCTGCAGGCCCATCTCGTGGCCCGCGGACTTGAACCCACCGCTGCGGCCGGCGGCGGCGCCCGTACCCAGCAGCGCCAATGCGCCCGCCGCGGCGGAATGTTGGAAGAAGCGACGTCGACCAAAGGAGTAGTTCGGCATGGAGAGGGCCCTGATAACTTCGGAGCAAATAACCGTGGGCCGCTTCATAACAATGGAAGCGCTTTCCAGCAAGTCCGGCCCCAATCGATGACGGAATTCGGGTTCAAACACGTCTGAATCGAAACGGGGCTGAAGTGTGACGGCGCGGACCGGGAAGGGCACACTTCGGCCTCATTTGCATCGGGAAAGGGGGAAATGTGAAACGAGCAATGACTTTCATGGCCGCGCTCGCGTGGTCTGTTCTCGCAACCGCCTCACCCAACGGCGGACCGCTCGGTGACTTCGAAGCCCACGTCGATGTGGGCTCACCCAAGATCGCGGGATACGCCACATTCAACGGCTATTCGCAGGCTTACACGCTGAGCGCCGGCGGCGTGAACATCTGGGGCAAGCGCGACGAATTCCAGTTCGCCTATCGCCGCATGAAGGGCGATTTCATCGTGCAGACGCGCATCGAGTTCGTCGGCAAGGGTGTGGACCCGCATCGCAAGGCCGGCATCATGGCGCGCACCTCCATCGCCGACTTCGATTCGGCGTACGTGGACGGCACCATCCACGGCGACGGCCTGACCTCGCTGCAATATCGCAAGAACAAAGGTGAGGAGACTGCGCAGATCGAAGTGGCCGCCGCCAAAGGCGCGGACATGATCCAGCTCGAGCGCCGCGGCAACACCTTCATTTTTTCTGCGGCGCGTTTCGGCGAGCCGTTCACGGTGGTCGACTTCAAGGAAGCGCCCGGCGTCCCCGAAGAGGCCTACGTCGGCATCTTTCTCTCCTCGCACAACCCTGACGTGAAGGAAACGGCGATCTTCCGCAACGTGCGCGTGATCAGGCCCGTGAAGGTCGGGTTCCAGCCCTACCGCGACTACATCGGTTCGCGCCTCGAGCTGTTGAACGTGACCACCGGTCATCGTTCGCAGGTCTA
>JBKPPO010000244.1:0-20437 GCA_046733635.1 Pseudomonadota bacterium | reverse complement strand
GCAATACGCAGCCGCCGCTGCCGGCGCCGCTGTTCGGCGACCAGCTCATCTATCCGGGCAGCTGCTCGAACTTCTACGGCCTGCGCATCAACCCGTCCGACACGGGCAACATCCGCATGCAGTCACTGTGGCACCTCGGCGAAAAGCTGCGCCTGACCTTCGATCCCTCGTGGAGCTACACGCTGGCGAACGGCGGCGGCACTACGACCATCAACGAAACGGTGGGCACCACCGCTGACGTGCGCCCGATCGGCTCCGCGAACGTGGCCGGCTTCGACCTCAACGGCGACGGCGACATCCTGGACACGGTGCGGTTCTATACGCCGAATACCACGAACACCAAGCGCTGGGTGGCGACGTCTTCGCTGATCTACGACATCAACGACGACCATCGCGTCCGCGTCGCGTACACCTATGACCGCGCCCGCCATCGCCAGACGGCGCAGTGGGGCTACATCAACGACAACGGCGACGTCGAGAACGTGTTCGGCGGGCGCCGCGGCGACCGTGTGTATGCCGCGGACGGTGACATCCTGCGCGGCCGTGACCGCTTCTCGATCGCCGAGCTCAAGCAGTACGCCGTGGAATGGCGCGGCCAGTTCGCCGAGGACAAGCTGACGGCGACCGTCGGTGTCCGTGTGCCGGAATTCACGCGCGAGCTCAATCAGTACTGCTACACGCCGAACGGCCAGACGGGCAACTCGTCCACGACGTTCACGTCGAGCACGCTGTGCACTTCGCGCGCGCCCACGGCCACGCTTCCCAGCGGGAACGTGGTGTTCCAGACGGGCGGCACCCCGACGCAGTACATCGCGCCATGGAGCGAGGAAGTGAAGTTCGACGACGTGTTGCCGAACGTCGGCCTGTCGTTCACGCCGTGGGATCGCCACATGTTCTACGCCTCGTACGCCGCCGGTCTCTCGGCGCCGCGCACGGACAACCTGTATTCGGTTCGCCGCCAGGCGGATAACTCCATTGGCCGTCCGACCCCGGAGTCCGAGACGACCAAGGCCTACGACCTCGGCTGGCGTTACAACGGCGAGCGCATCATGACGTCGCTGGCCATCTGGCAGATCGATTACACGGATCGCATCGTGTCGTCGTTCGATCCGGATCTAGGCTTCAGCGTCGATCGCAACGTCGGCGACGTGGACCTGCAGGGCATCGAGGCGCAGATCGGTTACAGCCCGATCGAGAGCCTGGCCCTGAGCGCATCGGCTGGCTACACCGAGAGCGAACTGCAGGAAGATCTGCCCTTCGGCCTCACGCCGACGGCACAACAGCAGTTCCTGCAGCTCCAGGGCCGCGAACTCGTCGAGACGCCGGACTGGACGTTCTCGCTGCGCAGCGATTGGGAAATCGCGGAAGGCCTGAACTTCGGCCTGCAGGGCAAGTACGTCGGCGAGCGTTTCGCCACGGACCTGAATGACGAAGTCACGCCGTCGTACACCGTCGTGGACCTCGACCTGGCGTACAACTTCACGCTGCCCGGCTTCAAGACCGCGCGCGTGCAGTTCAACGTCTCGAACCTGACGGACGAAGAGTACTTCGGCACGATCAGCTCGGGCACGGGCTCTGCGCCGCTGCCCTGCGTCGTGAACGGCGCGGCGGCAACCTGCGTGAACTCGACGACGGGCGCCCCGCTGACCGGTGGCGTGGGCTTCTTCTCGATCGGTGCGCCGCGCACCGCCACGCTGTCGATGCAGGTCGAGTTCTGATGATTCGGAGCATCACGCCGCGCCGCGGCCTGGTGCTTCTGGCGATATTCGCGGCGGTGGGCGCTCTGCCCGCCGCCGCGGAGCCGGCCCCGGCTCGAACCACACCCGACGCGATCCCCACGAAGCTCCGGATCGCCACTTTCAATGCCTCCCTGAACCGCGCCGCGGAAGGCGATTTGCGCCGCGAGCTGGCCTCTCCGGATTCGGCGCAGCCGCGCGCCGTGGCCGAGATCATCCAGCGAGTGCGTCCGGACATCCTGCTGCTGCAGGAGTTCGACTACGACGCGCGCGGTGAAGCGCTCGCCGCGTTCCAGTCAAACTACCTGGCGCGTGGCCAGAACGGCGCGGCGCCGATCGAATACGCGTACTCGTTCTTCACGGAATCCAACACGGGCATACCCTCGGACCTGGACCTCAACAACGACGGCAAAGTCGAAGGCGGCCAGGATGCGCTGGGCTTCGGCGAATTCCCCGGGCAATACGCGATGGCGTTGTTGTCCCGCTTTCCCATCGAAGCGGACGAGGCACGCACCTTCCGCAAGTTCCTCTGGCGTGACATGCCGGGCGCCAAACTACCTCCGGGCTGGTATTCACCCGAGGAGCTGGCGGCGCTGCCGCTGTCGTCGAAGAGCCATTGGGACGTGCCCGTGCGCATCGGCAGCCTCACGCTGCATGTGCTGGCCAGCCACCCCACGCCGCCAGCCTTCGACGGACCGGAGGACCGCAACGGGCTGCGCAATCACGACGAGATCCGGCTCTGGGTGGATTATCTGACTACACGGAAAGGCGCCTATCTCAGGGATGACGCGGGCCGCCGCGGCGCCTTCCGCGGCAAGTCCTTCATCATGATGGGCGATCAGAATTCGGACCCGCTGGATGGCGGCAGCCTGCAGGACGCCATTCGCGCGCTGGTCGCGCATCCGCGCGTGAACGCCGGATTCACGCCCTCGAGCTCCGGCGCCGTGGAAGCCAGCGCCCTCCAGGGGGGCGCCAACACGGAACATCGTAGCGATCCGCGCTTCGACACCGCCGACTTCAACGACGGCGTGGCGGGCAACCTGCGCGTGGACTATCTATTGCCGTCGAAGGACCTGACGGTGTGTGATGGCGGGGTATTCTGGCCGAAGCGGAACGAGCCCCACGCGGAGCTGGTCTGGGGCGATCGCCCCGCGCCGAGCTCCGATCACCGGCTCGTGTGGCTGGATCTCACTTCAGACCCAGCTCGATGCCCACGGGACAGTGATCCGACAGCCAGCGCTGCTTCGCGTCCTCGTCGTTGAAGACGACGCGGACGAACGAGTTCCTCACCACTGACTTAGCGAGATCGCGCCCGAGAAGAATGGTGTCGATGTACTCGCGGTATTCGCTGCCGCTCGTGCAGGACGTGAATTTCGCCTTCGCCGTGATGTTCGTGAGTTTCGACGCGGCCGGCACACCGTCATCCAGCTCGGCATAGACGTTCTGCAGCCGGCCCTGTGCATCGCGCGCCGGGCCCTTCTCGACGCTGAAGCGGCGGTTGAAGTCACCGAGCACGCCGAAACGATGCCCGGCGTTGGCCTCGGTCTCGATCCAGGATTCGAGCGGCGCGACCTGCTTCGAGAGCAGGTCGCAATTTCGCCCTTCCGCCGTCAGCGGGCCCGCCGGGCAGCCGGACTTGAGATGTACGGACATCAGGCGGAATTCGTTGACCGTTCCAGGAAAGAACGTGACGACCACGCCGCGGCGCACGGCGTTGTCGACGGACAGCGGTTCGTATTCGGGTTCGCAACGGTGCGGCAGGCCGCGGCGGATCGCGAAGCCGTTCTTCTGTGTGTGGCCGCGCGTGCTGAAGCAGTAGTCGTAGCCGGGGAACACCTGCGCGGCAGCGTCGGGACCGTCCACTTCCTGCAGCGCCACGATGTCGGCGCGCAGCTCCGCCGCGTAGCGACGCAGCGATTCATAGTCCTTCGCAGTCCGCGGCTCACGCCTAGTGATGGCGCAGGGGAGCGTGCGATCGTCACCGCCCACCATGCCGCCGTTCTGCGCGCACTCGGCGCGCAATGCGAGATGCGTGCGCGGCGTCATGAGGTATTCCACGTTCCAGGTGGCCACGCGCACACGCCGGGCATCGCCGCGCCAGGGTGTGATGCCCGGGAGGTCGAGCACCGCCGGCTCGGTGATGAGTCCGGCCATGCGCTTTTCATGCGTGTCGAACTCGTTGTTCCAGGAGCCGTAGATGGGATTCGGCAACACGAACCAGTTCACGCCGAATCGCCAGTCGAGGCGCTCGCTGTCGCCCCTGAACTTCCGGGCGTCGACGAAATCACCGATGTCGTCGCCGATCATGGCGATGATGCGGTAGTTGGCCGCGATGAAGGCGCGCCGCGCCGACTTGTGCGCCCACTCGGGCTTCTCGCCCCGCAGCAGCATGCGCTGCGGATCGGCCGCCGGCTCGATGCCCAGCGCCACGAGATTGCGCATCGTGGCGGTCTTGGCCGGACATGGATCCGCCGGAGTGGCGGCCGGCGTCGTGCAATCGCGGTTGGAGACGTAGAAAACGGTGTGTCCGAGTTTGCGCGCGGCCGCGATGAAATCGCGTGCGCCCGGCACGGCGCCCGCCCGGCCCTCCATCACCCACTCGCCCCAGGTCTTCTGGCTGTAGTTAGCGCGGTCGCGGATCAGACGCGCCTGGTAGACCGAGTTGTCCAGCACGGTTTCGTCGAGATCCAGGACCACGGCGGTAGGCAGGCGCGACAGGACATCCTCGGCGACACCTGCCTGCTCGAGCGCGGCGCTGCCGCGGCCCGGGTTCGAGATGCGTTCGGTGGCGAGGCGATATACCTGCTCGGTGCCGGCGCGGTATTCGGGGGCATTCTGGATCCACAATGCGGCATTGAGTTGTTCGAGGCCCGTGATGTCCTCGGCGCTCGCCACGCTCATCGCTGCACAGGCGGCCGCACCTAACCAGAATCGACGCATGAATCCTCCGGAGCCCGATATCTTGGGCCGGGAGTATTTCAGATTGGCGTTAACGCCGGTACTTCAACCGGTATCGGCCAGCGAATCTTCCTGCCAGCCGCCATCGAGCAGGCTGACCGGTTCCACGCGCAGGTAACGCAGCGCGTCCGCTGCCGCACAAGGTTTGGCGAACAGGAACCCTTGCGCATAGGTGCAGCCCATGTTGCGCAGGATCTCGAGCTGCTGCCAGCTCTCGATGCCTTCCGCGACGACCTGGATGTTCAGGCTGCGCGCCATGGCGACGATGGCGCTGACGATGGCATGGTCGGAAGGATCGGTGGCGATGTCGCGCACGAAACTGCGGTCGATCTTGAGAGAGTCCACGCGCCAGCGTTTGAGATAGGACAACGACGAATAGCCGGTGCCGAAGTCGTCGATCGCGAGCTTGACGCCCAGGTCGCGCAAGGAGGCGAGCGCGTCCTCGCGGAACTCTCCGGTGCGGGATTCGAACAGCGAACCTTCGGTGAGCTCGAGCGCCAGCAGCTGCGGGCCAATGCGATTCTTGAGCATGGCCTGCTGGACCAGTTCCTTGAGCTTGGTGCGCTCAAGCTGCACGGCGGACACGTTCATGCTCACGGGCACGAGATGCGCGCCCAGGTCCCGCCACTGCGAGATGTCGCGGCCGATGCGATCGAGGACGAACTGCCCGATCGGAATGATGAGGCCGGTCTCCTCCGCCACTTCGATGAACCGCTCGGGTGACACCCAGCCTTGCGAGGGATGTTTCCAGCGCAGCAGCGCCTCGAGGCCGGCCACCCGGCGCGTGTGGATGTCGATGATCGGCTGGTAGTGCACGTCGAACTGCTGCAGCTTGAGACCCGCGCGCAGGCTCGACTCGATGGCCACGCGCTCCTTGAGCGTGCGGTCCATCTGCGGCGAGAACACCTGGAAGTTGTTCCGGCCCAGGTCCTTCGCCTGATACATCGCCGTATCGGAATGTTTGAGCAGCTCGCCCATCGACGCGCCGTCGCGCGGGTACAGGCTCACGCCGATGCTCACCGTGGCGACGAGCGGCCGGTTGTCGACGATGACCGGCGCACTCAGCACCTCGTTGATGCGCGTGGCGGCGATGGCGACTTCATCGGGCGCGTTGACCTTGTGCAACACCACGACGAATTCGTCACCGCCCATGCGCACGACGATGTCGGCCGGCCGTACCGCGGCGCGCACGCGCTTGGCGATCTCCTGCAGCAGCTTGTCACCCACTTCGTGGCCGCGCGAATCGTTGATGTGCTTGAAGCGGTCGAGGTCGAGGAACAACACCGCGAGCATGGTGCCGGTTTCCTGGCAACGCGCGATGGCCTCGGGTAGATGGGCCTGAAGGAACAGGCGGTTCGGCAGGCCGGTGAGGGTGTCGTGATTCGCGAGTTTGTCGAGGCGCTGCTGATTGGCGAGCAACTGCGACTGCGCCTTCTTTCGCTCCGACAGATCGCGCATCAGATAGGACACCAGCCGCCGATCGCGCGATTCGATGGGCACACAGCTCACTTCGACGTCCATCTGGCGGCCGTCCTTGAGCCACTGCACGAGCTCGATACCGCGTGACGGCTCGACGCGGGCGAGCGTCGCGATCACGGGGTCCTGCGAATCGTTGGGACCGCGCAGAACGGAGAGCACGGAACGTCCGCGCAACTCGTCCAGCGAAAAGCCCAACTGCTGCTGCACGGCCGGATTCGCATCGACGATTTCGCCGGTGCGCGCATCCGCGATCAGCAGGCCGTCCTGGGCCTGTTCGATGATGGCGCGATAGCGGGATTCGAGCGCCAGGCGATCCGCGTTGAGCCGCCGCGACCGCGCGAGCAGCAGCAACGCGACGATCGTGAAGCCGACGACGAGCAGTCCCAGCAGGATGGTCTGGTACATGGTCGTGCGCGTCGCCTGGGCGAAGGCGCTGCGCGGGATTTCGACCTGCACCACCCAGATCGGGGCGCCGAGCTCATCGCGCATGATGAGATAGCCATTCACGTGAGTGCGGCCCGACACGACCGTCATGCGGTTGGATGTCAGCGGCGAGGTGCGCACCCATTCGCGGACGTTCTCCGGCAGGCCGGAACGATCCAGCGTCGCCACCGGGAAACCGTTGACCGGCCAGGGCGAGAAGCGGCCCATGCGCGAGACGACGGCGGGCGTGAACGCACGCGCAAACGCGAGCCATCCCTGCGGCTGGCCGGCGCCCGAGCTGTCGAAAATCGGACGGACAGCGAACACGCCGGGGCCACGCGCACGCTGGACGATGCCATCCACGGAATCCTTGCTGCCGTTGAGCTGACCCGATGTCACGGCCTGCTTGATGATGGCGAGCAGTTCGGGATCGGGCGGGATCTCGTATTCCTGGACCGACGTGGCGTCGAGCGCGAGTGAAGCACGCGTCTCGAGATTGCGGTCGAGCACGAGGAAGGTGTCGACGTCGAGGCGCACGAGCGCGGCGGCGTTGAGCGATTGGGACAGATAATCCGGGCGCCCGCCGCGCGCGAACTCGGCGGTCGCGTCCGAGATCGCGTAGTCGGCCATCGATTCGTACAGGTTCGCGAGTTCGGTCTTGAAGCCGCGGTCGAGCTGCTGGCTCTGCATGTCCACGTCGCGGGACTCGATGTCGGTGACGTTGATCAGCCACCCGCGCTGCGACCAGCCGTAGAAAGCCACGAGAATGACGCCGATCAGCGCGCCGATCAGGGGCAGCGGCGACTGGCGGATTCTCGCTCGGGTTTCCGGAATGTCGGTTCGGGTCATACCGTGAACTGGGTCACGTGCTGTACTGGAGCCACTCCGCAGTGTGCCGCCAGTCCCTTACGCGCGGCATCGAACCGCGCACACTTTCCCGAAAACTTCGTCGCGCCGGAGGCGCTGGAAATCAGCGCTGTAGGAGGGTCGGAAGCACCGCTGAGCCTGCGGAGAAGCGCAGGTTCGAAAAGCGGGCTTCACCGGCCCCGGCCACGTAGATACCTGGCCGCAACGAGAGGAAATCGCCAGCCACGTTGTGGTGGTAGCCCGACAGCTCCATCTGAACGTCGTATTTGTTCCAGGGAGCGTTCTTCGCCGCACGGGCTTCGCGCCAATGGAACGTGGCGATGTGGCCATCCAGCGTGACCCGCAGGCGAAGCTGACGCGAGGAATCCGCCGGGCGAGCGCGATTGCGCTCGAGGCCATAACGATGCATCACGAACCTCCTGGCGTCGAAGCCCAGGCCGCAATACAGACGCCGGTTGTAGAACAGCAGCACGCCCGCGTGAGCGTCGCCGCTCACATCGACGTCCACTTCGAATTGGTACTTCAGATCGCCCGTGATGAATGTGAGCGGCGACGCATCGCGCGGATGCGCGCCCTTGCCCTGGATGACCAGCGAGCCGTTGTCGAAGCGCAGGCGCTGCGCTTCGTCCGGACCCGGATCGTAGAACGACCACTGCTGCTTGAGCGTCTTGCCCGAGAAATCGTCGGACAGCGGCGCGCCATGCGGCAGCGGTGCAATCCTGGCCTTCACGCCCGGCTTGCGAATCGGCTTAGAAAGATCGCCGCCATCGGCGACCAGCCAGCCGTCAGCGGTCCAGTGCACGGGGTCGAGCAGCGTCTGCCGGCCCAGCGTCCAGAAGCCGTTTTCGTAACCGTGATAGACCATCCACCAGGAACCATCCGGCGCTTCTACGGCGGTGGCATGTCCGCGCGACCACCACTTCTCGGTGGCGGAGACGGTGCGGATCAGCGGGTTGTTCGGCGCGTTCTCCCACGGACCATGGATGGAACGCGAGCGCGCGACGATCACCATGTGGCCCGTCGGCGGACCGGCCGTGCCGCCCACTGCCAGGATCAGATAGAAAAAGTCCCCGTGCCTGAGCACCTTGGGGCCTTCGGGCGCGAAAGTTTCGACGTCCCATTCCGCTGGATAGCGCCACGGGTCGTAGACGTGTTCCACCGCGCCATCGGTGGCGAGGCCGTCATCGGTGAGCCGTACGCGATCGCCATTCGAAAGAAACAGGTATCGCTTGCCGTCTTCACCGACGGCGTGGCCGGGATCGATGTGCGCGTGCAGCTTGAGATCGATGGGATCGCTCCAGGGACCCTCGATCTCGTCCGCCCAGATCACATACAGCGAGCGGTACCGCGGCGTGCGCGCGTGGAAGTAGTTGTAGTAGCGCTTGCCGTGCTTCACCAGCTCCGGCGCCCACACGGAGCCCACCGGCTCGTTCAGCGTGGGGCCGACGGGCTGCCAGTTCACGAGGTCGTTCGACTTCCACAGCGGCAGGCCGGGGTAGGCATCGAAACTCGAGAACGTCAGGTAGTAGTTAGTCCCGTCGCGCAGGATGCTGGGATCGGGATGGTCCCCGCTGATGAGCGGGTTGAGGAAGGTGCCGTCGCCGAGGTCCGGCTTGCGCTGCCCCTCGAAACCCGTGGCCCATCGGAGCGTCGACCAATCCCCCGCACAGCCCGGTGCGGCGGGCTGTGCGGGGGCGGCCTTCGCCGACTGACCCACTGCGGTGACCGAGGCGCCCGCTCCCAACAAGGCGCCGAGCGCCCCGCGACGAGTGGTCTTCAAATCGCCACCCCCGTGACGTGCGCCATGTTTTCGCCCCTCGGACACCGAATCCTGTTGTCTGCGCAAAGCCCAGGCCTGACAATGACACCGGTTTCCGCGCCGGGGACATTTATAGACGACCCCCTGCCGCGGCGCAAGAACCCCCAGTCGGAACGCTGATTTAAGACAAAGGGCGAAGCTGGACCCAAGCGGATTGGCGCGGCGGAGTGAACTTCCGCGAGAATGCGCCCGCTCGTTCATGAGCCACAGGCAAATGCCCGCAACCCGGAGAGATTGATGAACAAGGATCGGATGAGTGTGCTGGCCGCGATGATGGAACAGGGTGTGATCCCGGTTTTCTATCATCCGGATGTCGAGGTCTGTAAGAAGGTCATCCAGGCCTGCGCCAACGGCGGCGCCAAGTGCATCGAATTCACCAACCGCGGCGACTTCGCCTCGCATGTGTTCTTCGAAGTGGCGCGCCACTTCGACAAGGCCGATCCGACCGTCGTCATGGGCGTGGGCTCGATCGTCGACGCACCGACCGCGGGCATCTACATCGCCAATGGCGCCAAGTTCGTCGTGGGTCCGATCCTCAACGCGGACGTGGCGAAAGTCTGCAATCGCCGCTGCATTCCCTACTCGCCGGGCTGCGGCTCCGCGAGCGAGATCTCCTATGCACACGAACTCGGCTGCGAGATCGTGAAAGTGTTCCCGGGCAGCTCCGTGGGCGGCCCCGAGTTCGTGAAGAACGTGCTGGGCCCGATGCCGTGGACGCGCATCATGCCCACGGGCGGCGTGGAGCCCACCGAGGAATCGCTGCGCAAGTGGTACGGCGCGGGCATCGTCGCCTGCGGGATCGGCAGCAATCTCATCACCAAGGAACTGCTCGCCAAGGCCGACTACTCGGGCATAGAAGCGCGCGTGCGCGACACCGTCAAACTCATCAAGACCATCCGTGGCAAGTAAGCCCACAGGCAAGAGACAGCAATGACCGACAATGTTCTGAAGATCAAATCGGCCGCGGAAACGCGTTGGGACTGCGCCTCGTTCGGCGAGGTGATGCTGCGCTTCGATCCGGGGTTCGGCCGCGTTCGTAACGCGCGCAGCTTCCAGGTGTGGGAAGGCGGCGGCGAATACAACGTGGCGCGCGCCATGCGCAAGTGCTGGGGCAAACGCGCCACGGCCGTCACTGCCCTGCCGCAGAACGATCTGGGCTGGCTCGTCGAGGACCTGATGATGCAGGGTGGCGTGGACACCTCGAAGATCATCTGGCGCGAGTTCGACGGCCTCGGCCGCAACACGCGAGTGGGTCTCAACTTCACGGAAAAGGGCTTCGGCATCCGCGCGGCGCTGGGCTGCTCGGATCGCGGGCATTCGGCCGCGTCCCAGATCAAGCCGGGTGAAGTGAACTGGGAAAAGTTGTTTGGTGAGGAAGGCGTGCGCTGGTTCCACACGGGCGGCATCTTCGCGGCACTGGCCCCGAACACGTCGGAGGCGGTGATCGAAGCCGTGGAGATCGCCCGCAAGTACGGCACCATCGTTTCCTACGACCTGAACTACCGCGCTTCGCTCTGGAAGAGTCAGGGCGGCAAGGAAGGCGCGCAGAAGATCAACCGCAACATCGCGAAATACGTCGACGTGATGATCGGCAACGAGGAAGACTTCACGGCCTGCCTGGGCTTCGAAGTGGAAGGCCTCGACGAACACATCAGCGCGATCGACCCGGCCAACTTCAAGAAGATGATCCAGACCGCGGTGAAGCAGTTCCCGAACTTCAAGGTGGCGGCGACGACGCTGCGCAACGCGAAGACGGCCACGTTCAACGACTGGTCCGCGATCCTCTACGCGGGCGGAAACTTCTACCAGTCGATGACCCGCGACGATCTGGAGATCTACGATCGCGTGGGCGGCGGTGACGGCTTCGCCTCCGGCCTGGCCTACGGCTTCCTCGAGGGCAAGGGCCCCCAGGCCGCTGTGGAATACGGCGCGGCGCACGGCGCGCTGGCCATGACCACGCCCGGCGACACCTCGATGGTGAACGTGAAGGAAGTCGAAGCGGTGATGAAAGGCAAAGGCGCTCGCGTCATTCGCTGAGATCAGCGTCGAGCAAGAAGAGGCGGCCGGGAAACCTGCCGCCTCTTTTTATTTCGCGCCCTCCTCCGGGCTTTATGATCGGCGCATTCAATCAAAGGGGGTCTCGTGGTCACTCGACGTGAAATCTTTCCGATGATCGCCGGCGCATCCGGCATGGCCGCCGCGCAGTCCGCCACGGCCGCGCCGACCGCTTCCGCGAAGCCCTCCGAACCGGAATTGCGGCGCATCTCCTACCAGAGTGCTCGCACGGGCAAGGAGCGCGATTACTTCGTCTATCTACCCCGGGGGTTCCAGCAAGCGAAGTCCTGGCCGGTCATGTTGTTCCTCCATGGCAATGGCGAACGCGGCGATGGCAAGGGCGAGCTCGACTACGTGCTCGCGCACGGCCCGCTGTTCGAAGCGTGGTGCCAGAAACGCGACCTGCCCTTCGTGATCGTCTCGCCGCAGCTTCCGATGTTCAGCATGGGCGAGGTGGACTACATCAAGAACCGCACGCCCGCGCAGATTCCGAAGCGGCTGCCCGACGGAATCAACGTGCGGCCGGACGTGCGCATCGCGCGGCTGCCGGCGCCAATGCAGGGCAAGCTCTCCGACGACAAAATGCCGGATGGCCCCAGCGGCCCCATCGATGGCTGGCCGGAGATCGAATCCGAACTGATCGCCATGGTGGATCGCACCCTCGCGGACTTCAAAGGCGATGCGAAGCGCGTGTATCTCACGGGGTTGTCATACGGCGGGTTCGGCGCCTGGCACCTGGCAGCGAAGCATCCGAAGAAATTCGCGGCAGTGGCGCCGATCGTCGGCTACGGACATCCCGATCATGCCGAGCCCATCGCGCGCGAGAACATTCCGGTGTGGTGTTACGCCGGCGGGCGCGATCCGGTGGTGCAGCCCAAGTATTTCTACGCGGCACTGAACAAGCTCGAGCAGCTCGGCGCCACGGACGTGCGCTTCACCAACGAAGAAGACATGGGACATCTGGCCTGGGTGCGGATCTACGAGGGCCAGGACCTGTTCGACTGGATGCTGCGCCAGAAGAAGGGTAGCTAGTTACGCACGCGAAAGCGTCGGCACACCGTGCCGACGCTCCCGCGGAGCGGACCGCGGCGGCGTCAGAACCATTCCGGCAATGAACCCGAGGTTCCTCGAACCCTCACCTTCATTGCTGCCCCTTCGACGGATGGCATCGGCCGCAAAACCAGTTCACCGCTCATGATCGATCGCCGGCCATTTCCGCACTCGCACCGGAGATCGATTGCGGCCGATGGTAGCGGTCACAAAAACGCGACGCAACCACCCACGCGCAAATCGGCGAGCAGAAGCAAAAGGACCCGCGTGGGCGCCACGCGGGTCCTTGTTTCATCGGGCGAACGGCGGGTCAGACCGCAGAACGCTTCGGACGGCTGGCGTAGAACAACGCGAGGCCGATGAAGAACACCGCGCCCGCTACCACGCCGCTCTGCACGGCTCCGGTGATCCGCACCGCATCCTTCAAGTACTCCCAGTTGCTGGCCACGAGCGTCGCCAGAACGAGCCCTGCCAGCGCCACGAGCACGCCCGCCACGGCGAGCCCGCCATGCGTGCGGCTGACATCGAGCGTGGTATCGACGTCGATCTGCTCGATCCGTCCCTTGAACCAGAGCCAGAAGAGCAGCAATGCCAGCAAGTGCATCGCACCGGCCCAGACGAAAACGATCTGCTGGTTGCCGGTCCACTGCACCGCCAGGCCAGCCAGCAACGTCATGAACATGCCGCCGATGCCGCCCGCGGTGGCGCCAAGGCCGACCACCGATCCCGATACCTTCTGCGGGAATACGTCCGTCGCATTGGTGAACAGATTCGCCGACCAGGCCTGATGGCAGGCAGTTGCCAACGTGATGAGCGTGATGCAGACCACGAAGTTGTCGGTGTAATACGCCACGATGGAGCCCGGCATGAAGATCGCGGCGAGGCCCATCGCGGTCATGCGCGCCTTGCCCACGGTCCAGCCGCGGCTCAACAGCGCGCTGGAGATCCAGCCGCCGAGAACCGAGCCGATCATCGAGCCGGTGTAGATCACGCCCACCCAGATGCCGGCGTTCAGCGCCGGCAGCCCGCGCTCACGCTCGAGGTACGACGGCAGCCAGAACAGGTAGAACCACCACACGGGATCCGTGAGCAGCTTGCCGAGCAGGAAGGGCCAGATCTCGCGATAACGGATCAACGTGGTCCACGGGAGCTTCAGGGTCTGCTGCGAAACCGGCTGATTCGAGCGGATGTACGCCAGCTCCGCCGCGCCGACACGCGGGTTGTCTTCCGGCGCGCTGAAGAACTTCTGCCAGAAGATGAGCCACACGAGGCCGATCACGCCGATGAACACGAAGGCCATCTGCCAGCTCCAGGCGTTCGCGATCATCACGACCACGAACGACACCATCACGCCGATGCTGGTGCCGGAATTGAAGATGCCCGTTGCAAGCGCGCGTTCCTTCTGCGGGAACCACATGGCCACCGCCTTGATGGAAGCCGGGAAGTTGGCTGCTTCGGCGAAACCCAGGATGAACCGCACGATCACGAAGCCGAGCACGGTGGCGACGAGACCATGCGCCGCGGCGGCTACCGACCAAAGTATCAGTGCCCAGGCCAGGGTCTTCTTGACGCCGTAGCGATCGATGAAGATGCCGATGACCGACGGGAACATGGCGTACGCAAACGTGAACGCCGTGGTGATCGTGCCGTAGTCGACATCGTCCCAACCCAGCGCACCCTGCAGGGTGGTCTTGAGCACCGAGAGTGAATTGCGATCGACGTAGTTGATGGTGGTGCAGAAGAACAGCAACGCACATATCCACCATCGGTATTTGCCCACCGGGCCGAGCGCGGCGTTGCCACCGGTGTCATTTCTCATGTCGTTAGAGCTCATTCAGCGTCCCCCACTGGTGCATCTCTCAAAGTTTGTAGGCTTTCTTCGGGAATTCGTAAGCAAGCTGCGGCGCGAGGATCGCGGCTTCGTCTTCCGGCAGCCGGTGCTCGGCCACCAGCCGCGCGAGGAACGAGCAATCGATGCGCCGCGCGACATCGTGCCGCGAAGGGATCGACAGGAACGCGCGCGTGTCGTCGTTGAAGCCGACAGTGTTGTAGAAGCCCGCAGTTTCCGTGGTCTGTTCACGGAAGCGCATCATTCCTTCGGGACTGTCGTGGAACCACCAGGCAGGACCCAGCTTGAGCGCGGGATAGTGGCCGGCAAGCGGCGCCAACTCGCGCGCGTAGCTCGTCTCGTCGAGCGTGAACACGATGATGGAGAGCGCGGGATCATTGCCGAAGCGGTTGAGCAGCGGCCGCAGCGCGCCGACGTAGTCCGTACGCGTGGGGATGTCCGCGCCCACGTTGGGACCGAACTTGTCGAACAGCGGCGCGTTGTGATTGCGCCAGGCGCCCGGATGAATCTGCAGCACCAGGCCATCGTCCAGACTCATGCGTGCCATTTCCGTGAGCATCTGGCCACGGAACAGATCCGCATCGCCGGCATTCTGCTTGCCGCTGACGATGCGATTGAAGAGAGACTCGGCATCCGCCGGCGAGAGGTCCGCCGTGCGCGCGGTGGGATGGCCATGATCCGTGGATGTGGCGCCCATCACCGCAAAGAACGCGCGGCGCTTGCGGTGCGCAGCGAGGTATCCGCGCCAACTCAAAGCGTCTTCACCCGTGAGCGCGCTGAACTTCTTGAGGTTGTCGAGGAAACCGATGGAGTCGGGATCGACGACATTGTCCGGGCGATAGGCGGTGACCACCCGGCCCTGCCAGCCGCTCTTGCGGATGGTGACGTGGTGGAGCAAGTCGTCGAGCGGGGATTCCGTCGTGGCCAGCGCCTCGATGTTGAATCGCTCGAACAACGCCCGCGGACGAAACTCGGGCTTCTGCAGCCGCTCGGCGATGCGGTCGTACGTCGCGTCGGCGTTTTCCGGCGTCAGTGGGATGGGCGCATCGAAGATCGCGGACAACACCCAGTCGAACCACATGCGCGAGGGCGTGCCGCGGAACAGGTAGTAATGATTGGCGAAGATGCGCCAGATCTTTCGCGCATCGCGTTCGGTATTGCCGCCGTCCACGCGCGCGACGCCGAAGTCCTCGAGACGAATGCCCTGGCTGTACAACATGCGGAACACGTAGTGATCCGGGGTGAGCAGCAGGCTGGCGGGATCGGCGAACGGGACGTTATCGGCGAACCACTTCGGATCCGTGTGCCCATGCGGACTGATGATGGGCAGATCCTTGACGAGCGCATACAGATTGCGCGCGATCGCTCGCGTGGAAGGATCGGCAGGAAACAACCGATCGGGATTGAGTTTGTCCATGTTGGTAGTATGCGGGCCCGTCTTCGAACGGGCGAAGTTAATTCTTAATCACCGAAGGGGCAATGGGCGTGAACACTCCGGCAACGAATAATTCAACCGTGGGCTCGAGCCGCGATCGCGAGATCGTCGCAGCGGAGGTGATCGTCACCTGCCCCGCGCGCAACTTCGTCACGTTAAAAATTGTTACGCGCTCGGGTGTTACCGGTATCGGCGATGCCACGTTGAATGGCCGCGAACTCGCGGTGGCGTCGTATCTCAAGGACCATCTGGTGCCGAATCTCATCGGCCGCGACGCAGGTCGTATTGAAGATATCTGGCAGTTCTTCTACCGCGGCGCGTACTGGCGCCGCGGTCCCGTGACGATGACCGCCATCGCGGCGGTGGACGTCGCGCTCTGGGACATCCTCGGCAAGATGGCGAACCTGCCGCTGTACCAGTTGCTGGGCGGTCGCTCGCGCGATGGCGTGCTCGTCTACGGTCATGCGAATGGCAAGGACATCGAGGAGTGCACGGCGGAAGTCGGCAAGTATGTCGCGCAAGGCTACAAAGCCATTCGCGCGCAGAGCGGCGTGCCGGGCATCAAGAAGGCCTACGGCATCTCCAATCTGAAGACCGCCTACGAACCCGCGGAGAGCGAACTGCCTCTCGAGACCGTGTGGTCCACGGCGAAGTATCTGGAGTTCGTGCCCAAACTGTTCGATCGCCTGCGCAAGGATCACGGTAACGAGATCGAACTACTGCACGATGTGCACCATCGCTGCACGCCGCTCGAGGCCGCGCGACTCGGCCGCTCGCTCGAACCCTACCGCCTGTTCTGGATGGAAGACTCCACGCCTGCGGAGAACCAGAAGAGCTTCGAGCTGATCCGCAAACACACGGTGACGCCGCTCGCGGTTGGCGAAGTGTTCAACAGCATCTGGGACTGCAAACACCTCATCGAGAACCAGCTCATCGATTACATCCGCACGACCATCGTGCACGGCGGCGGCATCACGCACCTGCGCCGCATCGCGGATTTCGCGGCGCTGCATTCGGTGCGCACGGGCTTCCACGGCGCGACGGATCTGTCGCCGGCATGCATGGGCGCGGCGCTGCACTTCGACACCTGGGTCCCGAACTTCGGCATCCAGGAATACATGAAACATGCGCCGGAGACCGACGAAGTCTTCCCGCACGACTACACCTTCAAGGACGGCCGCCTCTATTGCGGCGAGTCGGCGGGCCACGGCGTCACGATCGACGAGAAGCTCGCGGCCAAGTATCCCTACAACCCCAAGCAGCTCCCGATTGCGCGCCTCGAAGACGGCACGATGTGGGACTGGTGAGATCGCGTCACGATCACCGCCCAGCGGATTGATCCCGAAACAACAGGGGCCGCATCTGATCCAGGTGCGGCCCCTTTTGCCAGGAAATGGGGAGTGACCCCATTTCCGCGCCTGGCTACCGGCGCTCGAAGTAGCGCGCGGCGAAATCCAGGAACGTCGGCCAGTTGGGGCCCGACGTGTGACCGCCGGCATGCTGGCGATAGGCAAGCTCGCCTTCGGTGAGCGGCGTTTCGATGGGCGGGAAAACGTCCGTGTCCAGCGCGCGCTTGCCTGACAACCGGTAGGCAGGGCTCGCGGCGACGGCGGCCATGAACATGCCGCGCGGATCCACCCAGGCATCACCTTTGTCAGGGCTGCCCGCACCGATGAACAACGGTCTCGGCGCGGCGAGCGCGATGAGCTGATGCGAGTCCACCGGCAAATCCTTGGGCGTGAGTGGACCGGCGTACTTGATGTAGTTGCCGGCCATCCAGTGGTACTCGCTGCTGCCAGCGACGTTCTCGAGCAGCTCACCGATTCGCCGGCGATGCAACGCCGCGCCACCCATTCCCGATGACCCGATGAAGCCGATGGCGTATCGCGGCTCGTACGCCATGGTGACCAGCGCCGCCTTGCCGAATCGCGAGACGCCTTCGATGACCGCGCGTTTCGCATCCACGGCAGGATCCGTCTCGAGATGATCCATGAGCCGCGAGGCGCCCCAGGCCCAGGCGCGCAGCGCACCCCAGTCTTCGGGCTTGCGCGGCTGGCCCTTGTTCAAGAGGCCGATGATGCCTTTCGTGAGGCCGGCGCCATTGTCCGCCTGCACGCTCGCCGTCGAAAGAATCGCGTAGGCCCAGCCCCGCACGATCACCTGCTCCTGCCAGGTCGGCGAAGGTGGCGCGGGGAAACGTCCGCGGAAATCGAACGGAAAGAACTCGACGATCACGGGCACGCCCCTGGCGTCTCTGGGCGTCGTGAGTTCCACCTCGATGTTCACTTCGATGAGTGGATAGGCCGAATTGTCGACCCGACCCTCGAGCTTGCGGAACAGCACCGGCTTGCCGCCCACGCTGTCATCGCGGCTCTCCGTCACGGTCCAGGTCACGCGCGGAACGTTCGCGGGCACGCGGCCATACACCTCGCGATCGAAGTGCTCGACGATCTCGGCCCGCCGCTTCTTCCACTGACGCTCGTTCTTCACCGCCTTGCCGTCGTCGAACTTCAGCAGCGCCGGCAGATCCGGGTACGGATTGCCTCTCGCCTCATCGTAGTTGGCGGCATTGGGGGCGTTGGCATCGCGGCCATTGGCGCCCTGGCGTATCTCGCTGATGCCGAGCTGGCTCATCATGAGCTTGTGGTCCTGCTCGGCCGTGAGTTCACGCGGCGGCGCGTGATCCGCCGCGAAGACGGGCATGAAGAGAGCCGTCGCGCACAGCGCGAGCCACGATGAAGTCCGCATCATTCCCCCTTCGAAAATCCAGCGAACGTGTGCGATTCAGGTGCGCCCGGGCGCGTACGGAAACTTCTGGGCCTTGTAGAACTCGAGTGAATGTTTCGGCGCCGCGTAACCTGCGGGAAGCGGGAGCTTGTTGATGCTCTGGAAATAAGCGATGCACGCATCGCGCCACCAGACCGCCTCGGAGTGCTGGATCTGCAGGAAGACCTTCACCTGGTGGAAACGCTCGGCATCCACGTGACGCTCGATCGAGTCCCAGGTCTTCTGCATGGCTGCGACCGCATCGACGCCACGCGTGTAACGCACCACGAGTTCATCCCAGACCGTTCGACCCGACGCCACCTTGTACGTCCAGGGAAGGTGGTGGAACCAGAGCAGGAACTCCTCCGGTGTCTTTCGTGGATCCGCGAAAATCCTGGCGATCTCCGGCGAATACTGCGACGTGGCGTCACTGCCTTTCGGACCGCGTGCGAATCCGATGCCGTTCACGTCGGCGCGATGGTAATAGGTCGGGTTCCAATCATCGCGATTGAGATCGTCCACCCAGGGCGCGGGGCCGTAGTGATGACCCGTGCCCATGAGATGGGCGAGGCCCAGCGGCGTCATGTAGTCCACGACGGCCTCTCGCGAACCCATCATGAGATCCACGAGCGGCTTCACCACTCCCGGATCGTTGCCGAAGGTCATGCGGACCCACTCTTCCGCGATCTCGCGAGCACCGAGCTCGGGATTCCACGCCAATCTACCGAAGACGTACCAATTGGCCTGATCGAAGTGCGACCCACTCCAGTTGCGATCCGCCCCGATGTTGGCCACACCCGCCATGCCCGTGTACTTGTAGCCATGCAGCGAGCCGTCCACCACCTTCGCGACGGTGGATCCCTTGCCCTTCACGCGGGTATCGGCATCGAGCGCTTCTTCGAACAACGGCCCGAGGTACGCGAGGTGTGTCGCGAAGCCCAGGTACTCCTTCGTGATCTGGAACTCCATCATGAGCGGCGTTTTCGGCATCGCGCCGAACAGCGGATGGAAGGGCTCGCGCGGCTGGAAATCGATGGCACCGTTCTTCACCTGCACGAGAACGTTCGATGCGAACTTGCCGTCGAGGGGAACGAACTCGTCGTAGGCTTGTTTGGCGCGGTCCGTCGGCGTCTCGTTCGAGTACACGAATGCGCGCCACATCACGACGCCGCCATGGGGCGCGAGCGCCTCGGCAAGCATGTTGGCGCCATCCGCATGGGTGCGTTTGTAGTCTTGCGGACCGGGCTGACCTTCCGAGTTCGCCTTGACCAGGAACCCGCCGAAATCCGGGATCGACGCGTACATCTCGTCGACCTTCTTCTTCCACCACGCGCGCACGGCCGGATCCAGCGGGTCTGCCGTCTTGAGTCCGCCCAATTCGATCGGCGCGCTGAACCGCGCGGTCAGATAGATACGAATGCCGTAGGGCCGCAGGACCGCCGCCAGCGACTTCGCTTTTGCGATGTACTCGGGCGTGAGGCTCGTGGCATTGGCGTTCACGTTCGTGAGGACCGCGCCGTTGACGCCGATGGACGCGTTCGCGCGCGCGTAGTCGGTGTAACGCGGGTCCTGCCACTCGGGTAGTTTGTGCCAGTCCCAGATGGATTCACCCGCGTAGCCACGCTCGACGTGACGATCGAGGTTGTCCCAGTGGTTCAGCAGGCGCACCTGCGTGCGCGGCTGCGAGCTGACGTCGAGCGCGGCCAGCGGCTGGCGCGTCTGGATCAATCTCAGGAAATGGAAGGCGCCGTAAAGGACGCCCACGTCGCCATTCGCGGCGATGACCGTGGCCGGATGCCCGCCGACGTCCACGCTGCGGATGAGATAGCCCTCGGGACCCAGCTTTTCGAGCGGCAGCTTCAGCTCGGCGACGATTCTCGAGCTGCGCGGCGTGCCGAATACCAGCGTTCCGGCAGCGCTCACCGACGTGGCGGACCCGGGCTCGCGGCCTAGCAGCCCGCGCAGCCCCCGCTTCAGCTCCGCGGCTGCCGCATCCAGCA
>JBKPPO010000243.1:0-15137 GCA_046733635.1 Pseudomonadota bacterium | reverse complement strand
TCTCGCGGCGTTGTTCCACGACATCGCCAAGGGCCGCGGCGGCGATCACTCGCAGTTGGGCTCGGTGGACGCCGAATCCTTCTGCCTCGAACAGGGGCTCTCGCGTTACGACGCGCGCCTGGTGTCCTGGCTCGTGGGCAATCACCTCGAACTCTCGGTCACCGCGCAGAAGCAGGACATCTCGGATCCAGAGGTCATCAACGCGTTCGCACGCAAGGTGGGCGACGAGAACCACCTGGACTATCTATACGTGCTGACCAGCGCCGACGTGCGCGGCACCAATCCCAAGCTCTGGAATTCCTGGAAGGCTTCGCTGTTCCAGGAGTTCTACGAACGCGTGAAACGCGCGCTGCGCCGCGGCCTCGAAAGCCCCATCGATCCGGAAGAGCTCATGCGCGAGACGCAGGAGGGCGCGCGCAAGCTGCTGGCCGCGTCCGGCCGCATCACGGCGCCCGAGATCAACCGCGCCTGGGAGCGGCTTACCGCCGCGTATTTCCTGCGCCACACGCCCGAGGAAGTCGCCTGGCACACGCAGTTGCTCGCGGACCGCGAACCCGGCAGCGAAGACCCGCTCGTGGCCGTGCAGAGTTCCAGCGAGCGCGGCACCACCGCCATCCTGGCGTTCGCCCCGCATCGCTACAACAGCTTCGCGATCACCACGGCCGTTCTGGATCAGCTCGGCCTCAACATCGTGGATGCACGCATCACGCCCACGGGTGACGGTTTCAGCCTCGATCTCTACCACGTGCTCGAGGAAGACGGCGCGCCCATCTCGGACAACGAACGCATCGGCGAGATCGAACGTGCGCTGTGGCGCGCGCTCCAGCATCCCGACGAAGCGCCGGTGACCGTCACGCGCCGAGTGCCTCGCCAGTCGCGCATGTTCCGCACGAACACGCAGATCGCCGTCACCGTCGACGAACGCAACAAGCGTTCCGTGCTCGAGCTCATCTCGGGCGACCGTCCCGGCCTGCTCTGCGACATCGGCAAGGTGCTAATGGAAGAGCGTGTGGATCTGCTCGCCGCCAAGATCATGACCGTGGGCGAACGCGCCGAAGACGTGTTCTACCTCGCCTCGCTCGCGGGCCAACCGCTCGACGAGCAGGCGGCCACGCGGCTCCAGCAGAAACTGTCCGGCGCGCTCGACCGCCGCGCCGCCGCGTGAACGGCCGCCTCGAACTGCTCGCCGCCTACCCGTTCGAGCGTCTGGCGCGGCTCAAAGCAGGCATCACGCCGCCGGCGTCGCTGCCGCACATCGCCATGTCCATCGGCGAGCCCAAACATGCGCCACCCGCCTTCGTGCTCGACGCACTGAAGGCGAACCTGCACAAGGTAGATAGTTATCCGGCGACCGCCGGCCTGCCGGAGACACGCGCGGCCTGCGCCGCCTGGCTGGAGCGCCGGTTCAAGGTGAAGGTATCCGCGGACAGCATGGTGCTGCCCGTGAACGGCACTCGCGAAGCGTTGTTTTCTTTCGTCCAGGCCGTGGTCGATACCACGCGCACGCACGAGAGCGGCGCGAAACCGCTCGTGGCCATGCCCAACCCGTTCTACCAGATCTACGAAGGCGCAGCGCTGCTCGCCGGCGCCGATACCGTGTTCCTCGACACCGTGGCAGATCAGCGCTTCCAGCCCGATCTCGACGCCGTGCCGGGGGAGGTCTGGAAGCGCACGCAGGTGTTGTTCCTGTGCAGCCCCGGCAATCCCACGGGGAGCGTGCTCTCGCTCGACTATCTACGTCACGCGCTGCAGCTCGCGGACAAACATGACTTCGTGATCGCCTCGGACGAGTGTTATGCCGAGCTGTACCGCGACGACCTTTCTCCGCCGCCCTCGTTACTGCAGGCCGCGCTGGCCAGCGGGCACTCGAACTACGAACGCTGCGTGGTGTTCCATTCGCTGAGCAAGCGCTCGAGCGTGCCGGGGCTTCGCTCCGGTTTCGTGGCGGGCGATCCCGCCATACTCAAGCCTTACCTGCTGTATCGCACCTATCACGGGTGCGCCATGCCCGTGCCCACGCAGCTCGCGAGCATCGCCGCCTGGAACGACGACGCCCACGCGGCCGCCAATCGACTCTTATATAGAGAGAAGTACGCGCGCGTGCTGCCCATCCTGCAGCCCGTCATGGACGTGACCGAGCCCGATGGCGCGTTCTACCTCTGGCCCGACCTCGGCCGCGACGACGAAGCCTTCACTCGCGACCTGTTCGCGACCCAGAACCTCACCATCCTGCCGGGAAGTTATCTCTCGCGCGATACGCGCGCCGGGAACCCGGGCAGGAATCGTGTGCGAATCTCGCTCGTGGCGCCGGTGGAAGAGTGCGTGACCGCCGCGCAGCGCATCCGGACTTTCCTGGAGAAATCTTAAGTGACCGACCTGACTACTCTCGCCGCCACCATCGACGAAGCCTTCGAGCGCCGAGCGGAACTGACCGCGAAGAACTCCCCGCCCGCGATCCGCCATGCGATCGAGGAATGCATCGAGCTGCTGGACTCCGGCAAGGCGCGCGTGGCCGAGAAGAAGGACGGCCAGTGGCAGGTGAACCAGTTCCTCAAGAAGGCGGTGTTGCTCTATTTCCGCACGCATGACAACCAGGTCATGGATGCGGGGTACACGCGATTCTTCGACAAGGTGCCGCTGAAGTACGCCGCACGGTCGCAGGCCGACGATGGCGCGTCGCTTCGCGAAGGCGGCGCTCGCGTGGTGCCACCGGCCGTCGCCCGGCGCGGCAGCTACATCGCCGCCAACACCGTGCTGATGCCCAGCTATGTGAACATCGGCGCCTATGTGGACAGCGGCACCATGGTGGATACCTGGGCCACCGTCGGCTCCTGCGCGCAGATAGGCAAGAACGTGCATCTCTCCGGCGGCGTCGGCATCGGCGGCGTGCTCGAGCCGCTGCAAGCCAATCCCACCATCATCGAAGACAACTGCTTCATCGGCGCGCGTTCCGAAGTCGTCGAAGGCGTCATCGTCGAAGAAGGCTCGGTGATCAGCATGGGCGTGTACATCGGCCAGAGCACTCGTATCTATGACCGCGCAACGGGGCAGATCCTGCAGGGCCGCATCCCGGCCGGCTCCGTGGTGGTATCGGGCAATCTACCCTCGGCCGACGGCAAGTACTCGCTGTATTGCGCAGTGATCGTGAAGCGCGTGGACGCGCAGACGCGGGCAAAGACCTCCATCAACGAACTACTGCGGGCTGACTAAGGCAGGCAATCGAAACGGGATCGGTTGGCGGCTTCTGACCGCGAGGCCGCGAGCCTCGGGTGAGCCCGTGAGCAGCGAGCGCGTCACCAGTCTGTAGCCCGCGGAGGTGTCGAGAAACGCGACGAAGGCAGCCCGCTCTTCCGGGCTGTAGTCGAGCAGTGTCGCGCGAGACAGCCCGCGAGCACCCCAGGCATCGCCGGAAATCTCGCGGCAAGTAACGGCTGCCTTGATGCGGTGGCCGGAACTTCGCTGGCGTCACAGCCTCCAAACCGGTTCAATAAAGAGAACAATCCTGGGGTTCCCATGAGTGCCACCATCCACTCCGCCATCCACGCGCGCGGGCTCGTCAAACTATTCGGCGAACTGCGCGCCGTCGATGGCATCGACCTCGACGTCCCGCGCGGCATGATCTTCGCCATCCTCGGCCCGAACGGCGCCGGCAAGACCACGCTCATGCGCATGCTTGCCACGTTGTCGGCGCCGGACGGCGGCAGCGCCACGGTCATGGGCCACGATCTCATCGCCGCGCCGGCTGACGTTCGCGGCCAGATATCGATGACGGGTCAGTTCGCCTCGCTGGATGAAGACCTCACGGGCCGTGAGAATCTCGTGCTGCTGGCGCGGCTCTGGGGCTTCCGCGGCAAGGCTGCGCGTGCGCGCGCCGATGAACTGCTCGGCGCGTTCGATCTCGCCGACGCCGCCACCAGACAGGTCAAGGATTACTCGGGCGGCATGCGCCGCCGGTTGGACATCGCGGCCTCGCTGATCGTCACACCCGGCGTGTTGTTCCTCGACGAACCCACCACGGGACTCGATCCAGTCGCCCGCAAAGGTGTCTGGCGAATGATCCGAGCGCTCGCGGGTTCGGGTGTCACCGTGCTCCTGACCACGCAATATCTCGACGAAGCGGATCAGCTCGCGGCGCGCATCGCGGTCATCGACCATGGCAAGAAGATCGCCGAGGGCACTTCCCGCGAACTCAAGGCCGCGACCGGCTCGGGTTTCCTGCACGTGGCGCCCGCCGACGCTGCGCGCCTCGACGATGCCGCGCGGATCCTGGAGAAGAAGTTAGGCGCCTCCGTGCAACGCAGCGCCGAAGGCGCGACGTTGTCCGTGCCCGCGAAAACCTCCGCGGATGCCAACGCCGCGCTGGCTGCGCTCATCGAAGCCGGCATCGAGCTCGCGGATTTCTCCATGGGCAGCCCCAGCCTGGATGAAGTGTTCTTCGCCCTCACCGGAAAGAAGCAGTCATGACCTCCGAAACCTCCCCGCTCGCCGCCACGCGCGTCGCGCGGCCGCCGGCGCCCTCCGCGCTGTCCAACGCATTGGTGTTCGGCTGGCGCGCCGTGCTCAAGTTCAAGCACGTGCCCGAGCAGCTCTTCGATCTCGTGATGACGCCCATCATGTTCACGCTGCTGTTCACCTTCGTGTTCGGCGGCGCGCTCGCGGGCTCACCCGGCGAATACCTGCAGTTCTTCCTGCCCGGCATCCTGGTGCAGACGGTGGTGTTCAATGCCGTGTATTCGGGCATGGGTCTATCTACCGACCTTGGCAAGGGCCTGTTCGACCGCTTCCGGTCGCTGCCCATCTGGCCGCTCGCGCCATTCGCGGGCCTCATGGTGGGCGACATCCTTCGCCACCTGATCGCCGGCGGCATCATCCTCGGCATCGGCCTCATCCTCGGCTATCGCCCCGAGGCCGGGTTCCCCGGCGTGATCTCCGCGTTCGCGTTGCTCGTGGCGATCGGCTTCGGCATGGGCTGGATCTTCATCGTGCTGGGCCTGCTGATCCGCACGCCGATGACGGTGATGACCATCGGCTTCACCGTGCTGTTCCCGCTGGTGTTCGCTTCGAACATCATGGTGCAGCCCGAAACGATGCCGGGCTGGCTGCGCACCTTCGTCGACGTGAACCCGGTGACGCTCATGACGACCGCCATGCGCGGGTTAATGGCCGGGACTGCGACGGCGCGGGAGGTACTGCTCGCATTGTCCGCGCCGATCGCGCTCACAGCGATCCTCGCGCCCGTGACGCTGCTCCTCTACCGGCGGCGCTGACGACCTCGCCATCCGGAACGAACATGGCGCCCGCGGACGCATCCGCGGGCGCCAGTTCGGGAACGACCCCCGTTCCAGCATGCTCAGGGAATGACGAGCGCCGTGGGGCGGAGCACCGTGCCCGCGTTCAGCCCGAGACCCAGGCGGCCGAAGGCGGAACCGCCCCAGCAGTACACGCGTTCGTCGTTGCCGATGCCGCAGGTGGCGAAATTGCCGGCGTCGATTTCCCGGAAGTGCGTGGGCGGCCGGCCCACGAGGACAGGACCCATCGCGATGCCGCTGTTGTTGTCATTGCCATCGCCGAGTGGACCCAGTCCCGCGCAGATCCCCTGGCCGCTGCCCACCGCGCAGTAATGGTTGAAGCCGCGGGACAGGCGGTCGAGCGGGCGAATCAGGTTGAACGCCGCCGTTGCGCGGCCCCAGCAGGTGGTTCGGTCGTCAGTGGTGTGCGCGCAGCTGCCCTGCGAACCGGTCGATACCAGCCTGACTACCTTGTTGGCCAGCGAGGCGATGCGGTCCTGCATGCGCAGCGGTTGTGTCGGGCAATTCGCGCAACCGGGCGCGGTCACGTAGTCGAGCGCACCGAGCTCGGTCTGCAGGTTCGATCCCCAGCAGTACAGCTCGCCGCCGGTAGTTTGGGCGCAGGCGTGCGTGAACGACACGTCCATCGCGGCGACCGGCCCCGGCACGTTCACGCGTTGCGGCACGTTGTGCCAGCCCGCCGTGAGATGCGGCACGAGCGTGGGTGAATTCTTTCCCCAGCAATACACTTCGTGGCGAGTCGTCAGACCGCAGGTGCTGCCGAACGCCGCATGGATGGACAGCCACTTGTGGCCGCCGACCACGGCGTGCGGCACCGGCACGCCCGGGTCCTTGCGATCGTTGTAGGTCGCGAGGCCCAGCTCACCCTCCGTGTTGTTGCCCCAGCACCAGGCGTCCTGGTTCACGTCGATCGCGCAGGTGTGTTTCATGCCGGCGCTGACATCGTTGAAGAGGCACGGACCCCAGGCGCACTGCACGGGCTGCGCGGTCGGGCTGCAACCGAACGTGCTGCCGGCGCTGCCACCGGGCTCGCAGAGTTTGGGCGCGACGAACCCGAGCTGGCCCACCTGGCCCTCGCCCCAGCAATACAGGCGTCCGTCGAGCTTGAGCGCGCAGGCGTGATTCGCCAGGTTCAGTGCCACGTCGCGCCACATGGGCGGCGCCACCGGCACGAAGTCGACGCGGCAGATGCGTTCGCGGAAACACACATCCAGCCGGACGATCATGCCCTTCTTGATGGGCAGGAATTCAGCACACAGTGGCGCGCGGTACTCGGAAGCCGGACACGGGTAGAGCTCGAGCCCGGGGAGATCGAAGCCCCACGCGAACTCGCCTTCCTTGGCCGGCAGCAATGCGCCATCGGCGTCGAACACCTGCGCCGAGGCACGCGTGAGACGCCGGCCCTCCCGCTCCACCGTGGCGAACTCCACCGCCACCCGCTGGCTCGCGATCCGCACCTCGGCCAACGAGCCATCCAGTGCGGACTTGAGTTGCAGCGTCGCCGGATATTCGAAGCCCGCACCTCCTTCCAGCGTGAGGCTTCCCTGGAACAGCTTTTCGCCCCGCGCGTCCACGGCGCTCAGCGTCAGCCGTGAGGATTTGCCCTCGGGACTCGCGACACCCTGGAGCAACCGGCCCCCGACCAGCGGCAGCGTCTGCCGGAAAGATCCCGCGTCGCCGCGGATGTCGACCTGGACCTGCGCGGCCTGCGGCAGCGCTCCCTCGAGAATCAGATTGAAACCCGGCGCCGGTTCGGCGGCGGTCGCTGCGCCCGACAGGAGCGCCAGCAAACTAACGAATTTTTTCATTGCGTTCTCCCCAGGCGCTCATGCGCCTTCAGGTAAACGCGGCAAGCCCGTGGAAACCGGCTCAGGAAATTTCAGCGTGCCTGCTTTTCGATCAACCGTGCCAGGCGGCCCACGCCAGCGCGCAGCGCCGCGGGCGGCACGGCGCCAAAACCCAGAAGCAATGCATTGATGCGCGGACCTTCGGCGGATTGATAGGCCGACAATGGCATGGTCTCGATGCCTTCGGCGAGCGCCGCAAGGTGCACCGCCTCGGCATCGGCCCCCTCCACGTCGACCACCGCGTGCATGCCCGCCCTCACCGGCCGCAACCGCAACGGCGCCCCCGAGCGCTCGATGGCGCGGCGTAGCGCGTCGAGTCTCTCGGCATACGCCGATTGCATGCGCCGCAGATGACGCTGGTAGTGTCCGCGCCGCATGAACTCCGCCAGCACCCATTGCTCGAGCAGCGGTGCATTGAGATCCGTGGCCAGTCTCGCGGTGAGGAATCCCGGCGCGAGATCGCGCGGCACGATGAGGAATCCGAGCCGCAGCGCCGGAAACAACGATTTGCTGAACGTTCCCAGGTGGATCACACGTCCATCCGGATCCAGCGAATGCAGGCAAGGCAGCGGCTGGCTCTGGTGACGGATGTCGCAGTCGTAGTCATCCTCGACGATCCACGCCTGCGCCCTGCGCGCCCATTGCAACAGCCGATGCCGCCGCGCCAGCGACATCGCGACACCCGTGGGGAACTGGCAGGACGGCGTGACATACGCCAGCCGCGCGCCGCGACCGGCGCCGTCTTCCACCACCATGCCTTCTTCGTCCACGGGCACCGGCACCACCGTGGCGCCCGCGGAGACGAGCGCGCCGCGCGCGCCCGTGTATCCGGGATCCTCGATCCACGCGGCATCGCCCGGATCGAGCAGTAGATGGAACACGGAGTCGAGCCCGCGCTGCGCGCCCGCGATGACCTGGACCTGCTCGGGATCACAGCGCGTGCCGCGCGATTGCACCTGCTCGGCGATGGCTTCGCGCAAGGCCGGCAGCCCCGCGATCGCCGCGTAGTCGCGCTGTGCCGGACGGATCTGCCGGAGGCACTCACGCGTGAGTTGCGCCCAGAGCCGATGAGGGAACAGGTCGAGCGCCGGCGTTCCCAGGCGGAACGCGCGCGGCGGCGCGGGCAGCCGGCGATCCGGCGCGCGCATGCGGGAGAGTAGATAGCCGCGGCGCGAGAACGGCGGGCGCGGCGAATCGGCCGTCGGCGACGCGGGCTCGATCGGCCGCGGCGCCGGCTGCGGCGCGACGAACATGCCGGAACCGCGCCGCGCCACCAGATAACCTTCGGCACGGAGCTGCTCGAGGGCCAGCAGCGCGGTGGTGCGCGACACGCCGAGATCCGCCGCCAGCGCGCGGGTGGACGGGACGCGATGATGGGCCGCGACGCGGCCGTCGACGATGCACTGGCGCACGCTGCGATAGATCTGCTCCTGCAAGGTCCGCTGGCCACGGCCTTCCAGGAAGATGGGCAGACTCGCCGTCCTGTTCGCTGCGCTCGCGCTCTTGGGCATCCTTTCCCTCGCGCCGGCCCTCTTCCGGGACTCCGGAAGAAGACCGGCTATCGATGCGAGGCTATCAGAACAACATCGACAGGTTGATCGCGTTCGCCATCGCCTGGTAACCCGCGTCGCTCAGATGCACGCCATCGGCATCGTAGAGCGGCAACAGCCTGGAAGGATTCGCGGGATCGCGAACGGCGGCTTCGAAATCGACGACGCCGTCGAACGCGCCGCTGGTGCGGATCCAGCGATTCACGGCCTGGCGCTTCGCCTCGGACTCGGGCGTGAACACTCCGGGCACCGTGCTCGAGCCGAAAGGCGTGATCGTCGCGCCGATCACCTTCACGCCCGCCGCACGCGCGCGCTGGATGATCTGCTGAAGACCCGTGGTGATCTCGGCCGCGGTCACCGCCTCGGCCGCGAACTCCGGCTTGCCGAACAAAGGCAGCGTGGAAGGAATCATGATGTCGTTGAGTCCCAGCGCCACGATGACCGTGCGCACGCCGGTGACGGCCAGTACGTCGCGGTCGAAACGCGCGGCGCCGCCGGGACCGCAGAGGTCGTACAGCAATCGTCCACAACCCACGCCCTGGTTGATGACCGAGAGCCGCGGGCGCGACGGATACGGGTTCAGACGATCCGACAGCTTGTCGGGCCAGGTGCGGTTCTGGTCCGGCGAGGATCCGCCGCCTTGCGCAATCGAATCGCCGAATGCGACGACCACCCCGATCGGCTCCGGCGTCTGCGTCTCCACCACCGTCAGATAGAACGTGGACGGCGTCGGCGTCGCGCCCGGCAGATCCAGCGCGTTCACGAGATTGCCGGAATTGGCCGCCGCGATGTACGAGGTCTGCAGCGTGAACTCGTGGAACGTGGCGGGCTCCGTGACGCCGGGTAGATAGAGACTCACCGCCAGGTCGCCATCGCCCGGCACGTCGAAGTCCAGCGGATCGCTGACCGCGAGCGCGCCCGCGGGCACGAACACCGACGTCTGGCCATTGAACGTGAGTCGGCGGCTGGTTCCCGGATACACCGCAGCTCCCGTGTTGCTCAATGCCACCTGCGCCGCGCCGACACGCAGCGGCATCACGCCGAACGCGTTCGACAGGCGGATGCGCACCTTCCGCCCGCCCGCGCTGGTGTGCACGATGTGGCGGATGGTCTGGTTCTCGAAGGACCGGCTGAAATCATTGCCGAACAACGAATCGATGGTGGTGATGCCCGGCGCGATGGGCGCGGATGCCCAAGTGGCCACCCAGCGATTCCCGTGCCCGCCGCCGGCGCTCGCGAGCTCGACTTGAGCCTGCGCGGCCGTCGCGCAGGCCATGGCGGCGACGACGCCGACCACACTCTTCCACTTGCTGAATTGCATGTGACTCTCCTTGTTGAAGTGATCGGAGAGTCGAGGATGCCGGCACGCGGCGGTAGAACCACTTTCGCGCAATCGCATGAGTCCGGCGCGAGTCCGGGACGTCCCGGATTCGTATCCGGCGCGTCAGAACCTGTCGTACAGCGCCTCGAAGATTCTCGCCGTCACGGCGTAGCCGTCGGCGCCGCTGCGCTCGTTGTAGACGATGTAATCACCGCGCCGGAAACGCGTGACGCCTTCCTTGGTGCGGATCGTTCCGGCTTCGTCGGCCCGTTCCGCCCAGACCGGCGATTTCTTCCAGTAGCGGCCTTCAGACACCCGCCGATACGTACGCGCGAACGAGACCTTGTCGACGCTGTACACCTCGGGCTTCCCATCGACGCGGCTCTGGACCAGCCAGTCACCGGCCTTCGCGTGCTGGCGAGAGCCCCATTTCCGAAACCGCAGTCCCGAGGTTTCGAGATCGAGCGGCACCGCCGTCACGAGCTGGTTTTTCTTCTTGCGGTATCGCAATCGCCTGGCCATGGAACCTCCGGCCAGGATTGTCGCACGGCAGATCAGCTCTTGATCGACACCGACGCGGGCAGCACGCCCGTGGCCGTGGGATCGAACTCTCCGCCGATGAACCCCACGTGCCGCGCGATGTTCCGCGCGTGATCGCCGATCCGCTCCAGCGACCGCATGATGAAAGCCGCTTCGATGGCCGACTGCACCTGGCGCGCGTCTTCCATCGCGCGCGTCAGGATCCGCCGCAACGCGGCCGCATATTCGGAATCCATTTCCTGATCCTGGCGGATCACCGCGGCCGCGGCGCCGGAGTCCAGGCGGTCGAAGGCTTCGAGCGAGGAGCGGATCATCACCGCGGCGAGCCGGCCCAACTGCCGTGCTTCGCGCGCGGTGGCGGCGCCCGGACGGAAGCCATTGCTGTCGGAATCCGCGAGCACGGCCAATGCGAGCTTCTTGGCTTCGTCGGCCGCGCGTTCGAGTTCGGTGACCACCTTGTCGATGGCGAATACGGCGCGCAGGTCGTGCGCCATGGGCTGGCGGCGCGCGATCAGCTGCAGCGCGGCTTCCTCGATCTGCGCGTCGTAGAGATTGATCTTGCGTTCGCGCTCGAGCACCAGCGTCGCCGCTGCGCGATCCCAGCTCGAATACGCATTGACGGCGAGGCCCACCTGCTCGATCACGAGCGCACCCATCGCCACGGCCTGCACATGCAGCGAGGACAGATCCCCGTCGAATGCGCGCGCGGTGTGGCCTTCGAGACTCAGTGCCACGGTCCTAACCGAAACGGCCCGTGATGTAGTCTTCGGTGAGTTTGTGGCGCGGATTCGTGAAGATGCGATCCGTCTCGCCCACTTCGATGAGGTCTCCCAGATGGAAATACGCGGTGCGCTGCGAGACGCGCGCGGCCTGCTGCATCGAGTGCGTGACGATGACGATGGCGTAGCTCTGGCGAAGCTCTTCCATGAGGTCCTCGATGCGCGCGGTGGCGATCGGGTCCAGCGCCGAGCAAGGCTCGTCCATGAGGATCACTTCGGGGTTCACGGCAATCGTGCGCGCGATGCACAGGCGCTGTTGCTGGCCACCGGACAGCGAGGTGCCCGGGTGCTGCAGACGATCCTTCACCTCTTCCCAGAGGCCGGCGCGCTGCAGGGAGCCGTGCACGATCTCGTCCAGTTCGACGCGATCGCCCGCGAGCCCGTGGATGCGCGGACCATAAGCCACGTTCTCGTAGATGCTCTTCGGAAACGGATTCGGCTTCTGGAACACCATGCCGACGCGGGCGCGGAGCTGCACGACGTCCTGCTTCTTGTCGTGGATGTCCTTGCCATCGAGCAGGATCTTGCCTTCGACGCGTGCGCCCGCGATGGTGTCGTTCATGCGATTGAGGCAACGCAGGAACGTGGACTTGCCGCAGCCCGACGGGCCGATCATGGCGAGCACCTGGTTCTTCGCGATGTCGATGCCCACCTTCTTGATGGCGTGTTTCTCGCCGTAGAACACGTCGACGTCACGCGCGGTGAAGATCGGATCGGCGACGGTGATGTCGCCCACGGTCCTGCCGATTTCCGCAGGCGCCTGCAGCGCGGACTCCTCCGCCTTGCGGCCACTGGGCTTGAGATTGATACCAGCGCGTTCAGCCTGCACAGCACTTTCCATTTTTTACCCCCGACGTTCGAAACGTTTTCTGAGGATGACTGCCGCCGTGTTCATGACGACGAGGAAGGCCAGCAGCACGATGATCGCGCCCGAGGTCTTCTCCATGAATCCGCGCTCGGGACTGTCCGACCACAGGAATACCTGCACCGGCAGCGCGGTGGCGGCGTCCGTGAAGCCCTGCGGAATGTCGACGATGAAGGCCACCATGCCGATCATGAGCAGCGGCGCGGACTCGCCGAGCGCACGGGCCATGCCGATGATGGTGCCCGTGAGCATGCCGGGCATGGCGAGCGGCAGCACGTGGTGCGCGACGGTCTGGATCTTCGACGCGCCCATGCCGAGCGCGGCCTCGCGGATGGACGGCGGCACCGCTTTCAACGCGGCACGCGAGGCGATGATGATCGTGGGCAACGTGAGCAGTGTCAGCACCAGCGCGCCGACCAATGGAGCGGATCGCGGCAATCCGAAGAATCCGATGAACACCGCGAGACCCAGCAGACCGAACACGATGGACGGCACGGCCGCGAGGTTGTTGATGTTCACCTCGATGAGATCCGTCCAGCGATTACGCGTCGCGAACTCTTCCAGGTAGATGGCAGCCGCGACGCCGATCGGGAACGACAGCAGCAGCGTGAGGATCAGCGTGTAGAACGATCCGACGACGGCGCCCCAGATGCCGGCCTTCTCGGGCTCACGCGAATCTCCACCCGTGAGGAACGTGGTGTTGAACTTGAGCGCCAGCGCGCCTTCGGATTCGAGCTTGTCGACGTAGGCCAACTGCGTATCGGACAGCGGCCTTTGATCTTCGGGCACGGCGCGGTCCACATGTCCCTTGACGAGCAGATCCACGGCATCGCTGCCGAGCAGCCAGATCTCTTCGGTGGTGCCGATGAGCTTGGGATCACCGATCACGAGCTGCTGCAGGTCGAACGTGGCGCTGCCGCTCACGATGCGCGTGAGTTCGCGCGTGGCGACGCGGCCTTCGACTTCCGGGAACTTCGACTTGAGCGCGGCGCGGATCAGCGCGGAGTAGTCCGCCGCGCGAAGCGAGTCGATGTCCGTCTTGCCTTCCGGCGCGAGGACCGCGGCGTCGAAGTACACCGGCAGCCGGATCTGGGTCTGCTGGAAGGCGCCGAGGCCGTTCGAGAAGATCGTGAAGAACAGATAGACCAGGAACGCCATGCCGGCCGTGACGGCGGCGAGTCCGTAGAAGCGGAAGCGGCGTTCGGCCCAGTAGCGGCGCCGCAGGCTCTGGGCGACGATCGCCTGCGTTTCCTGCGGCGTGCGCCGCGGCTTATTCGTACTGTTCACGGTACTTCCTGACGATGTGCAGCGCGAGCACGTTGAGCGCCAGCGTCACGAGGAACAACACCAGACCCAGCGCGAACGCGGCCAGTGTCTTCGGCGAATCGAACTCCTGGTCGCCGACCAGCAGCGTGACGATCTGCACGGTCACGGTGGTCACGGCTTCGAGCGGATTCGCGGTGAGGTTGGCGGCGAGGCCCGCGGCCATCACCACGATCATGGTCTCGCCGATGGCGCGCGAGACCGCGAGCAATACGCCACCGACGATTCCGGGCAGCGCCGCGCGCATCACCACTTGTTTGATGGTCTCGGACTTGGTGGCGCCGAGCGCGTAAGCGCCGTCGCGCAAGGATTGCGGCACGGCGCTGATCATGTCGTCGGCGAGCGAGGACACGAACGGGATGATCATGATGCCCATGACGAAACCCGCGGCGAGCGCACTCTCGGAGGCGACGTCGAGACCGAAGGATTCGCCCCAGCCACGAAGCGCCGGGCCGATGGTCAGCGCCGCGAAAAAGCCGTAGACCACGGTGGGCACACCCGCCAGCACTTCGAGCAGCGGCTTCGCCCAGGTGCGGAACTTGGGGTGCGCGTATTCGGCGAGGTAGATAGCCGAGAACAGGCCGATCGGCACCGCGATGACCATCGCGATGAAGGAGATCAGCAGCGTGCCCGCGAACAGCGGCACGGCGCCGAACGATCCGGACGAACCCACCTGGTCGGCGTGGATCGCCATCTGCGGGCTCCACTGCGTGCCGAACAGGAAATCGAGCGGGTTCACCATGCTGAAGAAGCGGAACGCCTCGAAGGCCACCGAAGCCACGATGCCCACGGTCGTGAACACGGCGATCGTCGAGCACAGGATCAGCAGCCACTCGATGACGCGTTCGACGATGTTGCGGGCGCGAAGCTCGGGGGTGATACGCGAGCGCAGCGCGACGATGGACACCACCGCCAGCACCATCACGAGCACGGTCAACGCCATGCGGCTGATGCCCCGCAGCCGGGAATATTCGGCGGCGGCGCCGCGGACGGCGGCGCTCACCGCGTCGGGCGGCACGTTGCCCGCGACGAGATTACGGACGTCGTTCATGACCAGCGCCAGTTCATTGGCAGGCAGTCCGCGCAGTTCCGCGGGGAGCTGCTGGGTCACGAGCTGGAGAATGATTCCATCCTGGAAGGCGAGCCAGACGCCGATGACGATCAGCGCCGGCAACGCGCACCACAACGCCGTCATGAGGCCATAGTGGCCCGGCAGCGAGTGCAGGTTCCGGACGCCTCGCGACCCGCCCACGAGCGCCAGCGACCGGGACTTGCCGATCCAGAACGCAGCGGCGGAAAGGAGCGCCAGGGCAATGAGAAGTGCGGCCGGTGTCATGTTCGTCTTTGTTCGTTCGGGAGCCGGAGGTCCGCTTTGCGACGGCCACCTGTTTAACGCCGCTGTGTTACAGCTTCGTGAAAGTGTCCGGATGGAGAGGGGACCGACGGAAGCCAGTCCCCTCCCTTTTCTTAGAACCGGAAGTTCAAATCGAGCTGCAAGCGCTTGTAATCACGATCATTCACGCCCGTGATCACCGTAGTGTCATACGGTGCCGGCGTGAGCTCGTTGAACACCGTGACGTTCTGCGAGACGTCGTTGGAGAGC
>JBKPPO010000242.1:0-13658 GCA_046733635.1 Pseudomonadota bacterium | reverse complement strand
GTCTTGATCAGCGCGGCGAGGTCAGCCGCCTTCGCGTAGTTGACCTGCAAGTATTCGGACCGCAGGGGCGCGAGCTCCTGCACGTCCTGGCGGGCAGCAAGCTCTGCCTTTTCGCGCGCCGCGAGTTCTTCCGTCGGCGCGACGATGATGACGTTGTCGTTGCGGCGCTTGTCGAGGCCCTTGGTGCGCAGGACGATGTCCAGCGCCTGGTCCCACGGCACGTTCTGCAGGCGCAGCGTGACGCTGCCCGACACGGAATCCGAAACCACGATGTTCTGGCCGCTGGCGTCAGCCAACAGCTGCAGCACCGCGCGCGTTTCGATGTCCTGGAAGTTCAGCGTGAGGCGCTCGCCCGTGTAAACCGGCTTGTCCTCGACCTTCTGCGCGGCCTTGCGGGCCGGCTGCACTTCGACGACGTACTGGTCGTCGGTCTGGTAGGCGAGCTGTTCGAAGTCGCCGTTGGCGCTGATCGCGATGCGCACGCCGTCGCCGACGCGCACGACGTCGAAGCCGCTCACCGGCGTGGAGAAGTCGGCGGCGTCATAGCGACGCGCGAGATTGCTGGCCACTTCGGCGCCGGCGAAATCCACGATGATCTGGTTGCCCAGCTGACGCAGGCTGGCCGGCTGGTGCGGGTCGGCGAGACGCACGACGACGCGACCGGCGCCACCGGCGCCGCGGCGGAAGTCGATGCTGCGGATTCCACGCGCACCCGTCGGCGCCGAGGCCTGGCGGGCCGTCGGGGAAGCGGAGGCGCCGCTCGACGCAGCCGCGGCGGTGGCGGGCGACGAACCAGCGCTGCCGAGCAACACGATGATGTCGTTGCCTTGAACGCGGGTCTGATACGGGAGCAGGCGATCGAGGTTCAGCACGAGGCGCGTGCGGCCTGCGGCTTCGGCGGCAAGCACCGAGTCCACACCACCGGAACGCACGTCGACACGGCGCGAAGGTAATGCGAGCGCGGTGTTGGCGAGATCCAGCGAGATGCGCGCGGGATTGTCGATGGTGAACGCCACCGGTTCGGCGGGCGGACCCGAATGCCGCAGCGTGAGCTGTAGCTGCTGACCGGCGAGCGACTGGACGTCGATCGACTCGAGCTTGACCGGAGCGCCCTGGGCGCTGGCCACGGTGGCGGCGAGCCACAGCAGGGTCGAGGCGGTCAGTTGACGGATGGTGGTTTTGTTCATCTGCATCTACTCCCTGGCGTGGACTTCAATTCAAGGCGAGCTGGGCGGGGCGTTCCATGTAACCGCCCAATCCGTCCGGCACGACTTCCACGACACTTATCTTCGAAGGCGTAACTTCGGTGACCTTGCCATCCGCCTGACCCATGTAATTGCCGGGCAGGACGCGATGCACGAGGCCATCTTTCGTCTTGACGAGACCGTACGTGCGATCGTTGAGACGCAGGGTCCCGACCATCCGCAACGTGTCCAATGAAAACTGTTCGAGAAACTCGCGGTTGCGTCGCGTGTCCGGGCGCAGACCGGCGGCGGAACCCGCGCCCGATCCGCCCGGCATGAACGGCGAACGCATGTCCGCTGCGGCGTACGCGTAGGTTTCGTACGGCTTGAGCTCCGGCAGCGGCTCGATGCGGCCGCCCGGCTCTTTCTTTGTGTCGGCGATGAACTGGTTGAGCTCATCGTCCTTGCTGGAGCAACCCGACATTGCGCCAGCGAGCGCGCACAACGTGCCCACTAACAACAATCTGGAATTTAGTTTGAGACCCATAGACCTGACCTGTGTGTCGCGTTTGCGCCTGAACTACGTCGTCTTCTTCTTGTTGGCGTCGACGCGGGACTTTTCGGCCGCAGCCACTTCCGCGTCGTCGAGGTAGCGATACGTCTTCGCCGTGAGCTCGAACGACAGGTTGTCGTACATGTCCTTGTTCTCAGGCTTGATGGTGATGCCATCGAGAGTCACGATGCGCGGGAGCGCGGCGATGCCGCTCACGAACTCGCCCATCTGGTGATACGAGCCGGTCAACCTGATCTTGATCGGCAGCTCCGCATAGAAATCCTTCTTGGATTCCGCGGAAGGCTGGAACAGCTTTTCCTCGAGGCCGGCGCCCACGCCCACCTGCGAGATGTCGACCAGGAGGTTCGGAACCTCGGTCTTGCCGGGAAGCTGGCGCAACAGCGCGCCGAACGAGCGCTCGATGTCCGCGAGCTGCTGCTGGTAGACCTCGAGGTTCACGGCCTTGGAATGCTTGGATTTGAACTGACCGCGGAGGTCCTGCTCGGTGGAAGCCGCCTGGTCGAGCAGCGGTTTCTGTTCGCTCCAGACGAAGTACCAGAAGAGACCCGCGGTGAGCACCACGAAACACAGGGCGACGGCGCCCGCACGGACGGGCAGCGGCCAACGGCCGGGATCGTTCGGATCCAGTGTCTTGAGATCGTCGAGAATGCTCATTGTGCCCCCGCCGACGCGACGCGACGCTTAGGTTTGCTCTGCTCGGCTTCAGCCTCTTCGGCCGCGCCCGCCTGCTCGGCGAACAGCACGAACGTGGCGCCGACGACGTTGTTCTTCTTCGTCTCGACGACTTCGAGTTCGGGATTCTTGAGGTAGCTGGACGCGTCGATGTTGCGCATGAACGCGGAGACGCGGGTCGATGACTGCGCGACGCCTTCGAACTTGAGGCGCGCGCCGGTCTGTGTGATGCCCGTCAGATAGACGCCGTCCGGAATCTGCTTCGCGATCTCGTCGAAGATGTGCACGATTTCCGGGCGCGAGCGCTGCAGCTTCTCGATGACTTCCATGCGCGCGATGAAGCGCGCCTTTTCGGCCTCGAGGCTGTTGATCTTCTCGATCTGCTTGTCGAGCTCGGCGATCTCCGCCTTGAGCTGGTTGTTGCGCGCTTCCTGCGCATTCACCATCGAGTCCATCATGAGATAGCCGACGAAGGCCGTGAGGCACGCCGCTATCGCCGCGCCACCGAGCGCGACCAGGAACTTGAGCTTTCGCTCGTTGCGCTCTTCGTCGCGCCAGGGGAGTAGGTTTATGCGAGGCATTAGTCGAAGCTCCGCAGTGCGAGGCCGCACGCCGTGAGCAGCGCCGTGGCGTCACGGGCCACCGCCTGCGCCTTGGCGCGCGAGGAAAGTTTCATCTGGCCCAGCGGGTCGCCCTTCTCGGCGGAGATGCCCACGCGGCTCGAGATCACGTCGGATACGCCGGAGATGTTGGCGCAGCCGCCGCAGACGAGGATCTTCTCGGGCTGATCACGGCCCGAGCCCGACGCCAGGTAGAACTGCAGCGAGCGGCTCACCTGTTGCGTCATGTCGTCGATGAAAGGATCCAGCACCTCGGCCTGGAAGTTGCCCGGCAGTCCGCCTTCTTTCTTGGCTCGGCCGGCTTCTTCCATGGAGAGGCCATAGGTGCGCATGATTTCTTCGGTGAGCTGCTGGCCGCCGAACGCGAAGTCACGCGTGTAAACGACCTTCAGATTCCGCAACACGCTGAACGTGGTGCTGCTCGCACCGAAGTCCACCACCGCGATGGTGCGGTCGATGCCGCCATCGGGCATCTGGTGGGTCATGAGTTTGCAGGCGTTCTCGAGCGCGAAGGCTTCGACGTCGACGATCTTGGCGGTGAGACCCGCGGCATTCACGGCGGCCTGGCGCTGCTCGACGTTCTCGGTGCGCGTCGCCACTAACAACACGTCGTTGGTTTCCGGATCCTTCTCGGAAGGACCCAGCACTTCGAAGTCGTATGAGACTTCGTCCATCGGGAACGGAATGTACTGGTCGGCCTGCATCTCGACTTGCGCTTCGAGATCGCGCTCGCGCAACGAGCGCGGCATCTGGATGACCTTGGTGATGGCGGCGTCGCCGGAGATCGCGATCGCGACTTCCTTGGCGCCGGCGCCCGAACGTTTGACCGCGCGACGGATGGCTTCACCGACCGCTTCCGCGTCGACGATGGCCTTCTCGTTCATGGCGTTCTGAGGGGTGGGCTCTGCCGCGTACGATTCGACGCGATAGGTGCCACCGCTGTTCACGAGCTCGATCAACTTGACCGACGAAGTCGTTATGTCAAGCCCGAGCAACGGACGATACTTACGCGTTAGGAACAGCACTTTTGCAGTCCTTTCAAAAGGTTAAAGCGAAAATCGCGCGACCAGTCTAAATCCCGAGAGACTATATATCAGCGTGAAGTTAAATTGAACGAGACGCCCCTCACGAAACTCGCGGATTCCTATGGTTATCCCAAGGGGACCGTGAACCGGTGGGAACGGGCTGCCGGAATGAGGGGTGGCATTGGAACCAGAGGGCAGTTACCCGTATCAACTCAGACGGTGAGCCCGAGCCGGCAACCCCGCTGTCGTAGGCCAATGCAGACCCTTAGACCGGAAGCTTTGCGTCCCCACCTTTCGGTGAGTATGCGTATCGACGGCGGTTACTATGCATAGGGCATAACACACGCGCAACTGACGAGACCCGGATTCTGTGAAGCCAAACTACTTTCGATTGATTGCCCAGCTCGTGATGGGTGTGACGGCCGTCACACTTGCCATCGGATACGCGTTCGTTTGCGCGTTCGTCTATCTCGAACCGACGCTGCCGACCGTCGCCGCGATGAAGAACAACGAACTCGCCGTGCCGCTGCGCGTGTACACGTCGAGCGGCGAACTCATCTCGCAGATCGGCCAGGAACGCCGCATCCCGGTGAAGTACGAGCAGATTCCCGACGTGGTGAAGAACGCGTTCATCGCGGCCGAGGACGACCAGTTCTTCGATCACCACGGCTTCGACTGGAAGGGCATCGTGCGCGCGTTGTTCGTCAACGTGACCTCGGGAGAACGCCAGGGCGCTAGCACGATCACCATGCAGGCGGCACGCAGCGCATTTTTCACGCAGGAACAGACGATTCGCCGCAAGCTCCAGGAGATCTTCGTCACGCAGCGGCTCGAAAGCCAGTTCACCAAGCAGGAGATCCTCGCGCTCTATCTGAACGTGATCTTCTTCGGCAATCGCTCCTATGGCGTGGCCGCGGCAGCGGAAACGTACTTCGGCAAGCCGCTCAGCGAACTCACGCTGGGTGAAGCCGCGATGCTCGCGCGTGTGCCGCAGTGGCCGTCGCGTTACAACCCGTTCAACGATCCCGAAGGCTCGACCGGACGCCGCGCCTACGTGCTCCGCCGGATGCTCGAACTCCGGTTCATCGACCAGGCCGCGGTGGACGTGGCCTCGAAGGAAGTAGTTAGAGCATCCGGTTCGCGCGCGCAACGCACGCTCGCCGACGTGGACGCGGCCTACGTGGCCGAGATGGTGCGCCTGCAGGTCGAAGAGAAATACGGCGCGGGCGCCATCGACGCGGGCTACAAGGTCTACACGACTCTCGACGGCCGTTTGCAGAAGGCGGCGAACCAGGCGTTGCGCATGGGTCTCGTGGATTACACGCGCCGCCATGGCTGGCGCGGAGCCACGAGCAAGGTGGAGATTTCCGGAACCGAGCCGCCAACCTCACTCGAGCCGCTGCTGGACGAATACAACAACGTCGGCATCCTGCGTCCCGCCATCGTGCTCTCGGTGGGCGAGAAGGAGGCCAAGGTGTTCGTGAAAGGTCGCGGCCAGGCCGACATCCCCTGGGCAGGCCTTTCATGGGCGCGCCGGCGCGCCAATGATCTGACCTTGGGCCCGGAGCCCAAGACCGCTGGCGAAATCCTCTCGCGTGGCGACGTCGTCCACGTGGTGTATGAGAAAGTCGGCGCGCCCGCCGAGCTCGCGCAGATCCCCGAAGCCGAAAGCGCGCTGATTGCGCTGGATCCGAACGACGGCGCCATCCTCTCGCTCGTCGGCGGCTTCGATTACTTCGAGGGCCAGGGCAAGTTCAATCGCGTCACGCAAGCCAAGCGGCAGCCGGGATCCGGTTTCAAGCCTTTCATGTACGCGGCGGCGATGGCGGGAGACTTCACGCCGGCGACGATGATCCTCGACGCACCCATCATCATGGACGACCCGAACCTCGAAGAGGTCTGGCGCCCCAAGAACTCGGGCGGCGGATTCCGGGGACCCATGCGGTTGCGCGAGGCGATCGTGCAGTCTCGGAACCTCGTGTCGATCCGCCTGCTGCAGCAGCTCGGAATCAAGCCGGTGATCGACTACGTGCAGGCCTTCGGGTTCACGAAGCAGCAGCTACCTAACAACCTCACGCTCGCCCTCGGCAGCATGGGCGCGACGCCGCTGGAAGTGGCGCGCGGGTTCGCGGTATTCGCGAACGGCGGTCATCTCATCGAGCCGTATTTCATCGAGCGCATCGAAGGCCCGGGCGGCCAGATCCTCTTCACCGCCGAGCCGAAGACCGTGTGCGCCGAATGCCCGCAGGCGATCCGCACCATTTCCGCCGAAGAGCGCGCCAAGAATCCGAACGTGAGCGCGACCGTCGTGCCGCCTTCGCCCCTGCCGCAAGGCGCGCGTCGCACGCTCCCCGCCGAGCAAGTCATCACACCGCAGGTCGCGTTCCTCATGAACGACATCATGAAGGACGTGATCACTCGCGGCACCGGGCGCCGCGCGCTGGCGCTGGGCCGCACGGATCTGCGCGGCAAGACCGGCACCACGAACGAAAACGTCGACACCTGGTTCAACGGCTTCAACGACAGCATCGTTGCCAGTGTGTGGGTGGGCTTCGACGTACCGCAACCGCTCGGTGAGGGCGAAGAAGGCGCGCGCACCGCAGTGCCCATCTGGGTCGACTACATGCGCGAGGCGCTTCGCAACGTTCCGCAGAAGCAGCGCTCGATGCCCGAAGGCGTGATCGAGCTCAAGGTGAACGGCCGCACGGGCGGCACGCGCGACGCCGATCTCGATCCGGTGTTCGAATACTTCCGCGTCGACAAGCTGCCGACGGAAGAAGGTTACGTTGGAGATCCCGGCGAAGGCTTACAGGACATCGACCCCAATTCGCCCGATACTCCGCAGAGTGGTGCCGATCCGATCTTCTGAGCCATGAAAAAGCTACCGCCACGTGCCGAAAACCTTCGACGCGCACTCGCGCAGGAAGCCGCGCGCATCATGTCGGAGCACGGCATTCGCGATTTCCTGACGGCCAAGCGCAAAGCGGCCGAACGTTTCGGGGTGACCGACGGCAACGTGTTGCCAAGGAACACGGAGATCGAAGACGCGCTCGCCGAATATCACCGGCTCTTCGGCGGCGAGAAGCACGCGCAGACGCTCGCGGGCCAACGCAATGCGGCGTTGTCGGCGATGCAGCTACTGCAGGAATTCGAGCCGCGGCTCGTGGGGTCGGTGCTCACCGGCAATGCCACCGAGCACAACGACATCCAGCTTCACCTGTTCGCCGAGCGAGCCGAAGCCATCACCTTCAGGCTGATGGATCTCGGTATCGATCACGAGGTCGTGGAACGGCGCGTCCGATATGGATCGGATCGTGTGGTCGCCTATCCAGGTGTGCATTTCGATTTCGAGGACTTCGTCGTCGACGCGACGGTGTTCCCGGTGGATGGCATCCGCCAGGCGCCGGTGAGCCCGGTCGACGGCAAGCCCATGCGTCGCATCGACGCGGACGAGCTCGAAGTACTTCTGGATTCCGAGGAAGCGCTGCGCGCCCAGTGAGCGTGCAGCATCGACGCGCCAGTCCGGGCGAAGATCGACGTGCCCGGCCTCAGCCGCGCGAATCGATCGACTGGTAATCCCGCTTGGTCGGGCCCGTGTAGAGCTGACGCGGGCGGCCGATGCGCATCGCCGGATCCGAGATCATCTCCTGCCAGTGCGCCACCCAGCCCACGGTGCGCGCGATCGCGAACATCACCGTGAACATCGAACGCGGAATGCCGAGCGCCGAATAGATGATGCCCGAGTAGAAATCCACGTTCGGGTACAGCTTGCGCGCGACGAAGTATTCGTCCTTGAGCGCCGCTTCCTCGAGACGCTGCGCGAGTTCCAGCAGCGGGTTGTCGGTCTTGCCGAGCTTCGCGAGCACCTTGTGGCACATGTCGCGGATGATCTTGGCGCGCGGATCGAAGTTCTTGTACACGCGGTGCCCGAAGCCCATGAGGCGGAAGTGGCTGGACTTGTCCTTCGCCATCGCCAGGTACTTCGGGATCTGATCGGCGGTGCCGATTTCTTCCAGCATCTCCAGCACGGCTTCGTTCGCGCCGCCATGCGCGGGACCCCAGAGGGCCGACACGCCCGACGAAATCGCGGCGTAGGGATTCGCGCCAGTCGAACCCGCCAGACGCACCGTCGACGTGCTCGCGTTCTGCTCGTGGTCCGCGTGGAGGATGAACAGCAGGTCCAGCGCCTCGGCGGCGACCGGATCCACCTGGTACGGCTCGCAGGGAACCGCGAAGAACATGTGCAGCATGTTCGCGCAGTACGAGAGATCGTTGCGCGGGTAGACGAAGGGCTGCCCGAGCGAGTGCTTGTACGCCGCAGCCGCGATGGTCGGGAGCTTCGCCACGATGCGATGCGCGAAGATCTCGCGATGCCGCGGGTTATGGATGTCCATCGAGTCGTGATAGAACGCCGACATCGATGCCACCACCGCGGACACCATCGCCATCGGGTGCGCGTTGTGATGGAAACCACCGAAGAACCGCAGCAGCGATTCATTGATCATCGTGTGGTTGCGAATGCTGTGTTCGAAGGTCGCGAGCTGCTGCTTGTTGGGCAGCTCACCGTTCAGCAGTAGATAGCAGACCTCGATGAACGAGCTCTTGTCCGCGAGCTGCTCGATCGGATACCCGCGGTGCATGAGCACGCCGGCATCACCATCGATGTAAGTGATCTTGCTCTCGACGGCCGCGGTTGCACCATAACCGGGATCATAGGTGAACGCGCCGAACTCCTTCGCGAGCGGCGCGATGTCCACCACCGAGGGACCTACGGTGCCGGAGCGAACGGAGAGAGCGGCTTTCTTGCCGGTAGCGGTATCTACGAGTTCGAGTTTCTTGTCGGACATGTGCGGAATGCTGGCTGCTGCAAAAACCGTGCGAGCCTTACACGGTCCGGCAGCGGAATCAAGGCAACGCGCCGCGAAAAAATCAGCGCGCGACCTGACGCTCCGTCATTTCACTCGACGATCTTGAACAGTTGTCCCGGCGCGGGCTTCTTGTTCGGATACAACGCGTTGATTAGTTCGAGCGTTTCCTTCTTGAACCTGTCCTCGGGCATCTCCGAGGCGTACGCGGAAATGTCGGTGCTTTCCGTCGCCTTCACCACCTTGATGCGATACGGCTCGGTCAGCGGGAATTCCGCAGGACGCAGCCCGCGCATGGTGAGCGCAGTCGAGCGGATGAGGCCGTCGACTTCGGGCACGCCATTCATCGCCGAACGGCTCGCGCCCGCGAAGATGTAAATGCTTTGTCCACGATACATCGCGATCCAGCGCACAGGACCCTGGCCCTGATCGATCGGCGATCCACCGCGTGTGACCACGGTGTAACCCTCCATGCCGTCTTCGCCCTGCAAGGGCTCACCCTTGAACACGGACTGACCCTTGAGCTTGCTCAGGAGGAATTCGCGCGGCGCCTGCTTGTCGGGCTTCGGCTCGATCATCACCTGCATGAGCGCGTCTTTCTTCGGCGTGAACGCCAGCAGCCGATCGCGCATGTTCTCGATGGTCCAGCCGCGCGGGAACGCGAGCGTGATGCCCATGTCCGCGTGATAGAAGCGGTTGTCACGCACGATGCCCTGCGCCTTGCTCGAGCCGTACGCGATGCCGTTGATCGTCGTGAGGTACTCGTCGCGGCGAACCAGCCAGCCGTCGGGAGGCGCGTCCTTGATGTTCGCAGCGCCTTTTGCCGCCTGCACTTCGCGCTGATCGGGGCTCGGATGACTCGAGAACACTCCGTGATAGAGACGCGGCTCGCGGCCTTCCGCTGCCGCGCGCTGACGTTCGAACTTTTCGCCGGACTGGAACATGTTGAAAACGCCACCGAGCGCATCGGGGTTGTAACCGGCCTTCACCATATATTTGAGTCCGAGACGATCCGCTTCCATCTCGTTCTCGCGGCCATAACCCTGGATCCAGGCTTGCGCGCCGATGTTGGCGAGCTGACCCACGGCATTCGATCCGGTGAGGATCGCCGCGGCCATGGCGCCGAGTGACGCCGCGAGACCGCGCGCCTGACGGCGCGAAGGATGCCGCGCCGTGATGTGGCCGATCTCGTGACCGATCACGCCCGCGAGCTCGGCTTCCGAATTGAGGTTCACCAATAGGCCGCGGTTCACGTAGACGTTGCAGCAGCCGGTGACAAACGCATTGATGTTTTCGTCGTCGAGGACGAAGAAGCGGAACTCCTCGTTGGGCAGATCGCTGGCCTGCGCGAGGCGCTGGCCCACGATGTTCACGTACTCCTGCGTGGCCTGGTCGTCGTAGAGGCCCAGAGCCTTCACGATTTCCTGGTGATTCTTCTGGACGGTTTTCTTCTCGCCTTCGAGGCCGCCCACGCCGACGCTCTTGCCGCCAGTCGAAGGGTTGCTCACGCATCCGCCCGTGAAGGCCAGGGCCGCCGCGAGAACGAGGGAAAGGAGATGATGGCGCTTCATTGACTTCAGGTCTCCGCAGGCGGGGCCGAGCGCGTATTTAACTACGATATGGCGCAACTACCACAAGTTCCGCCCGTCCCGGGACAGGGATGGGCGGCACAAAGAAAAAGGCGTCCGCTCGTTGAGCGGACGCCTTCGTGTGTTGCTTTCGCGAGCGAAAAGGTTCGCTTAGCGGGAAGCCGCCGCGGCGTACTTCTTGCGGAACTTGTCCACGCGGCCAGCGGTGTCGAGGATCTTCTGCTTGCCCGTATAGAAGGGGTGGCAGTTGGCGCAGACTTCAACCTGCAGGTCCTGACCCAGGGTCGAACGCGTCTCGAAGGCGTTGCCGCAGGTGCAGCTCACTTTGATCACTTTGTAGTCGGGATGCGTGTCGGCTTTCATGGGTTTCTCTCTACCGGGCGGATTTTGCCGGCCGGGGATGGGAAAAAGGGCGCGCAGTCTAGCGGGCCATTTGTGGGTTCTCAAGCGCAAATCCCAAGCCCGCCTTATCCACAGAAAGTGTGGATAACTCTGTGAGTAGTGCCTTCCGGAGAGGCAAAAAACGCGTCGATATCTGCAAAACCGTTAGCTTGGTCAAATAATGACCATGGTATTAAACTTAGAAAAATCAGTTATTTATAGCGTCTTCATCCTGCAACAGGACTGAAACATACCGTAATGCCCCGACACACGTGCCCCCCACTGGTCGGCTGTGCATAAAACCGCTCCGCGATCGGGCGAAAACTTCTTATCCGCCCGAGGGCTGCTCATCGTCAGGCAGCAAATCCACGAGGATTTCGTTGAGGAACCGTAATCCGCGGGGAGTCGCGCGCCATCGGTCGCCGGCGCTTTCGACCAATCCCCGATCGACGGCGGAGGCCAGCGCAGAGCCCAGCATGCTGGCGGGAAGGCCGGTGCGGTCCTCGAACAGTTGCGCATCGAAACCTTCGTGGAGCCGAAAGCCGTTCATGGCGAACTCGAACGGCAGCTCCGCGGCCGAGATCGCCTTGCGCGTGATCGCCCCCGCTTCCGCGCCCAGATAACGGCGCGGCTCCCGCCACTGCTGCGTGCGCGTGATCACGCCGGATGCGGCATCGGTGATCTTGCCGTGCGCGCCCGCTCCGACGCCGAGATAGTCACCGAAGGTCCAGTAGTTCAGGTTGTGGATGCAGCGCGCCAGCGGCTTCGAGTAGCCGGACACTTCGTATTGCTCGAACCCCGCGGCGCCCAGCGTTTGCAGCGACCTCGACAGCATCTCCTCGACGATCTCGTCCGCCGGCTGCGTGGGCGGCGCAGCGGCGAACAACGTTCCCGGCTCGATGGTCAGGTGATACTGCGAGAGATGTGTGGGCTGAAGCGCCAACGCCTCACGCACGTCCGTTTCGGCCGACGCCGCAGTCTGACCCGGCAGCGCGTACATCAGATCGAGGTTGAAGTTGGACAGCCCGGCGGCGTGGAGTTCTTCGGCGGCGCGCCGCGTTTCCGCCGATGAATGAATACGCCCCAGTGTTTTGAGCTGCGCCTCATCGAAAGTCTGCGCACCCAGCGATACGCGATTGATGCCGGCATCGCGATACTCGGCGAATCGGCCGCGCTCGATGGTGCCCGGGTTCGCCTCCATCGTGACCTCGATGTCCGGTGCGAAGCCAAGCCGCGCGCGCGCGTGCTCGAGGAACGCGCCGATCGCCGTCGGCGAAAACAAACTTGGCGTGCCGCCGCCCAGGAAGATGCTCACGAGCGGACGGCCGCTGACCTCCGACGCCTGCGCATCGAGATCGCGCTTCAGCGTCTCGACGTACCGTTGTTCCGGCAGTTCGTTGCGCAGCGCGTGCGAATTGAAGTCGCAGTACGGGCACTTCTGCACGCACCACGGAAAGTGCGCGTACAAGGCGAGCGGCGGCGCCTGCATCACCGTTCTCGCGAGAATTGCGCGAGGAACGCGGCCAGCGCCTGCGCACGATGGCTCTTGCGGTTTTTTTCGTCCTGCGGCATCTCGGCCACGGTTCGCGTATCGCCCTCGGGGACGAACGATGGGTCGTAGCCGAATCCGCCATGCCCGCGGCGTGCATCGATGATGTGGCCTTCCCAGGCGCCTTCGCCGACCAGCGGCGCACGGTCTTCGGCATCACGCACGTAGACGATGACGGCGCGATACCGCGCACGCCGCTCATCGATGGATTTCCCGGCGAGGGCCTGCAGCAGCTTGTCGAGGTTGGCCTCGTCGCTCGCATCCTCCCCCGCGTATCGCGCGGAATACACGCCGGGCGCACCGCCCAACGCGTCCACCTCGATGCCGGAATCGTCGGCAATCGCGGGAAGGCCGGTGATCCCGGCGGCATTTCGCGCCTTAATGAGCGCGTTCTCGAGGAAGGTGGTGCCCGTCTCCGGCGGCGGAGCAATGCCGAAGTCCGACTGCCGCGCGAACTGAAGATTCTCCCCGGCGAGCAGCTCGGAGAATTCACGCAGCTTGCCCGCGTTGGAACTCGCGAGCACCACGCGCCGGAATGACATGAACGCGGCCCGCTAGGCGGTCCGCACCTCGGTCTGCAACTGGAACAGCCTGGCGGCGCCGGACGCGGCGAGGTTCAACATCGCGTCGAGTTCGTGCCGGCGGAACGCATGGCCTTCCGCCGTACCCTGCACCTCGATGAAACCGCCGCCGTTGTTCATGACCACGTTCATGTCGGTCTCGGCGGAGGAATCCTCGGCGTAATCCAGATCGATCACCGGCACGCCATTACAGATGCCGACGGACACCGCGGCCACCTGGCCGTGCAGCGGCGATGAGGAGATGGCCTTGCGCGCGATCAGGACGTCGACGGCATCCGCGAGCGCGACGTAGCTCCCGGTGATGGCCGCGGTCCGCGTGCCGCCATCGGCCTGCAGCACGTCGCAATCGAGTGTGACGGTTCGTTCGCCCAGGCCGGAGAGATTGGTGATCGCGCGCAGCGAACGCCCGATCAACCGCTGGATTTCCTGGGTGCGGCCCGTCTGCTTGCCCTTGGCCGCCTCGCGCGCGCTCCGGGTGTGCGTGGCTCGCGGCAACATGCCGTATTCGGCCGTCACCCAGCCCTGGTTCTTGCCGCGAAGGAATCCTGGAACGCCTTCTTCCACGCTCGCCGTGCAGAGCACGCGCGTATTGCCGAACTCCACGAGTACGGAACCTTC
>JBKPPO010000241.1:0-13861 GCA_046733635.1 Pseudomonadota bacterium | reverse complement strand
GATCTCGACTGACTTCATGGTCCTAGCATCTCACACCCACCGGCGGTCCAGACCGGTGGGTGTGAGTCTCCTGCGGAGGAGCATCGACTAGAACTTGTAGGTCACTCCGAGCGAATAATTCGCTCCGTATTCCTGGTACTTCACCAGGTTGAACGACGGCTGATCCACGTTGCTCAACACGAACGGTTCATCGGTCAGGTTGGTGCCCGAAAGGTTGATGCTCAATCCTTCGAGCGCGCCTTGCCGCCATTCGTAGCCGATCTGCGCGTCGAGCAGCGACTCGGCCTTCACGTTGTTGAGCGTCAGGCTGGAGTCGTATGCCGGCACTTCGCCGACGAACTCTCCGCGGTAGCGATTGCTCACGCGAGCAGAGAATCCGTTCTTCTCGAAGTACAGCGTGCTGTTCACCACCTTCTTCGAAAGGCCCGGAACGTCCGTGGGCTCGTCATTGACCAGGATCTCGGAGTCGTTCTTCGCGCCGCTCACGATGAAGCCGAAACCATCGAGAGCGTCCGAGAAGATGCTGAGCGGCAGGGATACCGTCACCTCGAATCCCTTGATGTAACCGCCACTGCCGTTGACGCGTACCGTCGAGACACCGAGGCGATTGGCGTCGGCTTCGGTATACGCGGCCGTGGGTGCGCCCGGCCCGGTCTGGTCAGGCAGCAACACACCCTCGAAGCTCGTGAGTATCGAACGATTCACGATGTAGGTAGTGAGCTTCTTGTAATAGCCCGCGACCGACACGTACCCCTGTTCGGCGAAGTACTTCTCCCACGCCAGGTCGAAGGTGTTCGCCTTCCATGGTTTGAGTTCGGGATTTCCGCCGCCCGTGCGGTTCCAGTAGATGAGCTGCCCGTCCACCTCGCCGGGTGTGGCGGAATCGGGCACCACGGTGTAGCCCGCACCACCCGCGAGGTCGTCCATTCGCGGACGCGCCACCGTGATCGCCGCGCCGAGACGGACTTTCATGTCCTGCGGCAGTTCCAGCGAGAGATTCAGGCTCGGCAGGATGTCGGTGTATTCGTCGCCTTGCCGCACCGTGGAATAACTGTACGTCGGGTCGCCCACACTGGGCGGCGAGTAGAAGTTGATGTCCGAAGCCTGGTCGGCCGTGATGCTCTGCACGCCGATGTTGCCGCGCAGGGGCAGTTCCCCGATCTGCGTATCGATTCCGAAGCGGACGAAGGCCGTGGTGAGTTTCTCGTTCACGAGCCAGTCGTTCGTGACCGAGCTCTGGCGGTCGCCGTCGCCCACCAACGGATTCGGATCGCTGTACGCGTCGATGGGCTGCCAGAAGCCGCTGTTGTAGAGGCCGATGGCGTCGTAGCTGATCATGCCGTACGGGCTGCCGAAGAACGACGTGTTCGCAATGCCCGTGCGGTATTCCTCGGGCACCACCGCGTGCGAGATGTTGCCAGGCAGATAGAGGATGCTCTGGAAGTTCGCCTTGGTCTTCTCGCGCTCGGAGTAGTTCACGCCGAACGTGACTTCGCTGAGGAATCCGTCGAACTTGCGATTCGCGGACAGGCGGATCGCCTGGATCTCGTCCTCGATCTCGGGATGGCCGACGAAGCCCGAACGGCGCTGACCGCCACCCCAGCCACCCGGATCCGTGAGGAACACGTTGTCGTAGCTGCTGTAGTCGAGCGTGGGCGTCAGCAGCGTACGTCCGTCGGGAAGCGTGGTGAACGACACGGTATCGGCCGGCGGCGGCAACGCGGGATCGTTGTTGGTGCCGCGACCCGCGGTCGACTCCACGCGCAGATCATCACGCTCCACCTTGGAGTAGCTCAGATCGGCATTCAGGCTCCAGTTCTCGGTGAGCCGGAAATCTGAATTCAGTCCGATGGAATTGATCTTCGCGCGCCGGTCATTGTTGTAGTTCTCGATGACCACGAAAGGCACGTTCGTGAACGTGCCCGAGGTGACACGGTCGTTGACGACCGGGCCGGGATTGGTGAGCGTGGCGCCCGACCAGATGGTGCCGTACTCCATGCGCTGGATGGTCTGCAGCTCCTTGAAATCGGAGTGGTAGGCATCGAGCACCATGTGCACGCTTTCATTCGGCTGGAACTCGACGACGCCCAGGAAGCCCGTGCGCTCGTAGAAGGACGATTGGACGCCATCCTTGTCGCCACCGATGACGGTGATGCCACCGCCGCCCGGCGCATCGGCATATCCCCAGGGTTCGCGCGTCTGCGCCTGGTACGGACTTTTGTTGTAAGCCACGCCGAACGCCACACCCACCCTGTCATCGGCGAATTGGTCGATGTACGTGAAGTTGGCGCGATTGCCGGTGTCGTCGAGGCCCGGAATGTTGGCTTCCTGATCGTTCTGCTCGTAACGATAGGTCACCGCCATGCGGCGTCCGTCATAGGCCAGCGGCTTCACCGTGGAGATGTCGGTGGTGCCCGCGATGCCCTGATAGGCCATGCCCGCGTCCGGCGTCTTGAAGATCTTCACCTGCGTGACGAGTTCGGAGGGGTACTGATCGAACTCGACCGTGCGGTTGTCATTCGTGGTGGCCTGCTCACGGCCATTGAACGTAGTCACCGTGAAATCGGGACCGAGGCCGCGGATGGACAAAGTCTGTGCACGACCATTGGTGCGCTGCGCGGCGATGCCCGGAAGACGGCCGATGGATTCGGCGATCGAGTTGTCGGGCAACTTGCCGATGTCCTCGGCCGACACGACCTCGACGATCGATGACTCGTTCTTCTTGCTGGCGATGGCGTCCTGGATGCTTTTGCGAAGACCGGTGACGACCACTTCGTTCATCTGCTCGGCATTGCCTTCCGCCTGTTCCTGCGCAAAGGCGGAGCCTCCGCCCACCAGGAAAATGGCGAATCCCGCCATCGCGGTCGGATGACCCTTCTGCTTGAAAGTCTTCACAGTCCCCTCCTAACTATTTGTCGGTTGTAGCGCGCTGCATCGCGCCCGGCGTTTTGTCGAGAATGTTGGCTGCCAAGGTCAGTTGGCAATCGCCTGCATACGTATTCACGGGCCTGCCTTGCGGAAAACCCTGGTCTCCCACGGCCCGAGCGACAGCGCGGCCGGCGTTCCGGCCTGACGCGCCTGCGCCCAGGGCGTGACGTCCTCGTAAGACCCCGCGCCCGTGCGCACGGCGCCGGAGAAAGGCTGCGAGGAATAGTTGATCGCGATGACCAGGGTCTCGCCTGCCCCCTGCCTCTCGAAGCTCAGCACCCGCTTCTCGTCGTCGTTGGCTAGCCATCGGACGTCGCCGCGAGTGAGCACCGCGTGTTTGCGCCGCATCTCGGCGAGCGACCGGTAGAAAGGCGCGACCGCGGGCCGGCGCTCGGCCATGTTCCACAGGATGGGCGCGCGCTCGAACAAGGCTGGCGCCGCGGATTCGGTGGTGTCGCCCACCTCCATGCCGTTGTAGAGCAGCGGCACGCCATCGAGCGTGAACATCAATGCCGACGCCGCCATCGCTGCCGGCAGACCCACCTGCGCGGTAGTGCGCAGTTGGTCGTGATTGTCGGAGAAGCGGAGCCGCAGGGCGCCACGCGGATACTTGGCCGCCGCACGTTCCCATACGGCGCGGACTTCCGAGGCCGGCACCTTGCCCGCCGCCGCGTCGACGGCCACGTGATAGAAGTCCCAGGCGTAATCCACGTCGAACGCGGATTTCAGCAACGCGGGATCATCGGCCTCGGCGAGAAACGCGAGACCCGGCCGCACCTTGTCCCATTCCTGGCGCGCCTGTTCCCAGAAATCCGTCGGAACGCCGCTGGCGTAGTCGCAGCGGAAGCCATCGATCTCGTATTCGCGCAGCCACTTCACGAGCATGGTGTTCATGTACCGGCGCAACCCCGCGTGCGAGTAGTCGAGCTGCGCCACATCCACCCAATCCGGATTCGGCGGCACGATGCGGCCGGCCGAGTCCTTCCTGAACCACTCGGGATGCTTCCTGATGAGTTCGGAATCCCAGGACGTGTGGTTCGCGACGATGTCGATGAATACCTTCAAGCCACGCGCATGCGCGGCCTTCACGAGCTGCTTGAGATCGGCAGCGCTGCCGAACTCGGGGTTCACGGCGTCGTAATCCCGCACCGAATACGGGCTGCCGAGCGGACCCTTGGCCTTGAGTTTGCCGATCGGGTGGACGGGCATGAGCCAGATGACCGTGACGCCCAGCGACTTCAGGCGATCGAGCTGCGGAATCACACCCTGGAAATCGCCGCTCGCGGAGAACGATCGCGGATAGACCTCGTAGATGACGGCGTCACGCAGCCATTCCACGGTGTCGCGCGCGGCGGGCCGCGGGTCAGACGCGCCGGCGGCCAGCGGCGCCGTGGCCAAACAAAGTATCAGCGCAGCCAGGCACGCGAGTGTGCCCACGCCTTTCGACATCGAACGCATCCGGTCTCCCTCTTTTCGCGCGGACGGGGCCGCGCGAGTGGCCGGACATTAGCAGCGCATCCGGACGTCTCCAGTTGAATACGTATGCACGGTGGATGACGTGCGGCGAGCGCGCGTTAAGCTGACGTCAACCCAAACTACTTTCCGATGGACAATGACGCAGAAAAAAGAAAGCCCCGCCGGTCGAGGGGGTCAACCGGCGAGGCACGTCGAACCGGAGCATCCGGTATTCGTTGGAGGAAATGTTGGACCCGTATCCCCGCGCGGACAATCGCCTGCATACGTATTCAGCTCGAATACGCATGGGTCGGCGGGACAGAATCGCGCGCTGGGGTCAAGCTGCCGCCCCGCGAGAGTCCCATGAGCAATGCCGCCCGAACGATGACGCCGCCTGCCGCCGAGCCTGCCCACCCCTGGTGGCGCGGCGCGACTATCTACCAGATCTATCCGCGCAGCTTCCTCGACTCCAACGGAGATGGCGTCGGCGATCTGCCCGGCATCCTCGCGAAACTCGAGTACGTGGCGAGTCTCGGCGTCGATGCGATCTGGATCTCGCCGTTCTACAAGTCGCCGATGGCGGATTTCGGCTACGACATCGCCGACTACCGCGCGGTCGATCCCATCTTCGGCACGCTCGAGGACTTCGATCGCATCATCGCGCGCGCGCATTCGCTTGGGCTCAAGGTCATGATCGACCAGGTGCTGAGCCATACCTCGAGTCAGCACGCCTGGTTCGAGCAGAGCCGGCAGAGCCGCGACAATCCCCGTTCCGACTGGTACGTCTGGGCGGACGCGAGTGAAGACGGCACGCCGCCCAACAACTGGCTCTCCATCTTCGGCGGCGTGGCCTGGACCTGGGAGCCACGCCGCGGCCAGTACTATCTGCACAATTTCCTGAGCCAGCAGCCGGACCTGAATTTCCATCATCCCGACGTCCAGAAGGCCACGCTCGACAACCTGCGCTTCTGGCTCGATCGAGGTGTGGATGGCCTGCGTCTGGACGCGATCAACTTCTGCTTCCACGATCGCGCGCTGCGCGACAACCCGCCCCGACCCAAGTCCGCGCGCAAGGCCACCGGATTCAAATCCGATAATCCGTATGGATACCAGTGGCATCACTTCAACAACACGCAGCCCGAGATGCTGCCGTTTCTCGAGGATATCCGCCGCCTGCTCGACGAATATCCCGACGTCGTGGCGCTCGGTGAGATCTCCTCCGACGATTCCAATGCAACGGTGGCCGAATACACGCAGCCTGGCCGGCTGCACATGGCGTATTCGTTCGAGCTGCTGAGCGACGAAAGTTCGCCGGCGCACATCCGCCGGACGGTCGAAGACCTCATGAAGCGCGCGCCGCAGAGCTGGCCGTGCTGGACGATTTCGAACCACGACGTGGAGCGTGTGGTGAGTCGCTGGGGCCGGAGCTCCACGCCACTGCCGCATTTCGCGACGCAACTCACCGCGCTCATCTGTTCGCTGCGCGGATCGGTCTGCGTATTCCAAGGCGAGGAGCTGGGGCTCGGCGAAGCGGACGTGCCTTATGAATCCCTGCGCGATCCCTATGGCATCGCGTTCTGGCCCACGTTCAAGGGCCGCGACGGGTGCCGGACGCCCATGCCCTGGGACGAGACCGACACCGCCGGCTTCTCGAATGCGGTTCCCTGGCTGCCGGTGCCGGGACAGCACCGAGAGCTTGCCGTGTCGGCGCAGGAACGCGACGCATCCTCGGCGCTGCACGGATTCCGGCGGCTGCTGGCGTGGCGGAAGTCGGTGCCGCTGCTGCTGTCGGGGGACATCGAGTTCATCGCGGCCACGGAATCCGTGCTCGTGTTCCGCCGCTTCCTGGGAAGCGACGGTTTGCTCGCGGCCTTCAATCTCTCGGGCGAGGCGGTCGAGTTGTCCTTGCCGGGCCGTCACGTGGGCGCGAGCGTCGGCGGACATGGCTTGCCCGAGGGCAGCTTTGCTAACGCTAGCTTGCGATTGCCAGGGCACGGCGTGGCGTTTTACGAACTGTCACCACCTTGATTTCATTGGCCGCGCCGATGAGTGCGCTGCGGCAGTAGCTTTTATCCGGCGGGCTCCGCATGATTCCCCGCAGTTCGAGGGGGCGGCGCGATGCAGCGCGCCGATGTTCATGGCCGAGAAACCGACATCGTTCGACATCGCATACCTTGCCGGCGTGAGCCAGCCCACGGTGTCGCGCGCGTTGCGTGGCAGTCCGGTGGTGAGCCTGGAGACACGCAAGCGCATCGAGGAGATCGCGCGCCAGCTCAACTACCGCGTCGACAAGAACGCCTCGAACCTTCGGTCGCAGCACTCGCACACGCTGGCCTTGTTGCTGTTCGAAGACCCTACTCTCGATGACTCACAGATCAACCCGTTCTTCCTGTCGATGCTGGGATCCATCACGCGCGCATCGGCGCGGCAGGGTTACGACCTGCTGATCTCCTTCCAGCAGCTCTCGGGCGATTTCCGGCAGGACTACGAAGACAGCCGCAAGGCCGACGGCATCATCCTGTTGGGCTACGGCGATTACGAAGAGTACCGGCCGCGCCTCGACAAACTCGTGGAGCAAGGCACGCACTTCGTGCGCTGGGGGCCCGTGGTGACGGATGAGCCCGGTGTGTCGATCGGCTCGGACAACGCGCAGGGCGGCTACGACGTCACGCGCCATCTGCTGTCGCAGGGGCGGCAGCGGCTCGCATTCTTCGGACATGCGACCACGCACTACCCGGAGTTCTTCGATCGCTACCGCGGATATGAGCGCGCACTCATGGAGTCGCGGCTCGCGGCATCGAGCGCCTTGCAGGTGGACGCGATCAACCTCGAGGAGTCGGGCTTCCAGGCGGTGAAGGAACTGCAGTCGCGCGGCGTGGAGTTCGATGCCGTGGTCGCCGCCAGCGATCTCATCGCGATCGGCGCATTGCGTGCATTGCAGGAGTCCGGTGTCGACGTGCCCCGGCAGGTGTCCGTCGTGGGCTTCGACGACATCCCTGCCGCGAGCCTCACGAATCCCCCGCTCACCACGGTGATGCAGGACACTCGTCGCGCAGGCGAACTGCTCGTCGAGATGCTGCTACGGCAGATCGCCGGCGATCCGGCGACCAACAGCGTGATTCCAACGAAGCTGGTGGTCCGCAAGTCCGCCTGAAATGGGGTCTGACCCCAAAACGGCAAAAGGTGCCGGAGCTGGCTACTTCACGCGTAACGCCAGCACGCCCGCGAGCAAGAAGCTCGCGCCACCCACCACGAGCACATTGATGGCCTCACCGTTGAGCAGGTGCCTGAGCACGGTGCCCAGCACGCTCGCGGCGACGAGCTGCGGAATCACGATGAAGAAATTGAAGATGCCCATGTACACGCCCATCTTGCGCGAGGGCACGCTGCCCGCGAGCAACGCATAAGGCAGCGACAGGATCGACGCCCACGCGAATCCCACGCCCACCATCGACAGCAGCAACCAGTCCGGATCGCGGATCACAGCGAAGGAAGCCAGGCCCGCGGCGCCCGCCACCAGGTTGATCATGTGGCTCGCGCTCAAGCCGAACCGTTTCACCATCATCGGGATGAAGACCGCGGCCAGCGCCGCAAACCCGTTGTACGCGCCGAACAGCACACCCACCCAGTTCGCGCCGTCGTTGTACAGCTCGCTGGTGGCGTCGGTCGCACCGAAATGTTCACTCGTCACCGCAGCCGTCGTGTACAGCCACATCGAGAACAACGCCAGCCAGGAGAAGAACTGCACGGGGATGAGTTCGCGCATGCGGGCCGGCATGTGGTCGATGTCCCGCACCACCGAAGGAATGAGCGACTCGCCGCGGCTGCCGCCGAACAGCATCAGCAGCAGTCCCCACGCGCCTAACAATCCACCGAGGATGAACAGCGACTTGTCGAGCCCGAAGTGCCACACGCAGTACAGCCCCGCGACGCCTGCGGCCAACCAGGCGAGGCCGCGGAACTGCTTGTGCCTCGCCTGCCCCGGCTCGACCGCCACGGACTCGGGACTCGCATCCGAAAAACCGTGGAGCTGCGTGGGCGGATACTCGCGCGTACTCACCACGGTCCACAACAAGGCGAGCAACAGCACCACCGCGCCGATGTCGAACGCGTAGCGCACGGTATCGGGAATGGCGGCCTGACCCGTGCCCTCGCCCACGTTGCTCACGCCGGCATTCGCGAGGAACCACGGCAACATGCTCGACACCACCGCGCCCACGCCGATGAAGAACACCTGCATGGAATAACCCGTGGGCCGCTGGCGTTCGGGCAACTGATCACCGACGAACGCGCGGAATGGCTCCATGGCGATGTTGATGCTCGCGTCCAGGATCCACAACATGCCGGCCGCCATCCACAACATCGGTGAACGCGGCATCGCGATCAACGCGACCGACGCCAGCACGGCGCCGGCGAGGAAGTACGGCCGACGCCGCCCGAGCCAGGTCCAGGTGCGGTCCGAGTAGTACCCCACGATCGGCTGCACGATGAGGCCCGTGAGCGGCGCGGCGATCCATAACACCGCCACCTCTTCCATGTCCGCGCCGAGCGTCTGGAAGATGCGGCTGACGTTGGCATTCTGCAGTCCGAACGCGAACTGGATACCGAGGAATCCGAAACACATGTTCCAGATTTGCCAGAACGACAACGCCGGCTTCTGAGTGGCGTTCATCGGCTACTCCACGTCGAACTCGGGCTTGGGTTTGGGTTTGGGCTTCGGCTTATGCACGGGTGGCGGCGTCGCCGCCGCGAACTCCGACGAGCACACCACGTAGCTCAGCGGCAGTAGTTTGACCTGGAAACTTCCGGGCGCGCTGGCCTGCGGGCTGCAAGGGCCGCGCAACGTGGTGAACCTCGTGGAGCCCGGCTCCACCTCCACGTTCGCCACCAGCGATTCCAGCGAGGTATTGAACGCCACCAGGATCTCGCGGTTGCCCAGGATGCGCGAAACCGCGAACAGCCCCGGTTTCTGGCTCTGCGCGCGCACCACCTGCTCCCCCCGGCGCAACGCCGGCTGTTCGCCGCGTAGCTTCGCGAGCCCTGCGATCTGGGCATACAGGGGATGCTGGGTATTGAAATTGGGGACCGCGGTGGTCGAATGGCTGCCCAGCAGCTTCTGTTCGTTGTAGCTGGCCACCTGGCTCGGGAACATGCTCTGGCGAGCGGCCTGGTCGATGCCGAGGCCCACGAAGCCCTGTTCATCGCCGTAGTACACCACCGGAACGCCGCGCAGCAGGAACAACATGGCGTTGCCCAGCATCACGCGCTGGAGCAGTTCCGCATCGCCGATCCCCGGCTTCGCGTCCTTGATGATCCAGGCCAGCCGGCCGAAGTCATGATTGCCCGTGAACGTCGGCAGCCGCAGCGCCATTCGCGCGCCACCCTCATAGAGACCGTCGTCCTGGTACATGCGCCCCATGACCGAAGTGCCCGCGTCCCTGGCGAGCAGTTCCTTGACGGCGTTCGCGAATCCGAAGTCCAGCACCGTGGGTAGTTTGTCGACGCGCGTGTGCCGCGCGAGCTGCGCCACGTCGACACCCTCCGCCGCCACCTCGCCGAAGATGTGGAAGTTCGGGATACCCTTCGCCCGCGCGCGATTCATCATCGCGGGCACGAAGGCCTGCCAGAACTCCGGGTTCACGTGCCGCGCCGTGTCGATGCGGAATCCATCGATGCCGTATTTGTCGATCCACGCGCCGTAGATGTCGATGAAGCCCTGCACCACGCGCGGGTTCTCGGTCAGCAGGTCGTCGAGGCCGACGAAATCGCCGTGCAAGGAGCTCTCGCCCCAGAAATCCGAGTTGCCCCGGTTGTGATAGAGACGGATGTCGTTGAGCCAGGCCGGTACCTTCACGTTCTTCTCGGCGTCCGGCACGAAAGGCGTGTAGGCATACGAGGGATCGGTCAGCCGCGCGAAGTTCGCCGAGGTCCGCACGCCATCGCCCGCGAACCCCGCATTGATCGGCTCGCCGTTCACTCCGCCGCGGCGCGAGTATGGGTAGTCCGCCTTGGAACGGTACGCGCAAGGCTTGCCCTGGCACTCGCGGAACTGGATCACGTCCGCGGTGTGATTCGTGATGATGTCCAGGTACACCTTCATGCCGCGCGTGTGGGCCTCGCTCACGAATGCGCGCATGTCGGCGTCATCGCCGAAATGCGCGTCGACGCGCGTGAAATCGGTGATCCAGTAGCCGTGATAGCCGGCGGTCTCTTCGCCCGGACCACCCTGCACCGGCTTGTTCTGGTAGATAGGGCCCAGCCAGATGGCCGTGGCGCCCAGGCCCTGGATGTAGTCCATGCGGCCGATCAGGCCGCGGAGGTCGCCGCCGTGGTAGAACCCTTTGTGCGTGGGATCGAAGCCGGTAACCAGGCGATCGCCAGAGAGGCCGCCACGATCATTGGTGTCATCGCCGTTGTGGAAGCGGTCCGGCAGGACGAAGTACACCACTTCTTCTTCGGGGAGCCGGGCGCGGTAGTCAGCCGCATGAAGACTGGCCGTCAGGCACAGCGTCAAAGCCGCAAGGAATCTCCGCATCGCTTCCCCCATCCGATCTCGTGGGCGGACTCTACTGTACGGCGCGAGATCCTTGCGCCATGCATACGTATGCGGACAACCGGCAGGTCACTCGGATAAAAAATCCGCCACGCCCCTTGTAGACGAAGATCGCGGCAATCAGACCCGCAATGAACACGAGCCCGAAAAAGTCGATGTGCCGCTCATATTCCTTGACGAGGTCGGCGACCGTGCGCCCCCTGAACACTTCCTCGAGTTGCCCGCGCATCAAACGAGAAAGGCCCATCGCGGCCAGTCCCCCGATGAGACCGGACACGATGGGCCTGATGTGGTCCCAGTCGATCAGACGTAGCGGTTGACCAGGTTCTCGAGCATTTCCTGGCGGCCCGACTGCGGCTTCGGGTTGATGTTCGCCGCCACTGCCGCATCGGAGATGGAGGCGAGCGACTCACCCTGCGCGTGGATCTTCTTGCCGAGCTCGCCATCCCACTTGGAGTAGCGCTGCTCGACGAACTTCTCGATGCCACCGTTCTCGATGAGCGCGGCCGCGGAGAGCAGCGTACGCGCCAGCAGGTCGAGACCACCGACATGGCCGTGGAACATGTCGGCCGGATCGATGGACTGACGGCGCACCTTCGCGTCGAAGTTGAAGCCGCCGGTGGTGAAACCGCCCGCCTTCAGGATGCGGTACATGGCCAGCGTCATGTCGAGCGGATCGTTGTGGAACTGGTCGGTGTCCCAGCCGTTCTGCGGATCACCGCGGTTGATGTCGATCGAACCGAAGATGCCGAGCGCATCGGCCATGGCGATTTCGTGATCGAAGCTGTGACCCGCGAGCGTGGCGTGGTTGGCTTCGATGTTCACCTTCACTTCGTTCTCGAGGCCATTGGCCTTGAGGAAGCCGTACACGGTGGCCGTGTCGAAGTCGTACTGATGCTTGGTGGGCTCGTGCGGCTTGGGCTCGATCAGGATCGTGCCCTTGAAGCCGATCTTGTGCTTGTGGTCCACCACCAGCTGCAGGAAGCGGCCGAAGTTCTTGAGCTCGCGCTTGAGGTTGGTGTTGAGCAGCGTGTCGTAGCCTTCACGGCCGCCCCAGAGCACGTAGTTGGAACCGCCGAGGCGCTTGGTGGCGTCCAGGCAATGACGCACCTGCGTGGCCGCAAACGCCCAGACTTCCGGATCCGGATTCGTCGAGGCGCCACCCATGAAGCGCGCATGCGAGAACAGGTTGGCTGTACCCCAGAGCAGCTTGATGCCGGTCTCGTTCTGCTTCTTCTCGAGGCGGTCGACGGTCTTCGCGAGGTTCTCGACATGCTCCTTGATGTTGGAGGCCGTCGGCATCGCGTCCACGTCATGGAACGCATAGAACGGCGTTCCCAGGCGCGTGAAGAAATCGAAGGCCGCGTCCATCTTGGCCCAGGCCGCGGCCTGGTCCATCGCGCCCGCGTTCCAGGGGCGGTCGAAGGTGCCGGCGCCGAAGATGTCATTGCCGTTCCAGGCGAAGGAGTGCCAGTAGCAGACCGCGGGGCGCAGGTGATCTTCCATGCGCTTGCCGAGGACCACCTGGTCCTTGTTGTAGTAACGGTAGGCCAGCGGGTTCTCGGACTTGAGGCCTTCGAACTTGATGGGCGCGACGGAAGAGAAATAGGACTGAGACATCATCAAACTCCTCGGAATCTTGGCTTAAGGTCCTGATAAATCTTGGAGAAGCACTGGCGCTTTGGCGCCAACTGCTCGATATCGCGGGTGTTGGGCTCGATGACCACCCGTACCGGCGGCGGCTTGCAGACATCCTCCGCCCGTTCGCCGGTCTTGGCTATCCGCGCAAGCCGCGCAGCGCCGAAGGCGGGGCCGACCTCAGAGCCGTCGCGGTAGATCAGCGGTCGCTTGAGAGCCGCCGACAGTACCCCGCCCCACCACATGGAGCGCGCGCCGCCGCCGATCACCGAGATCTTGTCGATGGTGGCGCCGGCTTCGATGAGCACGTCGAGGCCGTCCGCGAACGCGAAGGCCACGCCCTCGAGCACGGCCTGGCCGATCGCCGCGGCATCCGAATCATGGTTGAGGCCGAACAACACGCCGCGCGCGGCGGGGTCGTTGTGCGGCGTACGTTCGCCGGAGAGGTACGGCAGGAAGATCTCGGGACCCTCGAGCGAGGCGCGCTTTTCCACCTTGCTCAGCAGTTCGGCGGCGTCCTTCGCACCGGTGAGCTTCACCGCCCAATCGATGCAGGAGGCCGCGGAGAGCATGACGCTCATCTGGTGCCACACACCCGGAATGCAGTGGCAGAACGCGTGAACGGCCTTGGCGGAGTTCGGCAGGAACTTGGGCGTCACGAGGAACAGCACACCCGAGGTGCCCAGCGAGATGAAGGCTTCGCCCGGCTTCACCACACCGATGCCCGCGGCGCCCGCGGCGTTGTCACCACCGCCGCCCGCCACCGGCACGGAGTCCATGCCCCAGTCGGCGGCGACTTCCTTGCGAAGCACGCCCGTGGCGTCGGTGCCTTCCACGAGCTTCGGCATGTGCGATTCGTCGAGGCCGGTGGCGGCCAGCATCTCCGGCGACCATTTGCGCTTGGCCACGTCCACCCAGAGCGTGCCCGCGGCGTCAGAGCAATCGCTGGCCTTCTCGCCCGTCATCAAGAGGCGCACATAGTCCTTGGGGAGCAGCACCGTACGGGTCTGCTTGAAGATCTCCGGCTCGTTCTCGCGCACCCAGACGAGTTTGGGCGCCGTGAAGCCCGGCATCGCGATGTTGCCGGTGATCTCGCGTGAACGCGGCTCGGTCTTCTCGAGCGTGAGGCACTGCTTCTCGCTGCGACCGTCATTCCAGAGGATGGCCGGACGCAGCGGCTTGTCGCTGCCGTCGAGCAGCGTGGCGCCGTGCATCTGACCGGAGAGGCCCACCGCCTTCACGGCCTTGCGTTCAGCGGCTGGCAGCGCCTTCACCGCCGCGCAAGTC
>JBKPPO010000240.1:0-9983 GCA_046733635.1 Pseudomonadota bacterium | reverse complement strand
CGACGTCCCAACGATCGGACAGGCGCGCGAGCAGCAGCTCGAGGCGAAGATCAGTCTCAACCAGCAGCGTATCGATCGTGTGACCGACACCGTGAATAGGCTCGGTGCCACCTCGCTCGTGGACTTGGGTTGCGGTGAAGCCAAGGTGCTCGCCAGCCTGTTCAAACTGAAGCAGCTCACGAGGCTCGTCGGCATGGACGTATCGATGCGCTCGCTCGAGATCTCGGCCGAGAGGCTGAACCTTGATCGGCTTCCGCCGTTGCAGCGGAACCGAATCTCGTTGATCCACGGTTCGCTGATCTATCGCGACAAACGGCTCGAAGGGTTTGATCTGGCCACAGTCATCGAAGTCATCGAACACCTGGATGCGGCGCGGCTCGCGGCGTTCGAACGCGTGCTGTTCGAATTCGCCCGGCCGGCTTCCGTGGTCCTGACGACGCCGAATCGTGAATACAACGTGCGATTCACGAACCTTCCCGCCGGGCAATTCCGCCACTCGGACCACCGCTTCGAATGGACTCGCGATGAGTTCCAGCAATGGGCGCTGGCCCGCGCCGCGCGGTTCGGATACGGCGTGTCGTTCGAAGGCATTGGTGAGGAAGACGCGGAGTTCGGGCCACCGACGCAAATGGCGATCTTCGAGCTGCAGAAGGCGTCGTGATGGAAGTCCGCATTCCCGAACTTTCGCTCGTGGTCCTCGTCGGCGCCTCCGGCTCCGGCAAGTCGACGTTCGCGCGGAAGCATTTCAAGCCGACCGAGATCCTCTCGTCCGATTACTGCCGTGGCTTGGTCTCCGACGACGAGAACGATCAAGGCGCCACAAAGGATGCTTTCGAAGTCCTGCACTTCATAGCGGCGAAGCGTCTGGCTGCCGGAAAGCTGACGGTGGTGGATGCGACCAATGTGCAGCCCGAGTCCCGCAAACCGCTCGTCGAGCTGGCGCGTCGGCTCCATTGCCTGCCCGTGGCGCTGGTCCTCGATATCCCTGATGACGTGTGTCTCGACAGAAATCGGCAGCGGCCTGGGCGGGATTTCGGCGCGCACGTCGTCCGGAATCAGCGTTCCCAGTTGCGCCGCTCGCTGGGGCACTTGCAGAGAGAGGGATTCAGGCATGTCACGGTGCTGCGCTCGGTCGAAGAGGCGGATGCCGTCACTCTGATGCGGGAGCCGCTCTGGAACAACCGGAAATCAGAGCACGGCCCCTTCGACATCATCGGCGACGTGCACGGCTGCTACGACGAACTCCGCGAGCTGCTGGGCCGCCTGGGGTATGCATTTGAGCAGGCTGGCGAGCACGCTGAAACACTGTGGCATCCTCAAGGACGCCGCGCCGTATTCGTCGGCGACCTCGTAGATCGCGGTCCCAAGAATCCCGAGGTCTTGCGGCTTGTCATGAACTCGGTAGCTGCGGGTTCGGCCTTGTGTGTGGCAGGCAATCACGACGTGAAACTCTCGCGCAAATTGCGAGGCAAGGACGTCAAGGTCTCGCATGGCCTCGCCGAGTCGCTTGCGCAGCTTGAATCCACGACCCCCGAATTTAAACGGGAGGCAGGAGATTTCCTCGACGGCCTCGTGAGTCACTACGTGTTCGACGGTGGAAAGCTCGTGGTCGCGCATGCGGGGCTCAAGGAGGAAATGCACGGGCGCGGCTCGGGCGCGGTGCGCGCGTTCTGCATGTACGGCGAGACGACGGGAGAGACGGATGAGTTCGGCTTGCCCGTTCGCTACAACTGGGCGCAGGACTATCGCGGCCGGGCAATGGTGGTCTATGGCCACACGCCGGTGCCCGGCGCCGAATGGCTGAACAACACGATCTGCCTGGATACGGGTTGCGTATTCGGCGGTAGCTTGACAGCCCTGCGGTATCCGGAACGCGAGCTGGTGTCCGTGCCGGCCGCTCGCATGTATTACGAGCCTCTTCGGCCTTTGGCTCCGGCCGTGGAGCAGGCGCTGAGCGCCCAGCAGCACAACGACGACGTGCTCGATCTCGAGGATGTCGTAGGGAAACGTTTCATCGAAACATCGCTGGGCCGGAGCGTCACGATCCGCGAAGAAAACGCCGTGGCCGCCCTCGAAGTCATGAGCCGGTTCGCCGCGAATCCGAAGTGGCTCGTCTATCTTCCGCCGACGATGTCGCCCTCGGAAACACACGCCGAGGGTTCATTGCTGGAGCATCCGCGAGAGGCCTTTGCGCATTTCGTGCGCGCGGGCGTGTCGTCCGTGGTCTGCGAAGAAAAACACATGGGCTCGCGCGCCGTCGTGGTCGTGTGCCGTAACGAGGATGTGGCGCTCTCGCGATTCGGCATCCAGGGTGAGGGTCAAGGCATCGTCTACACCCGGACCGGGCGGCGCTTCTTCAACGACGGGAAGCTCGAAGCGGAGTTCATCGCGCGCGCGGCGGGAGCGATCGAGAAAGCGAGGCTGTTCGACGAGCTGCAATCGGATTGGGTGGTGCTGGATTGTGAACTGATGCCTTGGTCGGCCAAGGCGCAGGACCTGTTGCGTCAGCAGTACGCGGCCGTCGGCGCCTCGGCATCGGTGGCGCTACGCGCCGCTCTTGCCAGCTTGAGAGAAGCTCGGCCAGCGGAAGCCGACCTTGGCGCCATGGCTTCCGCCTTGAGTGAGCGGATCGCGCTCGTGGACCGGTACATCGAAGCTTATCGCCGTTACTGTTGGCCCACCGAAGGTCTGCGCGGATTGAAACTCGCGCCCTTTCATCTACTGGCGTCCGAGGGGCGCGTGTACACGGACCAGGATCATGTGTGGCACATGACCACGCTGGCGCGATTGGCGGCGGTGGATCCGGAATTCTTCGTCGCTACTCCGTTCCGAGTCGTCGATCTCCACGACGCAGAGGCCGTGGCTGGCGCAACCGGATGGTGGGAAGAGCTCACGGGCCGCGGCGGAGAAGGCATGGTCGTCAAACCACTGTCGTTCATTGCGCGCGGCCCGAAGGGTCTCGTGCAGCCCGCGCTGAAGTGCCGCGGGCGCGAGTACCTGCGCATCATCTACGGCCCTGAATACGATCTGCCTCAGCACATCGGCCGGCTGCGCAATCGCGGGCTCTCGGGCAAACGCAGCCTGGCTCTGCGGGAATTCAGCCTCGGGATCGAAGGATTGACACGCTTCGTGAATCGCGAGCCGCTGCGCCGCGTGCACGAATGCGTCTTCGGTGTGCTGGCGCTGGAGAGCGAACCCGTCGATCCGCGGCTCTGATTGCGATCGCATCACAAAGGCGCCGCGAGTGCAGGGGTGACCCTGTTTTGATGTGGCATGCGATCGAACGGTGGAGTGGAGGCAAATCGGACATCGTTAATCTGTACTGGTCCGGAGACCGCACTTCTGAGTCTAGGCCAGCACAGATGGATTCCGTATCTTTTGCCGTGGAGGCAAAGATGAAGATCGCGAAACCCCTGATGATCTGGATGACGCCGCTGGGCGTCATCGGCGGGATCTACCACGCGTACCAATTCGCGGGCGGACTCGCATTTCTCATGACCGCGCTCGTCGCCATGATCGGCGCCGCCGTCGCCATGCTCGTATCGACCGTTCGCCGCGAACGCGAGGAGAATCGCAATGCCTGAGCTCAAAGCCATCATCCTGTTGTTGCTCGGCGCCGTGATCGTGAGCCTGGGCAAGGCCATGTTCCACATGTCCGGCGCCTACGATGGCGCGCGCATGGCTCGCGCGCTCACCGTACGCGTGATCCTCTCGCTGCTGCTGTTCGTGAGCCTGTTCGTCGCGTGGTACTTCAATCTGATCACTCCGCATGGAGTGAGGTAACGCGTATTCTCCGGAGCGTGAGCTCCACCAGACTCTACGAACAACTCGCCGACAGCATTGCCCGGCTGGTTCGCGAAGGATCGCTCGCGCCCGGCGATCGCGTTCCCTCCGTGCGCCAGCTCCGGGCCGATCGCGGTGTGAGTCCGGCCACCGTGACCCGCGCGTTCGAGCTGCTCGAGGCGCGCGGCTTCGTCGAAGCCCGGCCGCGCTCGGGCTTCTATGTGAGCGCGGCCTGGAGGACGCGCGCCGTGGAGCCGCGCGTCTCGCGGCCATCGCTCAAGTCCACGCACCTCGATGTCAGTGAGCTGGTGTTCGAAGTCATCGAAGCGATGCGCGCGCCGGGCATCGTCCCCCTGGGCTCGGCATTTCCGAGCCCGACGCTGTTCCCGCTCGCCGGCCTCGGTCAGCATCTCGGGGCGGCCGCCCGCAAGCTGGATGCCCGGGGTCTCGTGCAGGATCTCGCACAGGGAAGTCTGGAGCTGCGGCGGCAGATCGCGCAGCGATATCTGCGACTCGGCGCGGAAGTCTCGCCCGACGAGATCGTCATCACCTCGGGCGCGATGGAAGCGCTGAACCTCAGCCTGCTCGCTTTGACCAAGCCCGGCGATCTCGTGGCCATCGAATCCCCTGCGTTTTATGGCTGCCTTCAGGCCATCGAGGCGTTGGGGTTGCGAGCGATCGAAGTGCCGACCAGCGCGAAGCACGGTGTCGATCTCGGTGCATTGGCCGCGTTGTTGGAGAGGCATCCCGTCCGCGCGTGCTGGTTCATGACCACGTTCCAGAATCCCACCGGCGCGCTCATGCCCGATGAGGCCAAGCAGGAACTGGTGAAACTCCTCGACAAACACGACGTCGCGCTCATCGAAGACGATGTGTACGCCGAGTTGTACTTCGGCGCGCGGCGGCCGAAACCCAGCAAGGCTTTCGACCGCGACGGCCGCGTCCTCGACTGCGGTTCGTTTTCCAAGTGCCTGGCGCCGGGATATCGCGTCGGCTGGGTTGCCGCCGGCCGACATGCGCCCGCCGTTGCGCGGCGCAAGTTCATGAGCAGCATCTCCACGGCGGTGCCCAACCAGATCGCGCTCGCGGCCTATCTACGTCAGGGCGGATTCGACCGGCATCTCAAGGCGCTGCGGCGGACGCTCGCCGCGCAGCAGGCCGCCGCTCTGGAGTCGCTTGCGAAACATCTGCCAAGCGGCTGCCAGGTCACGCGGCCGGAGGGCGGGTACTTCCTCTGGGTCGAACTACCCGAGGGCGCGGATGCCATCCAGGTGTTCCATCGCGCGCTCGAGAAGGGCGTGAGTATCGCGCCGGGCCCGATTTTCTCGGCGCGCCGTGAGTTCAGGAACTGCCTGAGATTGAATTGCGGATACCCGTGGACGACGGAGTCGGAGCGCGCGCTGCAGAAGCTGCGGTCGGCGATCTGACGGCTGAAGTATTGCCGCAGACGACGAAGTTGCGCCCGGCGGCACCACGGACGAGATAGAGCTCCCATTCGCGCACGCATGCCGCGGTGAGTTGCGTGGCATGCGAGCTCTCACAGGGCCGCTTCCATCGCAGCAATTCACCGAGAGTCGTGGTCACATCCGCTGGCCAGTCTTCGGAGTCCAGTGCGGCTTCCGGATGTGTCCAGACGATCTTCCGATCCTGGTCGATGAGGAAAATGCCGGCCGGCATGACCTCGAGCGCCTTTCGCACGAGATCTTCCAGCACCAGAGCCTCGGGGCCGATCGTCACGATCACATACCCCCCAAGTCGCCAACGGGCGGAAAAGTCGTGTTACGCGCGGGCGCGATGGCACCCGCACCAGCGGCGAGGCTGCCAGCGAGAACAGTTTTCATGCAGGGACCAGTAGGTTTGCGGTTTGTAACCAAACTGGTGCAAGTAGTGAGCCACCTCCGAAGATACGCCCCGCCGTCGCTGGATGGCGACATAGCGTGCGTACGAATAGTGCCAGCGTAAAAAATGTCCAAGGAATCGTTGAAAGAACTACTGCAGCGATTACGAACCCGCGCGCATCCCACAGTCCAGTAGGAATTTCCTCACTTCAGGAGCGTGGCCGCTCGCGACCTGCTTCGATCGCGAGAGGCCGATCCGTTACTTGAGGATTCCGCCCCAGGCTTCCCGCGCTTTCAATTCGATCACGTGTACCGAATAGGGCGCGGGGGAGAGTTCCAGCGTCGAACTACCCAACGTGAGCGTGGACTGCTGGATGTCCGGCGAGCCTTCGCCTGTCCGCGCCGCTTCGTCCTGCGGGATGCCGTAGCTGTAGATCTTTGCCACTTCGCCGCGCTTGAGTCCGGGAACATGGATCGAAGTATTCAGCGTGGCCGTCGGATGTTTGTTGATGATCAGGAGCCGCAGGCTCCGATCCTTGCCGCGCACGGCGTACACACCGAGATTCTGGTAGTCGCTGAGCGCCTTGGCGACGCTTTCGCCACCGCGGGCATAGTGCTTCAGTAGTTTGTTGACGTAGAACGTGGGGTAGCGGTCTGCGGGACCGGCCGGATCCGCCGCGTTGACGATGCCGTAGTCGCCATAACGACGCCAGCCGTACAGCGAACTGCTGTTGTTGTTGCCGGCTTCCTGCCCGTTGCGCAGGTCCCACCACAACAGGGCGTTGAACTCGGTCTTGAGCAGATTGCCGATCGCGTCGGCGTAGAACAGGCCGTTGACGAGACTCGTGGACTGTTTGCCGGGATTGCTGAACACGGAATTGTGTTCGGTGACCGCCAGTTCCACGTGTTTGGCGCGCGATCCGAGATAGTCATCGAGCATCTGGCGCAACGCCACCGCGTCGTTACCCCAGCTCGACGCCGAGTTCAATAGATAGAGATCGCTCTCGCCGCCCGGTCCCTGCTCGTATCGATGATAGACCACGTAGTCGGGCGTCACGCCGAGCTGGCGCAGCGTGTCCAGCATGATCGGTGTCCAGCCACGATAGACCATGCCGGTGCGCGGATTCGTGACCTGCAGATCGGGGTAGTTGACGAAGGTGTCTTCACCCAGCGCCACGACCGCGCCGATCTTGATCGTTGGATCCACGGCCTTCATCTGCCGCCAGTATTCCTTGAAGCGCGTGGCGTACGTGACCGGGTCATGGGGCCGCGCGTTGTTGTCCGCCTCCCAGGTGCCGTAGTTCTCGTTGCCCACTTCCCAGTAGCGGATGTTGTTGCGTTTGACCTTGTTGGCGTAGTTCACCCAGGCCGCGGCTTCTTCAGGCGTGCCCGTGCCGTAGTTCACGGTGATGTAGACCGCCGCGCGGGTTGCCGCCGCGATCGCCACGAACTCGTCGTAGCTCGTGGCCCACTCGAAGGTTTCGCCTTCGCTGGTGTTGGTCTGCCAGTGGTAGACATCCGAAAGCGAGCCGCCCGGGAAGCGCAGCGCCTGGTTGTCGAGCTCCGTGAGCAGCGCCTGCGTGTTGGGCGAGGCAAACGCTCCATCCCAGACCGCTGCATTGAGGCCGAAGAGGCGCCTATCCACCTTGCGGAACTGCTTCTTGGGATCCACCCACACCGACACCAGGCTTGGCGGCGGCGCGAACTCCAGCGACACATCGTCCACGAAGAACGTGGGTTGCGTGACGCCGGAACTTTCCTGCAGCCAGAGGCCGGACAGATCCGCCACATCGGCGACGCCGAGTTGTGCGAGAGGGATCACGACCTCGCGCCATTCGCCCGGCGTCAGTGCGGCGACGGGAGCCGCGGTTTGAGCGCCATCGGTGCGGAGCGCGTAGACGTTCAGCGTCTGTCCGCCGGTCGCGCCGCCATGGATGAAGAATCGCAGGCTGGCATAACCTTGGGTCGGCAGCGCCGCATGCTGTAGATAGAGGGCCTCGAAGCCGTCGGCGTCGACTGCGATGGCGCTCGCGCCGGTGTGGACGGTGGTGGTGCTCGCGGCATTGACGCTGGCCCAGCTCCAGTTCTGCCAGCCGTTGACGAGTGCGTCGCCGTAGATGCTCATGCCGTTGACCGGCGGTGGCGGGGTGGGTGGCACACCCGATTCGAGCACAATGTCGTCGACGTAGTAGGTCGGGTCGTCGACGCCCGAGCCCTGCTGCAGCCAGAAGCCGTCGACGTCGGTGCGTTCATCGGCGCCGAGCGAGCTCAGCGGCACGGTGATCTTCGTCCAGCTTCCGGCGGCGGGCGAGGTGATGCGGTACGCGGGTTGTGGCGCGTCGTTGATCACCGCGACCACCTGGATGGTCTGGCCACCCGTGGCGCCGCCGTGCACCCAGAACGTGAGATTGAGATAGCCGCGTGTGTCCACCGGCGCGTCCGCCGAGCGCAGATACAACGCCGACCATCCGCTCGCAGCGACGGCAATCGACACCGAGCCTGTATGTGCCTGGGCAGTGCTGGCGGTGTCGACAGTGGCCCAGCTCCAGTTCTGCCAGCCGGGCGCGAGTGTTTCGTCGTAGAGCGTCCGGTCGGCTTGCGCGTAAGCCACGCCTTGAACGCCGATGAGCACGGCCAGGATGAAGAGCCAGTGGAAAAGGCGCGAGCGCGCCGCTGAAACAGTCCTTGTTTGCACGGTATCCCCCTTGGATGAGTGGTGGACTTGTAAGAGGTGCCCACCCGGCGGGGATTGAAGCACAAGCAGGCGTGTGAAAGCGAAACGCACGATTTCCGTCGATAGCGACGCACTCGCACTGGCTCGTGCTGCTTTGCATGCAGAGGTTGACGGCCGAGCAGCCCAACCTACAGACTCCGCACGTGCGCTTCTCTGCCCACAACTCTCTGTCACGCAAACACGCGCGCCGTGGGATTCTCGGTCTCGCCGCGTTGCTGGGCCTGTGGATGTTCGCGTTCGCGTCGCACATCCATGCGCAGGATGAGCACGATTCGCCGCATCAGACTGCCCAGCATTGCGCGTTCTGTCTGGCGCTTCCGGGAGCGGGGGCCGCCCCTGAGCAGGTATCGCTTCCTGCCCCAGTTGCCGCAGATTCGCTGCCCGTCGCAGTGACGGCGGCATCGATCACCAGCGAATCCTTCGCGTATTACCAGAGCCGGGCTCCTCCGGTTTCCTGAGCCTAGCTACCTGCGATTGAGCTGACGGGCCCGCATCGGCGCGCCTCGCGGCCATGTTCGCGGGTTTTTCCACGGTCGTTTGTCTGTCACGTCCCTCGCGTTCGCGCGCCTGGGCGTTGCGTGAACCGTGCGCGTGAGCGCATGGCGGGCGCCTGCAGGTTCGTGTGGACCCTCAGGCGCCGTGGCATGGCCGTCTCCATCAGCTCTGGTTCCAATTTCGGATGAGTGCACGATGTCTCCTTACTACTTCGCCAAACGAGCCGGCTTCAGCCTGGTCTTTCTGTTCACCTGCATTCCTTTCGTAAACGCGGCGGAGGCCACCGCTCCGGATTCGGCCGATGCATCGCGCTCATCTCCGACCATCGAGACGGTCGTCGTCATCGGCTCGCGCCCGCCCGACGCCGTCAGCGCGCTCGCCGGCTCCGTCGATGTGATCGGACGAGACGAACTCGAGTACCAGCACGTCGACGACACGATGGAGCTGCTCACCAAGGTTCCGGGCACGTATCTGTCCCGGTTCAACCAGGGGATCATCAACAGCGATGTATCCATTCGCGGCTTCGCGGGCGATGGAGGCTCACCTCACGTGAAACTGCTGATCGATGGAATCCCGTCCAATCTCCACGCGGGGTATTCGGAGATGGATCAGTTGTTCCCCCAGGGCATCGGGTCTTTGCAGGTATTCAAGGGGACCAGCGACGCACAGTTCGGTCTGTACAACATCGCAGGCAACTACAGTCTGGCGAGCCGGCGCGACGTCGGTGTGACCGAATTCGAAGCCACCCTGGGGAGCTACGACACGCGTGAGCTCCAGGCCTATACCGGCGTCGAATCCGGGAAGCTCGTTCAGAATTATTTCGCCGGTTATCGCGAGGCCAACGGCTATCGCGAGCACACGGATCTGAAGAAATACGTGGCATCGGGTCGTTGGTCCTATGGCTTCAGCGAGGCTTCGTCGCTCGCGCTGATCGCGCGTTTCGCCGGCTATGAAGGCGACTCGCCGGGATATCTGACCGGTGCGGAAGCGCGTGCGTCGCCGCGCAGCTCAGCCGACTACGCCTCGCAGGATGGCGGTGATAAGACGTCGGCCCACCTCAGCTTTCATTACGACGCACGGTTGTCGGATGCCATCGAGATTTCGGCAAAGGCCTGGTGGCAGCAGTTCGAGCG
>JBKPPO010000239.1:0-6894 GCA_046733635.1 Pseudomonadota bacterium | reverse complement strand
CTTCCTCGCCACGCTGTCGCATGAGTTGCGGAATCCCCTGAGCGCGTTGACCGGCGCCGCCCATCTGCTCGACCGCGGCGACCTCGATGCCAGCGCCGACCTCATGGCGCGCCAGATCGTCAAGCGGCAGACCGGATTGATGAGCCGCCTGCTCGACGATCTGCTCGACGTATCGCGCATCACGCGTGGCAAGCTCGAGATCCGCAAGACGCCCACGGCGCTGTCCGCGATCGTCGAGTCCGCCATCGAGACCGTGCAGCCGCTGCTGACCCGCAAGGCCCATGCTTTTTCGGTCAGTGTTCCGGAACGCGACGTGGTCATCGAGGCGGACCCCGTCCGGCTTGCGCAGGTGCTCGCGAATCTGCTGACGAACGCTGCGAAGTACACCGAACCCGAGGGACGCATCGGTTTGACGGTGGATCGCGTCGACGGTTTCGTGGAGTTCCGGGTGCGCGACAGCGGAATCGGCATCCCGCTCGAGAGTCAGGGCGAAATCTTCAACATGTTTGCGCAGCTCAGCCCCGCGATCGATCGCAGCGAAGGTGGACTGGGCATCGGACTCGCGCTCGCCAAGGGGCTCGTGGAATTGCACGGCGGCACGATCTCGGCGACGAGCGAGGGCGCGGGCCGCGGCAGCGAATTCGTGGTGCGCATCCCGGTGGCCCTGCCGGCAACCGCAATCGCCGGCAGCGGGACGGACGAGAGCGGCGGTGCCCACCATCAAGGCAAGTGCGATCTGATCGTGGCTGACGACAATGCCGACGCCCTGCAGTCACTGGCCATGCTGCTGGAAATGGAAGGACACTCCGTTCGCGTCGCCGCGGATGGTCTTGCGGCGCTGTCGCTGGCGAAAGAAAAAATGCCGGACGTGGTATTGCTCGACATCGGAATGCCAGGCCTCACCGGGTACGAAGTGGCGACCAGGGTTCGTGAGCTGGAAGGCGGGCGGGACGTGCTCCTGGTCGCGCTCACGGGTTGGGGGCAGCCGGCGGACCGCGCCCAGGCGAGCGAGGCAGGTTTCGATCACCACCTCACCAAGCCTATCGATTTCGAGGACCTGGGCCGCCTGCTGAGCCAACGCTGCAGACAACCCGTGCGCGGCAAGCCGGACCTGCGGGTCGTCAATAGTTAGAGCACGTTCCCGAGGATGCCGGCCAGCAGCCGTCCCGCATTCCCATCCTCGTCCAGCCGGGGGTTGTAGATCGCGATCTCGATGCCGACAGCGCGGCCACTGCCGAGCGCGATTCGCAGTGCGCTCGTGAGCTCTTGTTCGGTGAGCCCCCCGGGAACGCGGAAATCCACCGCCGGCATGAGTGCATCGTCGAGGCAGTCGGCATCGACATGGATGAAGAACCCGTCGAGATCGGGCCGGCTGAGATGCGCCACCGCTTCCCGTGTCGCAGCTTCTACGCCGGAGCGCCGCAACGCGGGCAAGTCGATGGCCTTGAGCGCCTTCGGCAGCGGCTGACTGCCATATTCGTGTTGATCCTCGTGATCGCGATAGGCGAACGCCACCGCATCTTCGGGACGCACCAGGGGCCCGTAACCTTCGATCTGCGTGAGCTTGGCAGGTCCATGTCCGGTGACCCACGCGAGGTCCATCGAGGCGCCTTCGCCATGCGGCTCCGCCTCCGGCTGGAAGAAGTCGGCATTGCCATCGATGAACAGCAGGCCGTATCGGCCCCGTCGCCGCAGCGCGAGCATCGAACCGAGCACGATGGTGCAGTCTCCGCCCAGGATCACCGGAAATTCGCGTCTCGCGAGGATCGCTCCGATCGCATCGGCCAGCTGGGGAGTCCACGCAACGATCGCGTCCGCGTTCAACACGCCTGAGTCCGGGTCGCGTTCGGAACTCTTGGGTGGAACATCGAGCCGGCCGGCGCGCCGCGCGCCAATGCGCTCGGCCAGGCCGAGCTCCAACAACCGGTCGGGGAGCGTTTCGACGCCTTCGGCCTCGAGGCCGAGCGTGGACGGCGCTTCGATCACGGCATAGCGGCGTGGCGCGATGCGGTTGCTCACTAGTGCGTCGTCGCGTGAATCATCCTCTCGATGTACGCAGGCGGCGAAGGCTTCGCGACGTGCGCGTCGAACCCGCACTCCAGGCACCTGCTGACTTCTTCCGGCCGGTCGTATCCGGTGTGCGCGACGAGCCGGATCGCGCGCGTCGATTCACGGCGCACCGCCAGCGCGAAGTCGTACCCGGTGATCTCGGGCAAGCCGAGATCGCAGACGACGACATCGGGTTTCAGCGAACGCACGCAAGCAAGCGCGCTCAGGCCCGAATATGCGACTTCGACCTGGTGGCCGGAGAGCCGCAGCCACTGGGCGAGGGAATCCGCGGTGTCCTTGTTGTCATCGACGATGAGGACGGTGATCCGGTCGCGGGTGGAGGATGGGGTATCCATGGCGCGACGTTAGGCGCGCCGCCGAGACGCCCGCATCAGACTGGAACACGGGGAACACGGAGGAGCGGATTGCGGGATGTTAGGGGCAGTCCTACAGAATCGAAGCAACTCGATGAATCACAGTGAGTTGCGCGGGCTTTCGGGAAAACTCGATCAATCGGCGATCCCCACGATCAGGCCGTCAGCCAACCATCTACCCAGCATCGCTCCGGCCGCCGCCGTCCCGGGTTCTGCGCCCAGGGTATGTATGAGGGCCTGACATATCTCGCCGAACGGAGTCCCGTCACGAACTTGCGCCAGCGCAGACGCTTCGGCCGGTGTCACCGTTCGAAAGCTGCAAGTGAACTTCGTGCGCCAGAGCACGAGATGTTCCGGCTCCCGCAGAATCGAGGCGGCCGGAGGTGGCAGGCCGGCGTCAATCGCCGACCAGAGGGCGGCGGCGTTGGTGGTGACCTTCATCAGGGCGAACGCAGGCGCCAGCCGCAGCACGGCGGCGTCCCAGTCGACGGCGCCCAACTGCCGCGCGTCGAGGACCTCGGCGTCTTCGTCCACGAAGACCGTAGCGAGCGCAAGTTCGAGCCGAGCGAGTTCGAAAACATGAGGCGCGTCGACTAGCCACTCGGCCAAGGCCTGCGGGAACTCCTCGGCGTAGTCATCGAGCGTCCACGATCGTGGCGGGCGCTCGTCCATGCAGTGCGCCGCGGCCGCACGAAAGGCGTCCTCGCCGAGCAGCGCGAGTACCGCGGGAAAACTCGCAGACAGGCACGCGATGAGCTGCGAGCGGTAGTTGTTCAGGTAGACGGAAAGGCCGTCCCGATCAGCCTCGGTGAACGACGCCGGCAGCGCCGCGGGCTCGCGCGTCAGCCAGCATCGAAGATCACGCTGCATCGTGAGCAGATTCATGCGGCCTGCCTTGCCGCGGCGGCTACGATGCCTCGCGCGACGTCCAGCTCCGTGAGCAGCTCCGCCAGCGGAGGAATGTGATCGTCGCGCTCGATCATCGTGGCGACGGGGCCCAGTCTGGCTATCGCTGTCGCATAAAGTTTCCAGACCGGATCGGGAACGGGCTGGTCGTGAGTATCGATGAGCAATTTGCGGCCCTGAGTGTGGCCGGCGAGGTGGATCTGCCTGACATGCGCAGCGGGAATACCCTTCAGATAGGCCGCGGCGTCGAATCCATGGTTCCGCGCGCTCACGTAGACATTGTTGACGTCGAGCAGCAGCCCGCAGTCCGTGCGCGCGCACAACTCGTCCAGGAATTGCCATTCCGTGGCTGCACCCGGAAAGCTCAGATAACTCGACGGATTCTCGATCAGCAGGGTGCGACCGAGCGCTTCTTGCGCGCGGTGCACGTTGGCGCTCACGGTCTCGAGCGCCTCGTGCGTGTACGGCAGTGGCAACAGATCATGAGAATTGAAATCTCCGATCCGCGACCAGCTCAGGTGATCCGAGACGAATATCGGCTGCACCTCGTGCACGAGATCGCTCAGCCGCCGCAGGTAGTCCGCGCGCAGGCCATCGGCCGAACCGATCGACAGCGATACTCCATGCAGCGCAACCGCATGCCGTTCGCGCACACGGCGCAGGATGTCGCGAGGCCGGCCGCCGTCCACCATGAAGTTCTCGGAGATGACTTCGACGAAGTCCACCGCCACCGGATCGCCTTCGAGGAAATCCGAGTAGTGAGGCTTCCGGAGCCCGAGACCGAATCGATGAGCGGGGGACAAGACGGCCGGCCCGCGGCGATCAGCTCTTGGACTCGGTGAGGCTGCCGCCCTGCGTCTTGCAGGCCTCGGCGGTGAGTTCCTTGAAGCCGACGCCCTTGCAGGTGTTCTGGCCGCGGCAATCGTGCTTCGCGGTCTTGCAGTCGGACGTGCCCTTGCACGAGTTGACGCCGTAGCAATGCACGAGCTTGTCGCTCTTGGTGTCCGCAGCCACCGAGGGTGTGGACGAGAGGCTCGAGAGGGCCAGCACCGCGGCGGCAGCGGCGAAACCGAGCGAGGTCTTGGATGAGGTCATGACGACTCCTGTACGAATGTGCCGGGATGGCACACCTCGTACGTCGCCGCGCGGGGAATGGTTACAGGTTCACCACCGCAGGAACCGCGGCCCGAGCAGGGCGCCGATTCCCGTGGCGAGCAGGATGCCGAGCGTGTACCAGGTCAGCACGAACAGCGCCGAGGCTTCCGGACAGTGCAGGCAGTAGATAGTGGCCGCCCACGCGCCCGCGGCAAGTCCCGCCGCGGCCCCCGCGGCGCGCAGCCGCGTCGGTGCGAGTCTGCGGAATGACCACAGCAGTCCCGCGAAGATGGGCACGGCCAATGCCAGCACGTAGAAAGGACAGACGTTCCAGCTACCGCCGAGCCAGAGCGCCAGCCACTCTTGTGTCGGGGTCTGCGCGAGCTCACCGATTCCGATACCTGCGAGCAGGAGGACCGGCGCGGCGATCCACCACAAACCACGCAGCGACGCGCGTGTGGGGCGGGCGAGACGGCTCACGACGAACAACGCGGCCGCGCCCAGCGAGATGCTGTACGCCCACTTCATCCAGAACGGGAAGCCCTGCATCGCTGCGCCGAGATCCGGGCGGATGCCGAGCGTCATGGACACCAGCAACGCGGCGACCATCGATCCCACCACGACGCCGCCGGCAATCCGCTTCGCGAGCGCATGGTGCGGCACACGAGGCACATCGGCGCTCAGGGAGGAGATCAGTTCGTCGGTCTTCACTTGTCGGATCCTCTGATGCGAGCGGCCAGCGCTTTGAGACCGCGATGAACGGAAACCTTCACGTCCGACACGCTGATGCCGGCATCGACGGCGGCTTCGGCGGCGGTCTTGCCCTCCACGTGGGTGGCGCGAATGACCTGCGCCTGCTTGGGAGACAGCGTGCCTAACAATGTGTCCACGTCCAGGCGGGCCGAGGTGTCGTCTTCGACGCCTTCGAACGCCGCCTCGAGTTGATCCAGGGATACCTGATCGCGGCAGCGCCGGATGAAATCCACCATGCGATAACGCGCGATGGCATACAGCCAGGCGGTGAACGGCCGCTCGCGGTCGAACGATTCGCGCCGCGTGTGAATGGCGATCAACGTCTCCTGGACGAGGTCCTCCACGTCCGCCTGGGCGTTTCGGAGGCGGTGGCCATAAAACGAGCGCAGCAACGGAGCCAGCGCGCGCAGCAGCGACGCATGCGCGACCGCATCGCCGTCGAGTCCCGCCAGCATCAGGCTTTTGAGTTCCGCTTCGCTGTCCGTCATTCGCGCCTTCCGGGCATTCATTCGCACGAACCGGTCGGAGAGTTACACCGGCGGTTTGTAACCGTCCAGTACCAGGCCGCGTATGGGTGGCATTCACACCGGAGGAGTTCCCATGTTCAAGACCCCTGCTTTCATCGCCGCCTCGCTCGCCCTCGGCCTCGCGGCCGCCAGCACCGCCAACGCCGCCGACCAGGCGCCCGCGATGGAGAAGTGTTACGGCGTGTCACTGGCCGGCAAGAACGACTGCAAGGCTGGCGCCGGCACGAGTTGCGCCGGTAGTTCGAAGGTCGACTACCAGGGTGATGCCTGGAAGCTGGTGAAGGCGGGCACCTGCACGAGCATCAAGACCCCCAAGGGTTTCGGTTCGCTGACGCCCAAGGCCTGATCATGATCGCAGCGACGTTGTACCGGCGTTGCGCCACGATCGCTGCCCGAGCGCTGCCCGACGAGCTGTTGTTGCTCGTCGGGCGCCTCGCGATCGGCGCGGTGTTCTTTCTGTCCGGCCGCACGAAAGTCGAGGGTGTCCTCACGGTCACGGACTCGACGGTCGAGCTGTTTCGGAGCGAATACGCGCTCCCGTTGGCGAACCCGGTCATTGCGGCTCACGCCGCGGCCTACGCGGAGCATCTCTTCCCGGCGCTCATCGTCTTCGGCCTGCTCACGCGCCCGGCGGCGATGGGGTTGTTAGCCATGACCGCGGTGATCCAGGTCTTCGTCTACCCCGACGCGTGGCCCACCCATCTCACCTGGGCGGCAATCCTGCTGTGGCTCATCGGCCGCGGAGCCGGGAGATTCTCGGTGGATCGTGCGCTGAATCTTCAGTGACGCGTTGCCGGTAACCACGGCCGGATTTCGGCGAAGTAGGGCGCCGGCTTGTGCAGCTTTCGCACGGGTTCCGCCAGCAGGTAGCGGTCGCCCATCCACGACACGGCGCATTGCAGTGCGGGGCGGTAGTCATGTATCGGCAACTGCGGGTTCTGGGGCTTCTTCCGGTTCACGTCACACTCCTTCTGGTGCTGGGGAGATGATGTGCTCCGGCGACTGAACCGATCCTGAAAGGGTAGTGCGGACATATATCGGCCGGTTCAGGGCTCCCGCACCGGCCGGAACCCGATCATGCGATGCGCCTGGAAACTCGGCCACGCCATCGAGCGCGCGGACGACCGCAGGTCGAATGCCTCCATGAAAAAGCAGCCGCCTCTCACCACGCGATACGCGCCGGTCGCCGG
>JBKPPO010000238.1:0-5153 GCA_046733635.1 Pseudomonadota bacterium | reverse complement strand
GAGCTGCGTCAGGGCGACAAACGCATCCGGGCCGACCACCTCGAGTACGACGCGCCGAATGAACGCGCCAAGGTGGACGGCGGCGTCGAGTACACGGATCCGGCGCTGCGCGTCCGCGGCAACTCGGGCACGTACTCGCCCACGCTGGGCGCCACGTTCGAGGGCACGGAGTTCGAGCTGCCCGCGCGCAACGCACGCGGCGCCGCCCGTTCGCTCAAGGTGGACGGCGACAGCAAGGTCACGCTCGACGAGGTGTCCTTCACCACCTGCCCGGCGACGGACGTGGACTGGCAACTGAAGTCCCGCCAGATCGAACTCGACACCCGAGCGCGCCAGGGCACCGGCCGCGGCACCAGCATCGAGTTCAAGGGCGTGCCCATCTTCTACGCGCCCTGGCTGAGCTTCCCGATCGGCCCGCAGCGCAAGAGCGGCTTCCTGTTCCCGAACATCGGCGGCTCGTCGCGCAACGGCGCGCAGCTCGAGGTGCCTTACTACTGGAACATCCGGCCGAACATGGATTTCGAGGCGCAGCCGGTCTACTACGCCAAGCGCGGCCTCGATCTCGGCGGCGAGTTCCGCTACCTCACGGAGAGCCAGCGCGGCTCGCTCGACTTCAACTATCTACCGAACGACGACCTGGCCGGCATCGACCGGCACTTCGGCCACTTCCGCCACGTCGCGGAGCTGCCGGCCGAGTGGCGCTTCCGCATCGACGCCACGGACGTCGGCGACACGCGTTACTTCGAGGACTTCGCGCTCGGCCCCGAAGGCACGAGCGTGCCGTTCACGGAACGTATTGCAGAAGCCTCCTATCGCGACGAGCACTGGAACGTGCGCGCGCAATTCCAGAATTTCCAGACCATCGACGAGCAGCTCCTGCCCGAACAGCGCCCCTACGAGCGCACGCCGCGCGTGCTGGCTTCGGGCGACTGGGATTCCGGACTCGGGGCCATCGAATACGGCTTCGACGCCGAATTCGTGAACTTCGATCGCAATGTCGGCGTGACCGGCTGGCGCATGGATGTCGCGCCGCGCATGGGCTTCGACTGGTCGGCGCCGGGGTTCTTCGTGCGCCCTTCGGCCGGATTCCGCTACACGCAGTATTCGCTCGAGGGCACGGCGCCCGGCGCGGATGAATCCCCGACGCGCTCGCTGCCATTCGCGTCCATCGATGCCGGCCTGGTGTTCGAACGCAGCTCGGGCTCGCAAGGCCAGCGCCGCATGACGCTCGAGCCGCGCGCGTTGTATCTCTACACGCCGTACCGCGAGCAGAACGACCTGCCGCTGTTCGACACGGGGCTTCCGGATCTCAATCTCGTGCAGCTCTACCGGAACAACCGCTACGTGGGCGCGGACCGCGTCAACGACGCCAACCAGATCGCGTTCGGGCTCACGAGCCGCCTGTTCGATTCGCGCAGCGGCGCGCAATACCTGGCCGTGAGCGTCGGCCAGGCTTACTACTTCGACAAGCCACGCGTCGTGCTGCCGAACGAGACACCGAGCACGCGCGACACCTCGGACTTCATCGCGCAGGTCTCGCTCACCGCCTACAAGGACTGGAACATCGAGGCGGGCATCCAGTGGAATCCCGAGGACACTCGCAGCGAACGCTCGCAGTTCCGGCTGCAGTACCGCCCCGATGACGACAAGGTGATCAACCTCGCCTACCGCGCGCAGCACGATCGCATCGAGCAGGCGGAGTTCTCGTCGTTCTGGCCGATCGGCAAGCAGTGGAATGCGTTCGGCCGCGTGGTCTACAGCCTGCGTGACAGCACGGCGCTCGAACAATTCGCGGGTTTCGAATACCGCGCCTGCTGCTGGCGCATCCGCACGGTGGCGCGGCGCTTCGTCTCCAGCCGCGACGGCGACAAGGAAACCGGCTTCCAGATCCAGCTGGAACTGAACGGACTAGCGAGTGTCGGAACCGATGTTCTCGCTTTCCTGGAACGCTCAATTCGGGGATACTCGCCGGAAACTTCCCTGCGCTGATATACAACTCCATGATCTACAAAGAATTTTCGCGCACCCGTCTCTCCGCCGTCTGGCTGCTGGTCGCCGCCGCGTTCGCGAGCCCCTTCGCTGCCGCGCAGACGCGCGAAGCGTCGAGCTCGGGCGAACTCCTGGACCGCGTCGCGGCCACGGTGAACGAGGGCATCGTCCTCTCGAGCGAACTCGACGAACAGATCGCGATGATCGCGGACCGCATGCGTTCGCAGCGGCTGGAACTGCCGCCGCAGAACGTGCTCCGCCAGCAGGTGCTCGAACGCCTCGTGCTGCAGGAACTGCAGATGCAGCGTGCGGACCGCGCGGGCATCAAGGTGTCGGACGAAGTGCTCAACAACGCGTTGCGCGACGTGGCCGAACAGAACCGAATCCCGCTGGCGCAGTTGCCGCAGGCGCTCGCGCAGCAGGGCATCGATTACGCCAGCTATCGCGACAGCATGCGCAAGGAACTCGCGATGCAGATGCTGCGTCAGCGCGATGTGATCGCGCGCATCAACGTGAGCCCGCGCGAGATCGACCAGTTCATCGAGCGCCAGAAGAAGGCGCCCTCCGAGAGCAACGAGTACAACATCTCGCACATCCTCATCGCCGTGCCGCAGGCAGCGACGCCCGAGCAGCTCGACGAAGCCGAAAAGAAGGCGCAGGGCGTGTACGACAAGGCCATGGCCGGCGAAGACTTCGCGCGCCTGGCCGTGGCCAACTCCAACGCGCAGACCGCGCTCGAAGGCGGTGCGCTCGGCTGGCGCAAGGGTCCGGAGCTGCCCACGTTCCTCGCCGAGATGGTCGCGGGGCTCAAGGCCGGCGACGTCACCAAGCCGATCCGCACACCCTCGGGCTTCCACATCGTCCGCCTGAACGAGCTGCGCGGTGACGCGCAGGTGATCGTGAACCAGGTGAATGCGCGGCACATCCTCATCAAGCCCAACGAGCTGCAGGACGACGCCACGGTGCGCCAGAAGCTCGAAGGCATCCGCGACCGCATCCTGAACAAGGGCGAGAACTTCGCCGCGGTGGCCACGGTGGTGTCGGAAGATCCCGGCTCCGCGGCCGAAGGCGGCAACCTCGGTTGGGCCGGCCCCGGCACCTATGTGCCCGAGTTCGAGCGTCAGCTCGCGCAGCTCCAGCCCGACGAGATCAGCGAGCCGTTCCGCACGCAGTTCGGCTGGCACATCATCCAGTTGTTAGGCCGCCGCCAGTTCGACTCCACGCAGGACATGGTCCGGCAGAACGCCTTCCGCGCGCTGCGCGAATCCAAGGCCGATGAAGAAACCGAGCTCTGGCTGCGCCGCCTGCGTGACGAGGCGTACGTCGAGTACAAGCTCTGATCCAGCGCCCGCGCATCGCCATCACGGCAGGTGAGCCCGCCGGGATCGGCCCGGATCTCTGTCTCGCGCTCGCCCAGCTCCCGCTTCCCGTTCCCGTCGTCGTGCTCGGCAGCCGCGAAGTGCTTGCCGAGCGCGCGCAGCGACTGGGTCTCGATCTGGAGCTGCGCCCTTACGGCGCCAGCGGATCGCCATCGGGCAAGCCCGGTCTCGATGTGCTCGATATCCCGCTCGCGGAAACCTGCGTGGCTGGCCGTCTCGATGCGTCGAACGCACGGCACGTGCTGAACATGCTGGATCGCGCCATCGACGGTGCGTTGTCCGGAGAGTTCGCGGCCATCGTCACCGCTCCCGTCCAGAAAAGCGTGATCAACGACGCGGGCGTGCCATTCACCGGCCACACCGAATACCTGGCCGAGCGCACGGGCGCCGCACATCCCGTGATGCTGCTGGCAGCGGACAAGCTGCGCGTCGCGCTCGCCACCACGCATCTGCCCTTACGCGCAGTCAGCGACGCCATCGACGGCGCCCTGCTCGACACCACGCTGCGCATCCTCCATGAGGACATGAGCCGGCTCTGGGGGCTGCCGCGTCCGCGCATCGCCGTCTGCGGCCTGAATCCGCACGCCGGCGAAAGCGGCCACCTGGGCACCGAGGATCGCGACGTGATCGCGCCGGCCATCGCACGTGCGCGAGCCTCCGGCATGCTGGTGGACGGTCCCCTGCCGGCCGACACCGTGTTCGTGCCGCGTAATGCCTCTAACTACGACGTGGTGCTCGCCATGTACCACGACCAGGGCCTGCCGGTGCTCAAGCACGCGGGGTTCGGCCACGCCGTGAACATCACGCTGGGCCTCCCCATCATCCGCACGTCCGTGGACCACGGCACGGCGCTGGACCTCGCCGGCACGGGCCGTGCCGACGCGGGCAGCCTCGAAGCCGCCACGCGACTCGCCGCGGAGTTCGTCGCACGCACCGCCCGTCCGCAGGCTTAGCCCTTGGTCTTCGCTCGCAAACGATTCGGCCAGCATTTCCTGCACGACCGCGGCGTGCTCGAGCGCATCGCGCGCGAGATGGCGCCCGCTGCAGACGAGGCGCTGGTCGAGATCGGTCCCGGCCGTGGCGCGCTGACGGAGCTGCTGATGGGCCGCAGCCGCACGCTCGACGCCATCGAGATCGATCGCGATCTCGCGGCGGCCTTGCGTGAGCGCTGGGGCGATCGGCCGGAGTTCGCGTTGCACGAAGCGGACGCGCTGGATTTCGATTTCCGCGCGTTGTCCGCCACGCGTGGCGCGAAACTCCGCGTGATCGGCAACCTGCCCTACAACATCTCCACGCCGCTGCTGTTCCATCTGGTGGAGGCCCATGAAAACATCCTCGACCTGCACGTGATGCTTCAGAAGGAAGTCATCGACCGCATCGCCGCCGCGCCGGGCAGCGAGTCCTACGGCCGGCTCACCGTGATGCTCGCGCCGTGGTTCGAGGCCACCCATCTCTTCGATGTCGGCCCGGGCGCGTTCTCGCCGCCACCGCGAGTCTGGTCCGCCGTGGCCCGTTTGACGGTGCGCCCCAAGCCCGCATTCGATCTGCCGCCCGCATTCGCGCGTACCGTGTCAGCGGCTTTCTCGGCCCGCCGCAAGACTTTACGAAATGCGTTGCGCGCGCTCATGGACGTGGAAGACATCGTGGCCGCCGGCGTCGATCCGGGCGTGCGTCCGGAAACGCTGACGCCGGCGGAGTTCGCGCGGCTCGCGGCCAAAGCCCGCAATCCCTGACGTTCCGCTCCGGTATCATGGCCGGCGCATGGAGCCTCACAAGATCCTCGTC
>JBKPPO010000237.1:0-12082 GCA_046733635.1 Pseudomonadota bacterium | reverse complement strand
GCGGTGTTGCTGGCCATCCACTTCGCGGTGTTCCGCTCGCTGGATGAAGTGCGTGCGCTGGCGGCGTACGACTGGGGCCTGCTGGCCTTGCTCGGCATCGCGTGCATGTTCATCCCCGGACTGCTGCAAGCCGAGGGCATGAAACGCGTGGGTGCTTCGCGCGCCGCCATCGCGAGCACCATCGGGCCGCCGACCACCATCGTGCTCGCGGCGCTGTTCTTCGCCGAAAGGCTCAATGTCTGGCAGATCCTCGGCAGCGCCATGATCGTCGGCAGCGTGTTCGTGCTGTCGATCGCCGGGAAACGTGGTTAGGAGGGTCTCGGGCAAGGCCGACAGCAGTTCCAGCGCTTGTCCGATCTACCCGGTCCTTCGATCGCCTAACCTGCTTCCGGGTCCCAATGGAGAGCAGTCATGAGGCCAGCCAAGTCCACGTCCTGGTTCACGCAGTTCGCAAAGCGCGCTTCGCGCGCCACGGGACAGCCGCTCACGTTCGCCCTCGCGGTGTTCGTGATCGCCGGCTGGGCCATCACCGGCCCAATCTTCGGATTCAGCGACACCTGGCAGCTCGTCGTGAACACCGGCACGACCATCATCACCTTCCTCATGGTGTTCCTGATCCAGAGCACGCAGAACCGCGACGCGGAGGCCGTGCACATCAAGCTGGACGAACTACTGCGCGTGACGCCGGGCGCGCACAACGTTCTCATGAATCTCGAAGAGCTGGAGGAAGCGGAGCTCGACAAGCTTCGCGCGGTGTATGAAAGGCTGGCGGAGCGCGCGCGTCATGCGCGTGAGGGCGGACGCAGTAGCGAGGGAGTGCCGGATATCGGCGAGCTCACGGATCGTAGATAGTCTCGCCGAAGCCGAGCTCTTCCCACTTGCCGGCGTCAATGAGCGCGTTGATCTCGCGTGCTCGCACCTCGATCGCTGGAAAACTGCTGCCCGCGGCACGCTGTATCACGTCGGGCAGGGTTTCGTAGGGTTGGCAATTCCAATCCCACAGGCAGTATCCCGTCACGGCGGGGCTGGACGACGAGCATCGAGTCCGCGGAGACACGCCGCCAGTACCCATTCCATGTTGATGTATTCCGATGGCGAGCCGGTCGAGTCCGACGGGTGGAGTTTGTGGGCCACCTCGAAGAGAACCTCGGGGTCTCTCGATCGGATGGCTGTGCCCAACTGACGTTTGGCGAGTCGCGCATCCTCCTCGGTCGAGCCTTGACTGACTATCTTGATCCCGTCTACTTCCTCCTCCGATGCGAAGGATCGATTGACCGCCAACGCGAGCGCCAACGGGTCCAGCCCAGCAGCTGCCTTCCGCAGCCACTCGTCCGGATTCTCGACTTCGGGGTCCAGCGGATCGAACAGACCATGGCAACGGGTATGGACCAGCCGCACGTACTCGGGGCGGAACGGCAGCCGCTTCTCCGCCTGCTGCAGTCCTTCGTCGTAACTCAGGTACCGTTTCTGCCTGTGTGACTTGAACAGATATTGATAGTCCATCGAACAGGACTTGAGGGCGCGATACAGGTAGACCTGCGCCCGCGGATTGCCGGCCTTCGCGGCTGGCCGAGTTTCGCGTACGAACTCGAAGTAGTTGGTCGCCGCGCGGAATCGCGCCGCGAAGTCTGGCGCCGGCGTGGCGGTGTCGTCCATCGGGACGTGGACGGCTCCCGCCGGAGAATTCACAAGCGCGGCCGCCGGGTGTGCGGCGGGTTTCACCGCGACACTGCGCGGCACGGCTTCTTCCGTCTTGCTTCGCCCGATCAACAGCGAAATGCCGACTGCCGACAGCAGTGCCAAAGCGGTCAGAATGAGGACGCGCGGTCTCATCCCGCCAGCAGCACCGCCTCGGCGTGTTCCAGCGCCTCCGGCGTGCCGTAGATCACCACCACGTCCCCATCCTCGAACTGCGTTTCGCCCGAAGGCTCGCGGCCGAGGATTCCCTGCCGCCGGATGCCCGTGAATGCCACGTCCGCGCCGGCCCTGCGCACCTCGTCCACATTCCGGCCGATGCACCACGAGCCGGGCGGCAGCACCACGGATCGCACTTCCTCCTGGAATGCGGCGTCGTTCTCCGAATGGTCACCACGCGCGATCACGTTGCGGAGCATCTCGTAGCGATTGCCGCGCAGTTCGGCGACGGTGCGCATCATCGTGGCGGCTGGAACCTTCAGCGACATGAGCACGTGTGACGCGAGCATGAGGCTGGCCTCGAAAGCCTCGGGCACGACCTCCGTGGCGCCCGCGGCCTTGAGCTCGTGCAGCCGCGAATCATCGGGTGTGCGCACCAGCACGGGCACGTCGCCGCGCAGCTTGCGCAGGCTCTGCAGGATGGCGAGCGCCACCGGTGTATCCGAAAACGAGATCACCACGGCGTTGGCGTTGCGCAGGCCCACCTCTTCGAGCACCTGCTCATCGGCCGAATCGCCGTACACCACGGGATGGCCCATCTGGCGCGCATGGCGCACGCGCACCGCATCGAGGTCGACGGCGATGTATTCGAAGCCCTGCGCCTCGAGCACGCGCGCCACGTTCTGCCCCACGCGGCCGAACCCGCAGAGGATCACGTGTTCGCGCTTGGCCACCGCCATCGTCGCCGCGTCCTCGCGATCCAGCGCCGTGCGCGGCGGACCGCGTTCGCCCAGCAGCAATCGCGCGAGGCGCTTGTTGTTCGCCAGGATCACGGGCGCCATCACCATGGCGAGCACGACGGCCACGAGCAGCGGCTGCGCGATCGCCGGGTCGATGGCCTGGTTCTGCAGCATGAGTGTCAGCAACGCGATGCCGAACTCGCCCCCCACGGCGAGCGTGATGCCGGTCCGCAGCGCCTTGAAGTTCGAATCCACGAACAGGCGCGTGGCGACCGAGGCGATCACACCTTTCACGACGACGAGAGACGCCACCAGCGCGAGGATCAGCCAAAGCTCGTGCCATAGCGCCATCACGTCGAGCAGCATGCCGACCGAGATGAAGAACAGGCCGAGCAGGATGTCGCGAAACGGCCGGATCACGCTTTCGACCTGGTGACGGTATTCGGTCTCGGCGAGCATCATGCCCGCGAGGAATGCGCCGAGCGCCATGGAGAGTCCCGCGAGATGCGAGGCCCAGGCCGAGGCCAGCGCGACGAGCAGCACGGCCAGCGTGAAGAGTTCGCGCACGCGGCTGTTCGCGATCACGTAGAGCAGCGGCCGCAGCAGCCACCGCCCCGCCGCGAGCACGACGAGCACGGCCACGATGCCCGCGCCCACGAGTTTGAGCGTGTTGCCCAGGGTGAAAGCTTCTCCGTCGGGCGCGAGCGCCGCGGCGAGCGCGAGGAACGGCACCACGGCGATGTCCTGGAACAGCACGACGCTGAACGCGAGACGGCCATGAGTGCGATTCAATTCGGCGCGCTCGGCGAGCTGCTGCACGATCAGAACGGTGGAGCTCACGGCCACGACACCGCCGAGCACGATGCACTGGGCCCAGCCGAGGCCGAACATCCGGGCGATCACCGCCACCACGGCGGTGGTGCCGAGCACCTGCAGTGCGCCGAGACCGAACACCTCGCGGCGCAGCGCCACCATGCGCGGCCAGGAGAATTCCAGTCCCAGCGTGAACAGCAGGAAGACCACGCCGAGCTCGGCGAGCAGGTGCGTGACTTCGGATTCGGGGAACAGGCCGCTCGCGTGCGGGCCGAGCAGCAGCCCGACGGTGACGTAGCCCAGGATGCTGGGCAGGCCGAGGCGCCGCGCGAGCGTCACGACGAACACGCAGGCGGCTAACAGGACGATGATGAGTGGCAGCGGGGAGTCCGACATGCACGTGGGAAGTTAGCACGAGTGATGGCGGACAGAGTCGAGGCATACTTCATCCATGAAACCCGAGACCCCGCCACCGGCGCCATTGCGCCTGACCGATGCCTTCCTGCGTTTCGCCCGCTCCGAGCAATTCGGGGGCATCCTGCTGCTCGCCTGCACCGTGCTGTCGCTGGGCCTCGCGAACTCCGCGCTGGGACCCGCCTATCTCGCGGCCTGGCAGGCGCCCGTGGGCCCGCTCAGCGTGGAGCACTGGATCAACGACGCGCTCATGGCGGTCTTCTTCCTGCTGATCGGCCTGGAGCTCGAACGGGAGATCTACGTGGGCGAGCTTTCCAGCGTGCGCAGTTCGATGCTGCCCGCCGTGGCCGCGGCAGGCGGGATGTTCGCGCCGGCGCTGATCCATTACTTCTTCAACGCAGGCCTGCCGACCGAGCCGGGGTTCGGCATCCCGATGGCTACGGACATCGCGTTCGCGCTCGGGATCCTGGCGCTGCTGGGTTCGCGGGTGCCGCCGGCGCTCAAGGTGTTCGTGGTGGCGTTCGCGGTGATCGACGATCTCGGCGCGATCGTGCTCATCGCGCTGGTGTACACGGCGGAGTTGTCGTGGACTTATCTCGCGGCGGCGCTGGGGATATGGCTTGCGCTGATCGCGCTGAACCGGCCGCTCCGGGTGATGTCGCTCTGGCCCTACCTGCTCGGTGGCGTTGCGATGTGGGTGTGCCTGCTGAACGCCGGCATCCACGCGTCCATCGCCGGGGTGCTGCTGGCGTTTGCTATTCCGTTCACCGCGCGTGATGGCGACGCGCACTCGCCGTCGCACCGGCTCATGCACCGGCTGCACAAGCCGGTGGCGTTCGTGATCCTGCCGCTGTTTGCGCTGGCCAACACGGGCATCGCGCTGAGCCTGGATTCGGTCGCGGCGCTGGCGAGCGCGAACGGGCTCGGGATCGGGCTGGGATTGCTGCTGGGCAAGCCGCTCGGCGTGCTGATCTTCAGCGCGGTCGCCGTGTCGATCGGCTTGTGCGTGTTGCCGTCCGGTGTGCACTGGAAACACATGGTGGGCGCGGGGCTCATCGGCGGCATCGGCTTCACCATGTCGATCTTCATCACGAACCTCGCGTTCGCGGGCGACGTGGAATCGATCAACGCATCGAAGCTGTCGGTGCTCGTGGCGTCGCTGATCGCCGGGACGCTGGGATTCGTGTGGCTGAAGACGACTCTGCATCCAGCAGGGAAATCGTGAGGCCTGGCTTCATCGTCCTGGGAACAGGAAGCAACCTTCACCAGGCGCGTGCGATGCCGGGATCGCGCGGTCGGCGAGGAATAGCGAGCACCGAGGAGCCGGCGTCAATGCGCGCGGGAACAATGCCCCTTTCAGCGATACCGCTTCGAATGGAGCGCGCATAGCCGGCGACGAGGGCACGCGAAGCGTGCTCGCTCCTGACGAGCCGGCCGCGCGATCCCGGCATCGCACGCGCCCGGAGTGAGGCCTGACCCCTTTTGCCAGCCTTCTCTTCGAAGAGTTGGGGGGAGTGACCCCATTACGAGTTCATGAACACGGTGGTGTCGTAGCGCTCGAAGTTCTGCAGCGCGCGTCGGTAGGCGGTCTGCACCATTCGCTCGGCGACCTTGTCGGCACGCGGGCTCAGCAGCATGCGCAGCACCACGTCATCGGACGGGCGCGCCCGGTCGTCGCCGAGGTACTGCTCGATGAGCTTGCTGATGCGGTTCGTCATCTCATTGACGAACCGCAGATGCGCGCCGTCGTGCACGGCTTCCTGCGAGGCGCCGTAAGTGGCGCGCGCCTCGGATGTCAGCTCGTACAGGAAGCTCGCGAGCAGCCTCGCCTTGTCAGCGATCCGGATCTCGGTGTAGTAGTCGATCTCGGATTGCAGGTTCATGGCAGAGCTCCGCGGCCGCTACGCGGCCGGGAAGAAGTCTATGGGTTTGCTGACCGTCAACGGCTCGACGTCCGCGGCCTTGAAGCGGATCAGGCGCACACGCGCGACGATCTTCTTCTCGAGCTCGGGGTCGTTGAGCTCGCTCGACACCACGCGGCAGGCCGTGATCTCGCCCGAAGGCGCGATCGTGAACTCGAGCACCAGCTTGCCCTGCAGGTCGGGCTGGTCGCGCAGGGCGCGGCCGTACAGCGCATACAGCGCACCCTTGTTGCGGTCGAACACGATCTCGACTTCTTCACGCGCGCGGGAAGCCTTGCCGCTCGTGCCCGTGCGTTGCACCTTGCCGCCGGCGTTCGGATCGAGACCGGCGCCATGCTGCACCTGGGTCGTCGTGTGTGTACCGATCGCGCCGGCGCCGCCGCCGAATCCGCGCGACATGTTCGACGTGTTGATGCCGCCCGATGCGCGACCCGCTGCCGACGTGATGAGGTTGCGCTCCGAGCGCGCATCCTCCACCGGCGTCTTCATCTGCGGATCCTTGAGATCGAGGTTCTGCTCACGCAGATCGGCGAGTTCGTCCGCGAGCGCGAGCATGCCCTGGTTGCGCACGTTGGGCTTGGGCCGCTCCTGCGGCTTCGGCTGTTCCGTGGGCTTGGGCTGCTCCGGCTTCGGCTGTTCTTCCGGCTCCGGCGGCGGAGGCGGCGGTGGCGGCTTCGGCTTCTCGACAATGAGCTGCACCACGCGCTCGGAGAGATCCTCCGGCTTGACCTTGGCGCGCTCGGGCTGCGGCAGCAGCCAGATGATGATGGCGAACAATGTCGCGATGCCGAGCGACCATCGCAGCAGCACGACGAAACGGTGCTCGCTCTCCTCGCTCAACCCCCACGGGAGGTCGAACTTGCGGAAGAAGGGCGCGATCCCGAGCGTCAGGTTCATGCGCCACCACCCGAGACGACTTCGCGCTGGAGCACGGCGAGCGAGACCTTGCCGTAGTCGGCGGCAGTGGCCGTCGCCATCACCTTCTTGAGCACGGTGAACGGCGTGTTCTTGTCACCCATGATCGTGACTTCGCGTTCCGCCAGGTCTTCCTGCGCGGCGGAGCGGAGGCTGGAATCCACCTGCTCCTTGAGCGCGGCGCGCAGCGGCTCGATGACCAGCGGGCCTTCGCTCGAAACGAGTTCGGAGACTTTCGCCACTGCCCGGCCATTCACCAGGAGTTCGTCCGTGGTGACCATCACCACCACGGTCTCGCGCGGCTTCAGCTCGGCCACGGACTGCGGAATGGTGATGTTCTTGGTGTTGGGCAGGATTTCGACATCCGAGCTGTGCAACAACAGGAACACCACGAGCATGGTGAGCATGTCGATGAACGGCACCAGCGCCATGTGGCTGCCACCGTGCGAACGCTGGCGATGTTTCTTGATGCGGTAGGAGATCACTTCCCACCTCCCGCGGCGGCGCCGACCAGCGGCGCGTCACCCACGGAGATGTCCGGGAACAACTCGACCTTCTGCAGCAGCGGACCGGTGGTGTCGATCCACACGCGCGTGTTGTCCATGGTCTGGACGAGCACGTCGTACGGGATGTTCGGTTCGAGCAGCACGTTGCCGGCCAGCACAGTCGAATATCTGGCCTTCACGTCGCGCAGGAAGAGCGACAGTCCCGCGTAGTCGTATTCCCCGTTCACCTTCGGCAGCGTCTTGAGCACGCCGGTGTTGCGGTCCGCCACCTCGATCTTGTCCTGGCGCACGATCACCTCGAGCTGGAGCCCCTTTGGAAGTTCCGGCACCGAGGAGTTGGGCGCCGGAAGATTGAGCTCGAGGATCTGCGTGTTCGAGAACACCGCGGTGAACAGCAGGAAGAACACCAGGATCACCATCATGTCGATCATCGGCACGATGTTGAGGTCGTTGCGGCCTTTGTACTTCGCGTGGTTGCGAATGGCGCGGGCTGCAAGTTTCGATGAAGACATCTGGCGTTCCTCTGCTGTGGCTAGGCGGTCTGGTGACTAGCTATCAGGCAGGACGGGGAGCCGGGGCGCGCGGCGGAATGCCACCCTGCGGAGCAGGCGCGGACGGTTCCGAATAACGCTCGGTGATCGAGTTCAGGAACTTCACCACCGCGATCTCGAGGCTGTCGATCAGCGAGGTGGTCTTGGACTCGAGGAACATGTGCGCCAGAAGCAGCACGATGGCGACGAACAGGCCCGAGGCCGTGGCGTGCATGGCTTCCGAGATGGCGGCGGCCAGCAGCGCGGCTTTTTCCGCCGGGTTCGCCTGCGCCACCGCGCCGAACGCGTGGATCAGCGCGAGGATGGTGCCCAGCAGGCCGATGAGCATGCCGATGTTGGCGAGCGCCGAGAGATACGGCGTGCGCTTTTCGAGGCGCGGGACGATCTCGAGCAGCGACTCTTCCATCGCCTGCTGGATGTCATCGCGGCGGCGCGCGGTGGACAGACGGGCCAGGCCGTACTTGAGCACGGTGCCGATCTGCGCCTGCGAGCTGTTGGCGAGCTGGATGGCCGCCTTGAAGTTGCCGGCGCCGAGATGCGGCGCGACTTCGTCCCAGAGCGAACGGTTGCGCGCGGTCTCGACGGTCAGGAACAGCCAGCGCTCGACGGCGATGGCCACACCCACGACGAAGATGATGCCGAGCGGAAACAGGACGAATCCGCCATCCTTGAAGAAATTGACGACTGTGTTGAACCAACCCACGGAACTCTCCTAGAAAACGAACATGCTCGGGGGCCCGAGCGCTACGAAGATTGAATTACATAAGTGACAAAAACTGTTAATCACTTCTCAGGCTTACCGGCAGGCGCATTGCTGTTCGGTTGCAGCGCTTCGAAGTAGCGGTTCTGTCGCCGGAAGACGTCACGGTCCACCGGCTCCAGCACCTCGTCCAACAGGCTGTTCACGGGGCGGCCGACGAGGTCGCCCAGCTCTGCACCGCGCCAGGGCACGATGTACAGCACTTTCGGCAGCTCGCGGTTGCCTGTGATCTGCGAGGAATCGAGATCCAGCCGGTCCTTGGCGTTCGAACGCGCGGCGGGTTTGTTAGCCGCGGCCGCCGGCTGATTGGCCGGTGGATTGGCGGGCGTCGTGGCGGGACGCGCGGGTAGGTTGTTAGCCGGGGCCGCAGGCGGCGACGAGGCCGGGGACGAAGTATTGACGCCCGGCTCCATCGCATCGCGCGAGTCCGGGTTGGCAGGTGCGGGCTGCGCGGCGGGTTGCGGCTCCTGGGCCAGTGCGGCGCCCGCCAGCAACAACATCGCGCAGAAAACGAGTTTGGTCATGTCAGCCTCCTTGTGGCGGCGCGGTCTCGGCCGCTGGCGCTTCTTCCGCGGGCACAGCGGAGGGTTCCGCCGCGGGCCGGGGCGCGTTCACGCGATTGCGCGCACGCAGCTCCGCGATCCAGCCACTCACGGGTTTGTCCTCGCCCGTGAGCGTCTTGTAGACCTCGAACTCGGCCTGCGCCTTGACCGGATCATCGAGGAACAGGTCGAGCACCACGCCCAGATTCCGGTGCGCGGGTGCGTAGGACGGGTTCACTTCGAGCGCTTTCTCGTAAGCCGCGCGCGCTTCGGCGAACTTGCCGGCCTGCCGCAGCGTCACGCCATATTCGGTCCAGGTCTGGGCGTCCCAGGGTGCGAGCTCGGTGGCTTTCGCCAGGGACTTCTCGGCCTCCGGGAGATTGTTCGAATTGCGATAGAGGATGCCGAGGTTCAGATGCGGTCCCGACAGTTCGGGATAGGACTGCGTGAGCACCTGCATCTCGAGGATGGCCTGCGTGGCATCCGCGCCTCGCATCATCGAGAGCGCGCGCGTGTAGTCGGAGTTCGCACGTGACGGCGGGGACGGGATCTTCCAGGCCGGCGCGGCGGGCGCAACTGGTGCGGTGCCGCTCACGGGCGCAGCCGTCGGATCGGCCGGCGCGGCCACCACGGGCTCGGGCGCCTGGACCGGCGGGGCGGGCGGCACCAGGGCATCGGCCGAAGCGCTCAGCATCTCCGTCTTGGCGTAGCGGCCGGGCTTGAGCTCGGCGAGCGCCGCGAAGCTCTTCTTCACGCCTTCGTCATACACCGCGTCCTTGACGCGCCTGGTATTGATCTCGTGCGTGGAGATGGCCTGCTCTTCGAACGGGAACGCCTGCTCTTCCAGCAGCGAGTTGTATTCCTCGAGCTGTTCGGCCGGCAGCTTCTTCGGGCGCTCGGACTTCATGATGTCCTGGCCCAGCTTGCGGTAGATCTCGGCGATCTCGTAGGTGGCGAGCGTGGTGACTTCCGCCACCTGGTAGTCCGTGGCGCTCTTGTACGCGTCGAGCGCCGCGGTCATCGCCTTGCGCTTCTTGGCGAGCGACGCCTTCAACGGCAGCACGAGCGGAATATCGCGATACGCGTCCCGCGCGGGCGACGCCAGCGCGAGCTGCGACTTCGCGGCGAGATACTGCGTGCGGTCGGTACGTCCCGCGCCCGCGTTGCGGTCTGCGGCCACGATCTCGCGCTGCCAGCGGCGCTGGCCTTCGATGTTGCCGGCCATGCCCGCGATGTCCGCGAGCTTCTGCCGCGCTTCGATGGAATCGGAGACCGGCGTCGGGTAGGTAGTCACGAAGCGTTCGAGCATCGTGACGGCCTTCGGCGTATTGCCGGCCTTGGCATACAGGTCCGCGGCGGAGAGATTCGCTTCGCGCTGGATGTCGCGGCTCTCGGCCGGATTCATCGCGATGCGCTCGAACTCCACGGCCGCCTGGCCCGCCTGCCCCGTCTCGCCATAGGCCACCGCCAGCTTGCGCGTGACGTCGGCCGTATATTCGCTCTTCGGGTTGTTGGCGCGGAAACGCTCGAGCACCTGGATGGCGCGCGGGTATTCCTTGAGATTGATGAGGTTGGCGCCGGCGTCGTATTCGGCCTGCGCAGCGATCTTCGAACTGCCCGCCACCTGCGAGATGCGCAGGAAGTCGTCGACGGCGCCCAGGTTGTCGCCCGCCTTCTGCTTGGCTTCGGCCTGGCGATACACGGAGGACGCGATGCGCTCCGTCAGGTCCGCGACCATCTTGTCGTTCGGCGGCAGCAACGCACGCGCAGCGATGAAGCCCTTCTCGGCTTCCGCGAAGTTCAGCAGATCGAAGTTCGACTGGCCGATGATGGTGTGCGCGATGCGGCGCTTGGGCTGATCCGCGGGCGGCTGATGCGCGAGCACGAGATTGGCGACTTCGATCGAACGCTGCAGATCCTGCGTCGCGAAGATGTCCTCCGCCGCGCGGGTCAGCACGCCCGCGCTGTCGGGATGTTCGGGGAAGCTGGTGCCGAACTTCACGCCCGCGTCGACCGCGAGCTTGTGAGCCTCGGCCTTCGCGGCCGGGTCCAGCTTCTCTTCGTACTTGGCGAAGGATCCCAATGCCGCGTAGGCCGCCGCGGCCGAACGCGGGTTGCGCGGATAGTCGTACGCGGTCTTGGTGAATTCCGCGGACGCGCCCTGGAAATCGCCGGCCGAGAACAGCGTTTCGGACAGCAGGTAGTGCGTGCCGAAGGATTCCGGATCGTCCGGGAAGGATTCGAGATAGGTGCGATACCAGCGCGCCGCCTCGAGGTACTGGTCCGCCTTCTTGGTCTTCTGCGCCTCGGCGTGGAAGAACGTGGCGACGTCCTTGAGGTTGGTCTTCAGTTCCTTCGCGATGTTCGGGTAGTCCGCCTTGTTGCGGCCCTGCCAGAACGAAGTGCCGTAGTTGTACAGCGCCACGTATTCGCGTTTGCCTTCGAGCACGAGTTCCGTGAAGCCGCCCTTGCGATAGGCCTCGATGGCCTGCATGGAGAGGCCGGGCGAGAACTCGCTGTTGGGCTCGCGCGTGGCGTAGGCGCGGTACACCGCGGCCGCATCCTGGAAGCGTTCCTTCTCGACATACAGATCGCCGAGGCGCGAATACACGATGGGCGCGTACGCCGGGTTGTTGTGCCCCGAGAGAAAACGATCGATGGCGGCCACCGAATCGTCTTCGTACGAGAACGTCACGGCCATGACCCGCAGCGTGTCATCGGCGAGCTCCCGCGAAGCGCGCGGTAGTTTGTCGACCGGAATCAGCTTCGCGCCCTGCTTGCTCAGCATGGTGCGATCGAGCACGCCCGCGAAGGACGGCAGCGATTCGTCGTTGAGTCCCTGCTTGAACAGCGACCAACCGTGTTTGTAGAGGCTCTGCGTGAGGAACGGCGACTTGTCGCCGGACTTCACGACGAAGCCGTACGCGTCCTGCGCGGGACGGTACTGCCGGGCGGAGAACAGTAGTTCGCCGCGGCGGAACTGCACTTCGTCCATCTGCGGTGAACGCGGATACCGCCGCAGGATGTCGTCGAGCGATTCCAGGGCCTTCTCGGGCTGGCCCGTG
>JBKPPO010000236.1:0-3536 GCA_046733635.1 Pseudomonadota bacterium | reverse complement strand
CTGCGAGGTCGTGAGGTTGCGCTGAGCATTCAGCGACGCCACGTTAGTGTTGATGACTTGAGGCATTGAAACGACTCCTGAAAGTGTTGCCGGGTTGCTTTCAACCCGTGGTTACTAAGCTCAGGTGCTGTATCGGTTGGGAGACGCCCAACTTGAGGTTTCGAGGGTGGCCTACACCGATTTGAGAGATCCCTCACGGTATTAGGCGAAAGGCCTAAAGTGGGGACATTCCTCGATTCCCCGCCGCAGGCGGTCAAAAAGGGACGTACCTGCTTCAGGTGCGTCCCTTTTTGATCCGGAATCGAGGAATGTCCCCACTCCCCGCCCACCTAGTTAGGACGTCCTGTTCTCTTCGATCTTCCTCCGCCGCTCCAATCCAGCCGCGTCCCCGTTTCCTAGAAAACGAGGAATGTCCCCATTAGAGGTAGTCGAAGAGACTCATCTGCGCGATGCGCGTATACGCCGCCTGCGCCGCCTGCAATCCCGCGTATTGCTGGTTCAGCGTGCTGATCGCCGCCGCGTAGTCCGTATCGCGGATATCCGAGAGCAGCGACTGCAGGTCGATGGCCTCGGCCTCGCGGGTTTCCGTGGCCGCGTCGATCGCCGACAGGCGCGAGCCGACTTCGGCGCGCACACTAACTACCCGGTCGAGCGACTTGTCGAGGTTGGCGATGGCGCCGCCGATGCGCGACTGGAAGATGGCCGCGTCGCCGGCCTGGCTGGCCGCGAGCGTCAACGTGTTCGCCAGGTCGTCGATCATCGAGAACATGTCGCGACCCTGCGCAGGCTGGATCGTGAAGGTGTCGTTCGCCGCCGGCGTGCCGGTGACCGTCATCGAAATACCGCGGAAGCTGATGCTCTGCCCCGACGCGAAGCCCGTGCCCGTCGCGACGACGTTCGGGACCGGCGCTTCGTCGTCCACCACTTGCCAGTCGGTGGCCGACGTGAACTGCAGCGTGTAGTTGTCCGCGACCCACGCGGTGATATCCGTCACCGAGCCCACGCTGATGGTGGCGGTGCCGGTGTTGGTGTTCGGCACGTTCGTCGCGAACACGCCATTGCGTTCCGGAATACCCATGAACACGTCCGCGCCCGTGTGGCCGTCGGTCAGCGACTGCGTGCTCGAGATGCGGATCTGCCGGCTGGTATTGTCGCCCTGGTAGTTCACGCCCGACACGCCCTGCGTGAACGGCCGTGTCGTCGTCGACGTGCCGGCGAACAGGTATTCGCCATTCGCGTCGTCGGCATTCGCGAGCTCCATGAGCGCCGCGAGATTCTGGCGGATGTCGTTGGCGATCATCCGGCGCTCTTCCACGCCCAGCGTGGTGTTCGCGCCCTGCAGTGCGCGTTCGCGCACCTGCTGCAACAACGTGGTCACGTCCGCCAGCGTCTGCTCTTCGTAGCTCAGGCGGGCTTCGGCGATGTTCGAATTGCGCCCGTACTGCGCGTTGTCGGCCAGCGTGCGATCCAGCGCCTGTGCGCGCGTGGCGCCGATGGGATCTTCCGAGGCCGTCTGGAATTTCTTGCCCGTGGTGATCTGGGTCTGGGTCTTCGCGAGCTTGCTCTGATGCTCGAGAATCGAATTGATCGTGTTGCGATGGAACCCGGCGGTGGATAGACGCATGGCTTATCTCCTCACCGCGTTCATGAGCGTGTCGAACAGCGAGCCGGCCACGGCAATGATTTGCGCGGACGCCGCATAGGCCTGCTGGTAGCGCAGCATGTTGGCGGCTTCCTCGTCGAGGTTCACGCCCGAGATCGAGTCGCGCGTGGCGATGTCGCTCTCGTTGATGATGGCTTCGGCGTCGCGGTTGATCTGCGCCGAACGCGTCGCGAGGCCCAGGTTGCCGGTCATCTGCTCGACGGCGGCATTCACGGACACCAGGCCGTTGTCGATGACGCCGGCGCGCATCGCATCCGCGATGGCGAAGGCGTTGCGGTTGTCACCCACGGCGCCGGCGTTGTTGCGCACGGTGAAGGCATCGCCCGCGGCAGGCGCGCCGTTGATGGTCACGCGCCAGCCGTTGAAATCGATGTTGTCGCCCGGTGCGAAGGTCTGCGACGGGCCGCCGTTGATCGTGTACGTGGTCGGCGAGGTGAACAGGATGTCCGCCTGCGCGAGGCTCAGCGTATTCCGGTCCAGCACCTCGCCCGAGGTGATCGTGGCCGTGCCGGTGTTGCCGCTCGCCGCGGAAGCGCGGATGGGCGCAGCGGCCGCGACGCGCGCGGGATCCGTGATGGCGACGTTGAAGCCCTGGATGGCTTCGCGCGTCGGCCGGACCAGGAACTGATCGTCGGTCTGCACGCCCGCGCCCACCACGATCGACAGGCCGTCGACCTGGATCGGAGAGAGCGCGGTGCCATCGCCCGTGAAACTCACGGAAGCGCCGGTATCGGCGCGGCGCATGGTGTAGCCGGTGGTCGTACGCGTGAGCACGTAGTCGTGTGTGGTCAGCGCGCCGACGTCGGTGCGCGTCGCGGTGACGTTGGCGTTGCCGGTGTTGGTGGTGGCGCCCGTGACGCCCACTGCACCGACGTTGAAGAAGTCCCCGCCCAGCGCACCGGACAGGTCCATGCCTTCGCGATGCTGGGTGTTGATCTGGTTGGCGACGGCCAGCGTGATGCGGCCGAGTTCGTTTCGCGCGGGATCGAGCATTTCGCGGCGGAAATCCATCAGGCCACCGAGCGTGCCGCCGGAGATGTTGCGCGAGATGTCCACGCTCCCGGCCGGCGTCTGCAGCGCGAGGCGCAGGCGCTGCGGGTCGAGCGGATCCGCGGCGGTCGTGACCTGCGACGGAATCGTACCCAGCACCAGCGGCTGGCCATTGCCGATGAAGACGTTGAGCGAGGATTCGCCCTCCGCCACCACCTGGACGCTGACCTTGCTCGAAAGGTCGTCGATGAGCGCATCGCGTTTGTCGAGCAGATCGTTCGGCGCCTGGCCCGTGTTCTGGATCGCCACGGCGATGTCGCCGTTGAGACGCGCGATACCGTCGGCGATCACGTTGATCTCGCCGGCCTCGGCCGTGAGCTGGGTATCCACGCCCTGCGACATTTCGCGCAGGCGGGTGTCGTAGCTGCGCAGCCGCTGCGAGAGCGCATTGGCTTCGGCGATCAGCACCTGGCGCGCGGAGACGGAATTCGGCGTGCTCGAGACTTCGTTGATGGCGTTGGTGAACGACTGCAGCGAGGTGCTGAGACCATTGGCGGTGTTGCCGAGCAGGTCGTCGAGACGCTCGGCCTGGGTCGCGAACGCCTCGAGACGCGCGAGATTGCCGCTCGACGTGCGCACCTGCTGGTTGACGAACTGGTCATAGACGCGGCGAACGGAATTGGCATTCACGCCCGTGCCGATCCAGTTCCCGCCATGGGCATCGGGCTTGCGCGCGGAGAAGTCCACGGTCTGACGCGTGTATCCCGGCGTGGATACGTTCGCGATGTTGTGCGCGGTGGTATCCAGCGCGCGCTGCATCGCGCGCAAGCTGGATAAGCCTGTTGCCATCATGTTAGCCATTACTACGGGTCCTCAATGGAGG
>JBKPPO010000235.1:0-56221 GCA_046733635.1 Pseudomonadota bacterium | reverse complement strand
ATCGCCTCGGCGATATGGAAAAGCGCCGTCTGCGCAGAACGCCGCGCCGCGCTCTTCTTCGGGGTGGTGTACAGGCGATCCTTGAGCAGATCCAGATAGAAGCCGCCCAGGTCCACCACGCAGAAGTTGTGGATCTTCTGGTAGATCAGGTGGTACTGGTACTTGCGATACGCGTCGGCAATCTCCTCGTGCAACGCGGCCGTGCGCGCCAGCGCCCAGCGATCGATGGCTACCATTTCTTCAGGCTTCAACGCATCGACTTCGGGTTCGAAGCCCGCGAGATTCCCCAACAAGAACCGGACGGTGTTGCGGATGCGGCGATACGAATCCGTGGTGCGCTTGAGGATCTCGTCCGAGAGACTCATCTCGTTCGCATAGTCCGTGGCCGCGATCCACAGGCGCATCACGTCCGCGCCCAGCGTGGACATGATCTTCTGCGGCTCGATCACGTTGCCCAGCGACTTCGACATTTTGCGGCCCTTCTCGTCCACGGTGAACCCGTGGGTGAGCACACCTTTATAGGGCGCGCGCGCATACAGGGCTTCGGACATCAGCAACGAGGAGTGGAACCAGCCACGATGCTGATCCGAACCCTCGAGGTACAGATCCACGGGCGGATGCACCTCTTCCGGATGCGTCTTGCTCACGCACTCATGCGAGAGGCCCGAGTCCGCCCAGACGTCCATGACGTCCGTGACCTTCTCGTACTGCTCCGCCTCGGCGCCTAACAACTCCGCCGCGTCCAGTTCGAACCAGGCTTCGATGCCCGTCTTCTCCACGCGCTTCGCCACCTCTTCGAGCAGTTCCTGCGTGCGCGGATGCAGCTCCTGCGTCTGCTTGTGCACGAACAGCGCGATGGGCACACCCCAGGTGCGCTGGCGGGAGAGACACCAGTCGGGACGGTTCTCGATCATGTTGAAGATGCGCTGCTCGCCCCACTCGGGCACCCACTGCGTCTTCTTGATGTCACGCAGCGCGTTCGCGCGCAGGCCCTTCTGGTCCATGGAGATGAACCACTGCGGCGTGGCGCGGAAGATCACCGGCGTCTTGTGGCGCCAGCAGCAGGGATAGCTGTGTTTGAACGGCTCGTGCTTGAGCAGCCGGCCGCGGCTCTCGAGCTCCTTGATGAGCAGCTGGCCGCCCTCGTCCACCTTGAGGCCGGCCACGAACGGCGTGCCCTCGCGGAAGCGGCCGTCACCCAGCACCGGGTTGTCCACGGGCAGGCTGTACTTGAGACCGATCGCGAAATCTTCCTGACCATGCGCGGGCGCGGTGTGCACGGCGCCGGTGCCGGCGTCGAGCGTCACGTGATCGCCCACGATCACGGGCACATGCTTCTTCAGGAAAGGATGTTCGAGCTGCAGATGCTCCAGCACCTTGCCGGCGAACTGCACGCGCGTATGACCCTTCGTCGCGCCGTAACGCTGGATGCAGGCATCCGCGAGATCGTTGGCGAGCACGAGTAGTTCGGTGGCGCCCTCACGCTCGATCTCCACCAGTACGTATTCGATGTCGGGCCCGAGGCTCACGGCCTCGTTGGCAGGCAGCGTCCACGGCGTGGTGGTCCAGATCACGAGCGACACCGGCTGGGTCGCGATGCTGTCGAAGTTCAGTCCGACGCGTTTCGCGAAGTCCTGCGGATCGACGACGCGGAACGCCACGTCCACCGCCGGCGAAACCTTGTCCTCGTATTCCACTTCCGCTTCGGCGAGCGACGAGCGGCAGTCCAGGCACCAGTACACAGGCTTGGCGCCCTTGTAGAAGTGGCCGTTCTTGATGATGTGTCCGAGCGCGCGGATCTGCTGGCCCTCGAAGCGCGGATCCATCGTCAGATACGGGCGATCCCAGGCGCCGAGCACGCCGAAGCGCTTGAAGCCCGTGCGCTGCAGCTCCACCTGCTCCTGCGCGAACTTGCGGCAGGCCGCGCGGAAATCCTTGGCCGAGATCTTGGCGCCGACGCGACCGTGTTTCTTCTCGACAGCGAGTTCGATCGGCAGGCCGTGGCAATCCCAACCCGGCACATACGGCGAGTCGTAGCCATCGAGCGTGTGCGACTTCACGACGATGTCCTTGAGCACCTTGTTCACGGCATGGCCGAGATGCAGCGGACCGTTGGCGTACGGCGGACCATCGTGCAGCACGAAGCGCGGCCGGCCCTTCGCGATCTTGCGGAGCTGGCCGTAGATATCCTTCTGCTCCCAGGCTTCGAGCATTTTCGGCTCGCGCTGCGCCAGGTCGGCCTTCATCGGGAAGCCGGTTTCGGGAAGGTTGATCGTGCTCTTGTAGTCTGCCACTTGGGTCTATTCCGTCTTCAGTATCTGTCGGGCTGCCGCCTCGTCGCGCCGCATCTGCTGTACCAGCGCATCGAGACTATCGAACTTCTCTTCATCGCGGATCTTCGCGACGAACTCCACTTCGAGCTCGCGTCCATAGAGCGAGCCGTCGTAATCGAACACATGGGCCTCGAGCAAAGGCTCCTTGCCACCCACGGTGGGCCGGAACCCGAGGCTCGATACACCCGCGAAAGGCGCGTGCGCGTTGTCCGGGTCGACGCCTCGCACACGCACCGCGTGTATCCCGGTGAACGGCATCTTCGCGCGGCGCATGCGGATGTTCGCCGTGGGATACCCCAGCGTGCGACCCAACTGCTGCCCGTACACGACGCGACCCCGCATCGAGTACGGCCGCCCTAACAGATCGCGAGCCTTGCCGAATTCTCCCGCCGCCAGCGCCGCGCGCACACCACTCGAGCTCACGCGGACATCATCAGTACACACCGATGACACCAGCTCCAGCGCGAACTTGCCGGCATCGGCCGCCGCGCGCAGCAACGCGATGCTGCCGGCGCCGCCGCGCCCGAAGCGAAAATCCTGGCCCACGACCACGGCCGAAGCCTCGAAGCGGTCCGTGAGCAGCGACACGAACTGCTCACCGCTCAGCGAACGCAGCTTCTCGTCGAAGCGCAGCACGCAGAGGTAGTGCAGATCGGATCGTTCCAGCACCCGCCACCGCTCGCGGAAATCCGTGAGCCGCGCGGGCGGCTCCTGCGCCGGATTCATGCGCGCGGACAAGTACTCTCGGGGCAAAGGCTCGAAGGTCAACATCATCGCGGGCTTGCCGAATTGCCTGGCGAGTCCGCAAGCACTGGCGATCAGCGCGCCATGCCCGAGATGAATGCCATCGAAGCTCCCCACCGTGATGGCGGCCCCCCGATGTCTGGCCTCGAGGGCCTGCAATCCCCGTACGAATTCCACGGGCGATTATGCCCCCGCCACGTTGCGCACGTGTCGCAACCGCGTGCCGGCGACGAACAGGACCGCGAAATACGCGGCGGCCGCCGCCACGATGCACAGCGCCAGACGCCCGGCGCGTTCCCAGGCCGGCTGACTGGTCCAGCTCGACAGGTCGCCGCCCATCCAGACCAGCAGCGCCGCCATGGCCGCGTTGGCGATGAGCACTCGCGTCAGCAAGGGGCCCCAGCCCTGGCGGGCCTTGAACACGCCGCGACGCTTGAGGCCCACCCACAGCAGCGTGGCGTTGATCGCCGCCGAGATGCAGGTGGAAGTGGCAATCAGGATGTGCGGATACGGGAAGCCCAGGTGGTGCGCGGTCAGCACCACGGTGAGGTTCAGGGTCATGTTCACGCCCAGCGCGATGAGACCCACGCGTACCGGCGTCTTGGTGTCCTGGCGCGCGAAGTAGCCCGGCGCCAGCACTTTCACGAGGCTGAATCCCAGCAAGCCCCAGGAGTACGCCATGAGTGCGTAGCTCGCCATGAGCACGTCATCGGGCTTGAACGCGCCGTAGCCGAAGGTCGTGGCCGTGAGCGGACCCGCGAACACCAGCATCGCCACCGCGGCCGGCGATACCAGCACGATGACCAGCCGCAGCGCCCAGTCCAGCGTGCCCGAGAAATGCTCCATGGACTCCGCCGCATGATGCCGCGAGAGGCTGGGCAGGATCACCGTCGCCAGCGCGATACTGAACACGCCCAGCGGGAATTCCATGAGGCGGTCCGCGAAGTACAGCCAGGACAAACTACCCGTGACGAGGAAGCTCACAATGATGGTGTCCAGGAGCAGACTCACCTGCGCCACCGACGAACCGAAGATGCCCGGCAGCATGAGTCTGCCGATGCGGCGCACGCCTTCCGCAGCCGGTTTCCAGCGCGGCCATCTGAACAAGCCGAGCTTGATCACCGCGGGCACCTGGAATCCCACCTGCAGCAGGCCGCTCAGGAACACGCCCATCGCGAGCGTCACGCCGGGGTTCGATGTTTTCGGCGCCACCCACATGGCCACGATGATCATGACCACGTTCATGATCACCTGCGTGTACGCGGGCAGCGCGAACCTGCCGTAGCTGTTGAGCACGCCCGAGAACAACGCGCTCAGCGAAATGAAGAATAGATAGGGGAACGTCCAGCGCAGCATGGACGTGGCCAGGTCCCATTGATCGGGGATGTCGTGCCAGCCCGGCGCGAAGGCCAGGATGATGAGCGGCGCGGCGATCACGCCGATGAGCGTGATCACGAACAGGACCACGGCGAACGTGCCAGCGACGTCCTCGACGAGCGCGCGCACCTCTGCCTGTTCGCGCTTGTGCTTGTACTCGCTGATCACCGGCACGAAGGCCTGGCTGAACGAGCCCTCGGCGAACAGCCGGCGCAGGAAGTTGGGGATCTTGAACGCGACGAGCCAGGCGTCCATGAACGCCGAGGCGCCGAAAGCGGCGGCGAAGACCATCTCGCGAGCCAGGCCCGTCACACGCGAGATCAGGGTGGCGAAACCCGTGACCGCGGTGCTCTTGAATATCCTGCCGCTCAATCGTCTACCTGTCGGGCAACCACCCGGAAAATAAGGGAAAAACCGCGCAAGGCGCGCACTATACCGGACTCCTTATCCAAGCGTTGACAAGGTAGGGGTGCCTCAGCACACTACGCGCCCTTCAAACGACCCGGATTTCGGAGTTTTTGTGGCGAATACCAAGTCGGCCGAGAAGGCCGCCCGTCGAGCTGAAACCAATCGTGGCCGCAATGTCGCGCTCCGTTCGCGCATGCGTTCGGCTCTGCGCAAGGTCAACGACGCCCTCGCCTCCGGCAACAAGGCTGATGCCACCGCCGCCCTCAAAGCTGCACAGCCGGTCATCGACTCGCTGGTGAACAAGAACGTCATCCATCGCAACAAGGCTGCCCGCCACAAGAGCGCGCTGTCGGCCCGCATCAAGGCGCTCGGCAAGTAAGGTCGAGAGTTCGGCGTCAAAAGGACGCGGAGCATCTGAGAATCAACAAGAAACCCGGCCTAGCGCCGGGTTTTTTGTTTGGACTTCTTCGTCTTCGCCTTCGCCTTCGCCTTCGCCTTCGCCTTGGGTTTGGCCTTTGGCTGGAGTTTCGACTTCGCCTTTGCCTTTGCCTTTGCCTTTAGCGCGGGCTTCTTCCCGGCGCCGGGCCTGGCTTTCGACTTCGACTTCTTCTTCGGCGCCGCCTTCTTCAACGGCTTCGCCTTCGGCACGACCACCGGCAACGGCAGATTCCCCTGAGCGGGCGCTTCGCCGCTCTCGATGAATCGCATGACGGCTTCGGTCAGATCCGTCGTGCCCTGTCGCGACACGCCCGAGATCAGGAACGCCGGCCCGCGGTACTTGAGCTTCTGCGCAATGCCGATGGCTTTCGCACGCGCCTCGTCTTCCGGCAGCAGATCGCTCTTGTTGAGCACCAGCCAGCGCGGCTTCGCGAGCAGGTCTTCGCTGAACTTGCCGAGCTCACCCACGATCGCTTGCGCATCGCGCACCGGGTCCGCATTCGGATCCACCGGCAGGATGTCGACGAGATGCAGCAGCACACGTGTGCGCTGCAGATGCTTCAGGAACCGGATCCCGAGACCCGCGCCTTCCGCGGCGCCTTCGATGAGGCCGGGGATATCGGCCATGACGAAGCTGCGCTGATTGCCGCAGTAGATCACGCCGAGATTGGGATACAACGTGGTGAACGGATAGTCGGCGATCTTCGGCCGCGCCGCGGAGATCGCCGAGATCAGCGTGGACTTGCCCGCGTTGGGCAGGCCTAACAAACCGACGTCCGCGATGACCTTGAGCTCGAGTTCGAGCTCGCGAATCTCGCCCTGCAACCCGGGGCCGTACTGGCGCGGCGAACGATTCTTGCTGGTCTTGAAGCGCTGATTGCCCCAGCCGCCCTTGCCGCCCTTGGCGACGAGCAGGCTCTGGCCTGCCGCGGAGAGATCGCCCAGCACTTCGCCGGTGTCGCTGTCGCGCACCACCGTACCCACGGGCACATCGATGAGGCTGTCGGAACCGCCACGGCCGGTCATGTCCTTGCCGCCGCCCGGCTGGCCGTTCTCGGCGCGGAAGGTGCGCACGATGCGAAAGTCCGCGAGCGTGTTGATGCCATCGCGCGCCCGCAGCGTGATGCTGCCGCCGTCGCCACCGTCGCCGCCATCCGGTCCGCCGAAAGGCACGAACTTCTCGCGGCGGAAACTCACGCAGCCACGGCCGCCGTTGCCGGCAGCGACCTTGATTCGGGCTTCATCGACGAATTTCATGATGCGGTACTCGCGCCAACAAAAAACCCGGCGAAGGCCGGGTTTTTCGCGACGTCATTTCAAATGACTTCTGATCAGTTCGCCTTGCCGGCTTCCTGCGCGTCGACGCTCACGAAGGTGTGGCCCTCGGTGCCCTTCTTCGCGAACTTGACCGTGCCGTCCTTGAGCGCGAACAGCGTGTGGTCCGTGCCGATGCCGACGTTGGCGCCCGCGCGCATCTGCGTGCCGCGCTGACGGACCAGGATGTTGCCGGCGAGAACGGCTTCACCGCCGAACTTCTTCACGCCGAGCCGTTTGCTGTGCGACTCACGACCGTTGCGGGTACTGCCGCCTGCCTTTTTATGTGCCATGTGTGTCTAGCTCCGAATCCGATAGTTAGGCAGTGATGCCCGTGATCTTGACCTGCGTGTACTGCTGGCGATGCGTGCCCTGGCGCAGGTAGTGCTTGCGGCGGCGGAACTTCACGATGACCTTCTTCTCGCCCTTGCCGTGTTTCTCGACCGTGGCCGAGACCTTGGCGCCCTTGAGCAGCGGCGCGCCGACCTTGATGTCGCTGCCGTCGCCGATGAGCAGGACTTCGCCGAACTCGATGGTGGAGCCGGGTTCGCCCGCGAGGTTTTCAACCTTGAGGACGGTGCCTTTTTCGACTCGATACTGTTTGCCGCCCGTGGCGATGACCGCGTACATCGTGGAATCTCCGAAAAAACCTTTCGGGACCAAAGCCTTAAAGCCGTGTGCCATCCCGAAGGGACGCGCATTCTACTGATGGCTCAAAGGCCGGTCAAAGCCTAAATAAACCCGTAGAATCAACGCCCTAAATGAGCTCCAACGTCACCAAGCTGCCCACTTCCCGCTCCACCGGCCGATCCGGGGGTACGCCGCCGCCTACTCTGGACGACGTGAGAGCTCCGGTTCGAGCCGATCTCCTGGCCGTCGACGCCATGGTTCGCGCGCGCCTCAAGAGCGCGGTGCCGCTGGTCGACCAGGTGGCGGAACACATCATCGGCGGCGGCGGCAAACGCCTCCGCCCCCTGCTCTGCGTGCTCGCCGGCCGGGCCTGCGGCATCGAGAACGACAAACACATCGAAGCCGCCGCGTTCATCGAGTTCGTGCACACGGCGACGCTGCTCCACGACGACGTGGTCGACGGCTCGCAGAAGCGCCGCGGCCGCGCCACGGCAAACAACATCTTCGGCAACCAGGCGAGCGTGCTCGTCGGCGACTTCGTGTATTCGCGCGCGTTCCAGATGATGGCGACCGTGGGCTCACAACGCGTCATGGAGATCATGGCGGACGCCACCAACGTGATCGCCGAAGGTGAAGTGCTGCAGCTCATGAATGCGCACGATCCCGAGACCACCGAACAACGCTATCTGGAAGTCATCTACCGCAAGACCGGCCGCCTGTTCGAAGCCGGCGCGGAAGTCGCCGCGGTGCTCGCGAATGCCAGCATCGCGCAGCAGTCGGCGCTCGCGCGTTACGGCAAACATCTCGGCACGGCCTATCAACTCATCGACGACGTGCTGGACTACAAGAGTGATCCGGCCACGCGCGGCAAGAATCTGGGTGACGATCTCGCCGAAGGCAAACCCACGCTGCCGCTGCTGCACGCGCTCCGCCGCGGCAACGACGAGCAGCGCGCGCTCATCCGGCTCGCGATCGAACAAGGCGGACTCGCGCAGCTCGGCCCCATCGTCGAAGCGATCGAGACCACGGGCGGACTGGAATACGCGATCGGCTTCGCGCAGCGCGAGACGCAACAGGCGCTCGCCGCGCTCGACGCGCTGCCGGACACGCCTTTCAGGCTGGCGCTCGCGAACCTCGCGCGATTCGCGCAGGAACGGACGTCCTGATCAGTCCGCGACCGACGGGAACAGCTTTCCGCACTTCGCCGATTCGGGTACGCGGATCTGCCATGCCGCCGCACTCTGCCAGCGATCCTTGAACTCCGCGGCCGTCATCGTGCGAAGCACGGTGCCGCTGCGCGAATCGAGTTCGAAGCCCAGCACCTCGCCCGTCGCCGCGCCGTACTTGGAATCCGGCGCAACCTTCGCGTACACGGCGACCGCACGGCCTTCATCCAGCCACGCGAGACCCAGCATGTTGAACGCGGTGAGTCCCGGATCCGAGTAGGCAGGCGTCTTGCGGATCTGCGGCCAGCATTTCGCGAGTCGTTCGTGCATGGCCTTGCGAGCGTTCATCGTGATGTCCGAGCGCTTGAGCTCTCCGGCATTCGTCCGGAACACGATGAAGTTCTGCCCCGCCGTGTCCGAGGCCGCGCCGTTCACCAGGAAGCTGCGGCCGTCACCGAACCAGAACACTTCCTGCGGTCGCCAGGCCGGGTCCGAGGTAGTGAGGTCGATGGTCGCCTCGATGATCCCCATCTTGTACTTGCCCTGGATGGGCACGTTGCCCGCGGAGCCATTGCAGCTCACCGTGAGCGTCGCGTCCGCCCAGCGCAGTTCCCGTGTGGATGCGGCGGGATCCGAACAATTGAGATCCACCGGCATGGCGTCCTTCGCGAACGTCTGCTTCGCCGGCTCCTGTGCCGTCGCGTCCGCCAGCGCGGCCACGCAGAGCACCCCACCCCATACAGTCGAAGACCACTTCTTGTTCATGTCACCCCCTCCCCTAAGACTATTTCATGGCTGGGCTGGATTCATAGGTCAACGCACGCCAAACCCACTCCATGGGGCCATACCGGAAGCGCCGTAGCCACCACCGGCTCCACAGAATTTGCGCCGTGTAGAAAATACAGACGATTCCGACCATGGTCGTAGTCCCGGCCTTGCCGGCCAGCGCCAGGCCCGGCCCCACCCCGAGCAGCACGAAACCGATGCAGAGGCTCTGGACGAGATAGTTAGTGAGCGCCATGCGCCCCGGCCAGGCGAACACCGCGAGCCAGGAACCGGCGCGGGATTCGAATGCCACGACCACCGCGGCGACATAACCGGCCGCCAGGACCGGAACGGCGAACAAATGGATGCAGTCCGCCTGGAACTCGCGGTGTGGCCAGTCCGGGAGCCAGGACGCCTCGGACAACACCACCGCCGCTCCTTCCAGGATCAGCCCGGCGAGCAAGCCCCAGGACCTCACCCGCCGCCAGCCGGGAAGGAATTCCCGCGCGCGCCCGATCCAGCCGTGTCGCCCCACCCAGGCGCCGATCAGAAAGCGGCCCAGCGCATAACTCAGCCAGCCGAAGATCATGCCGCTCGCGAGATAGTCCACGATCACCCAGTCGAAGAAGCTGCCGACGATGCCGAAGTAGTCGCCGCTCTCGGAAAGCTGCTGGCGCGCGAGCACGTCCTCGTCCGAATACCCGCCCGGAAGCCCCGTCCAGCTTCCCGGCGCGCCGAATTCCGCCAGCGTTTTCTGCGCCGTGCGTCCGACGAGCGCGAGGATCAGGCCGATGCCGAGCAGGTCGCGATTACTGAGCCGCCGCAGCGGCAACAGGATGAAACCCGCCAGCGCATAGAGATGCAGGATGTCCCAGGTCCACACGAAGAAGAGATGGATCGACCCGATGACCAGCAGCACCGTGAGCCGGCGCTTGTACAACCGCTCGAAGTCCGCGCCGCGCGCCTCGAGCCTGCGCATCTGCAGGTAGAAGCCGAGACCGAACAGGAATGCGAACACCGTGTTCGCCTTGTCCATGACCAACCAGCGCAGGACGTCGAGCAACGCATGGTCGAATGCGGCCGTGGGCAGGGAGAGGAGCTGGTTCTCCGTGGCCATGATGGGCGCCGATGAAAACGCCACCAGGTTCATGAGGAATACGCCGAACAGCGCCACGCCGCGAAGCACGTCCATGACCTGGACGCGCTCCTGCTGGGATACCGGCGTGGTGTCGCTCATACCCCCACATTCACCCCCGCCAAGCCCCTCCCGCAAGCTGATTTGAATGCGGACTGGGGCTTCAGTAGACTGCGCGCCCCCGCGACTGGGTACAGACGCCGGGTTCTCGCAGTTCGGGGTGTAGCTCAGCCTGGTAGAGCACTACGTTCGGGACGTAGGAGTCGAAGGTTCAAATCCTTTCACCCCGACCATTTTCCCTGCAGTCCTCTGATCTCCGATCGCCGCCCGCTCCGTGTAGGTGCGCGCGAATCACGCGCCTCACTCTTGTACGCCTGCTTCGTGAACTCAGTGCAGTTGGTCGCAACGACATTCACGGGCTTGATAGGCACGGTCAGATTCCCAAGGCCGCTCTCGCATTTCCCGCAGCGGGCCCGGTGATTGTCGGCACCATCTGACTCGGCAACGACTCCGTGCTCGACTCCTGCATTCGCTGCAAGTTTCGCGACAGGCTCGATTGCTAGTTTGGCTCCCGACGACGATCAACCGTTCGAGGAACCCGCCATGCTGAACCCATCCTTGCCGTTAGCCGCTCCCGGAGCCGTCTTGAAACGGATCATCCGACTTGTCACAGGGATGCTGATCATCTGCGCCCCGTCCGTTGCCATGGCGCAAGGCGCGGATGGCGGGATGCGCATTGCAGTCGTGAGTGCGGAGACGCAGCGACCTCTCGAGGGCGTGACGGTCACGCTGACCGCCCGCGATGGCACGGCCATCTCGGGTCGCACCGCGGCCAACGGAACGGTGGAACTCAGCGACCTGGACACGGGGCTCTATGCGGTGACGGCCGATGGCCCGGGCCTGGTTGCCGTCAGGGAACCCAGCGTGCGCGTGGTCGGCCGCAAGGTGACGCCGCTGACCCTCGAGATGCTCGCGCGCACGGACGCGCTCCAGGAGGTAGTCGTGGTAGCGCGCGCGCAAGTCGCCGATCCGAATGGGGCGGTGAGTAGTTCGTTGCTGAACCGCGAGGAACTGCGCAGCGCCGCCGGCACGGGCAGTGACGTGCTGCGAGCGCTCGACGGCCTGCCGGGCCTGGTTTCCGACGGCGAATTCGCCAGCTTTTCGGTACGCGGCCGTGGACCTCGGGACAACCTCATCCTGATCGATGAACTGCCCCTCGATCGGGTGGTTCACTTCGACCAGACACTCGGCGAGGAGGAGGATGTCGGCGGCGGCGGCCGTTATTCGATCTTCGCGCCGAACTCCATCGCGGGCGCGGAATTCTCGCCCGGGGGCTGGAGCGCCGCGTACGGCGGCCGCGCGGGCTCACTGCTCAAGCTCAATGTCGCTGGCGGCAGCCCGACGCCAAGCGCCAGTGTGCGTGTGGACATCGCGGGCCTCGAAGTCGGCTACGAGGGACCCAGCGGGGTCCATGACGATACGACCCTGTTCTTCTCGGCGCGCCAGTTCGATTTCGGCCGCGTCTTCGAGATGATCGAGGAGCTGGACATCGGCCAGCCGAAATTGACCGATGTCATCCTCAAGACGGTCACCACGCTCGATGCAGAAAACACCATCGAGTTCCTCGGCATTTATGCGCCGGAGGAATACACGCGCAACATCGGCAACGTCCTCGAGTCCCCCAACTTCGAGGACGTGTCCCTGATCGATACCGAGCAGGATCTGTACCTCGCGGGACTGACCTGGCGTCGCCTGCTCGGGGACAGCGGTGAATGGACGAATCGTCTCTATGTCCGCGCGAACGACAAGACCTCATCGGAAGGCGAGGCTTACCCTGATCTGGTGCCGGAGGGCACCCCTGCTTCGGATGTGCCGTTGCGCGAGCGCTTGCTCACCGCCACCGAGAAGGAAACCGAGATCGGCTGGCACAGCGACTATGTGACCCGCAATCGTTATGGCCAGGGACTGGCCGGATTGCGCGTCTGGCAGACCGACGTCGAATATTCGACGGCGCTCCGGGAGGATTGGGATCGATTCGTCTATCGCTCGACCGATCCGCGCCCGCCCGGTCAGCAATTCATCACGTTGACACCGGCCGACCTCGATTCGGTCTATGAGGCGAAGAAGACCAGCTACGCTGCATACGCCGAACAGGTGTTCGAGTTCACTCAATGGGATTTCCGGGCCGGCCTTCGTTACGATCGCGACGGCTTCGCGGAGGAGTCTCTTCTCTCTCCGAGGCTTGCAGCGAACTGGCGGCCCGACCCGAGCATGCGGGTGTCGGCCACGGCGGGCGTGTTCTACCAGTCGCCGCGCTTGTTGGTCCGCGCGGCAAACCCCGAGAACTTCGCCATCGAAAATGAGCGGATCACTCACGTGAGCGTTGGCTTCGAGCGGTTCTTCGGCCCGGACTGGTCGCTGCTCGTCGAGCCGTATTATCAGTGGATGGACAACCTCGTCGTGGAGCCGGAACGCACCAGCGGTCGCGTCACCAACGACGGAGAAGGCACGAATCTCGGTGTGGACGTCGTACTGTCCCGCCGCTTCGAAGATGGCTGGTTCGGGAATGTGGTCTACGCCTATAACAATGCCCGCATCGACGACAACGACGGCCTCGGAACGTACGACGCCGATTTCAATCGCGAGCATTTCTTCTCCATCGGCGGTAGCTGGGAGATCAGCCAGCGCTGGAAATTGGGCGCGCGCTGGAAATGGGCGACTGGTCGGCCCACCGACGCCTTCATCATCAACGATGACGTGCTGGGCGCGGGACAGCCGCTGCGGTACTCGAAGGAGCTCATCGGGCAGAACGCCCTTCGGCTCGATGACTCGCACGGACTCAATATCCGCGTCGACTACCGTCGTCCCCTCGGCCCGGTGGACCTCGTGACGTTCCTGGACGTGATCAATGTCTATGGCGGCCCGGGCGGCGGCTCGCAGGAATTCGACCCGAGGCGCGGCGTCATCGTCGCGGACGAAGGAGAAGCGTTCCCCATCATCGGCCTCATCTTCGAGCGCAGCTGGTGATGCGATGACCGGGATCGCGCTTTGAGACTGCTCATCGTCGAAGACAACCAGCGTCTCTGTCAGGCCATCGCGGACAGTCTGCGTGCGCAGGGGTTCGCGGTCGACACAGCGGCCTCGGCGTCCGAGGGGCTGCGGGTCTGGCAGGCGGCCGACTACGATGCCGCCGTGCTCGACCTCATGCTCCCGGACGGCACGGGCCTCAACACGCTGAAGACGATGCGGGACCGTGGCAACGTGACACCCGTACTGATCCTCACCGCACTCGGCGCGATCGAGGATCGCGTGCGCGGGCTGGATTGCGGCGCGGACGACTATCTCGTCAAACCGTTCGCGATGCAGGAGCTCATCGCCCGGCTGCGCGCGCTGTTGCGTCGTCCGGGCGCGGCATTGGGCCGCACCCTCACGCTCCGCAATCTGAAGCTCGATACGTCCGCACGCACGGCCATGGTGGCCGAGACGCCGCTCAACCTGACACGTTCGGAGCTGATCGTCCTCGAAGCGCTGCTGCGTAATCAGGGGCGTGTCCTCTCGAAGGAGCGGCTGGCCGAATGCCTGTACGATTTCGAGCAGGAGCGCAGCGCCAATTCCGTGGAGACGCAAGTACACAGATTGCGCAAGAAACTGGCGGCCGCGGGCGCCGAGGTGTCGCTGCGGACCTTGCGCGGCCTGGGCTATCTTGCCTCCTGATCGCGACCGCATGCGCGCACCCTCACTACTCCGCGCGCTCGTCGTTCGACTGACCATCGTGGTCGTGCTCGCGGTAGCCGGCAGCTATCTGTTGCTGTACCTCGAATTTCGGAACGGGCTGTGGGGCCTCGAAGGCCAGAGCATCACCATCCAGGTGCAGCATCTGCGTTCCGCGATCGTCTCGAAGACCGGCCTTCCGCATCTCGAGTTGCCACCGTCTCTGAAAGAGTTCTACTCCGAGCCGGATACGCTCAACGGCTATCAACTCCTGAACGCGGATGGCGTGGTGCTCGAGTCGGGTGGTTACTCCGCGCCCTATCTGCCAACGCCGGTCGCGCAAGGCGGACAGATCGTCATGCAGCGCGAAAGCGATGTGTCGTCGGGCAACAGCATCATGGCTGCCTCGCTCCCTTTCGACGATCCTCACGGCCGGTACTGGCTGCGAGTGGTGCGGAATCTCGAAGACGCGGAGAGTCTGGTCGGCCAGCTCATGCTCGGCGCCATGGACGAACTGCATTGGCCGATCGCCCTGCTGCTGATCGCCGTGGTCAGCGTCGTGGTCGTGACGGTCTCGTCATCGCTTCGCTCTCTGCGCGCGGTCTCGCATCAGGCATCGACGTTGTCGTTGCATCGTCTGGACGAGCGGTTGAATGCCCGAAATCTTCCGCGCGAGCTGATCCCGCTGGTTCAGGCCGTCAACACCTCGCTCGATCGGCTCGAAGCGGATTACCGTGTGCAAAGGGAGTTCACTGCCAACGCCGCCCATGAGTTGCGGACACCACTCGCAACCTTGCGAGCCCGGCTGGAGTCCCGCTTTTCGCCGGAGCAGTTGGGCGATGTAACGCTCGAAATCGAACAGCTCGCGCGGCTCGTCGAACAACTGCTCTGTCTTGCGCGTCTCGACTCGCAGGAACAGTTCCAGTTCGCCGAGTTCGACGCTCATGCGGTCGCGCTCGAAGTGGCTCGTGATCTGGCGCCTGTTGCGCTGGAATCAGAACACTACGTGACGGCCGCCACACCCGACGCATCCGTGCCGGCGCACGGAAATGCCACACTGACACGCCTGGTGTTTCGCAACCTCATCGAGAACGCGATTCAATATACGCCCGCAGGCACGACGATCACGCTGTCCGCCGATTCCGCCAGCGTGATCATCGCCGATGATGGGCCTGGACTCGCGGCGAACACCTCGGCGAACCTGTTCGAGCGATTTCGCCGCGGTCCCAATGCCTCGGGGCCCGGCGCGGGTCTGGGACTCGCGATCGCGAAGAGCATCATGGAGCGGCAAGGCGGACGGCTGTCGCTCGATGAAAATGCGTCCCGCGGCGTGCGATTCGTGATGGAGTTTCCCGCCGTCAGATGACGCCGGCCTTCATCTGCTGCACGGCGTAGTCCGCGGCACGCGCCGTCAGCGCCATGAACGTGAGCGACGGATTGTTCGCGGACGAAGACGGCATGCTCGCGCCATCCGTCACGAAAAGATTGGCCACCTCATGCGATTGATTGTGGCCATTCAGGAATGAGGTCGAAGGATCGCGCCCCATGCGCGCCGTTCCCATCTCGTGAATGCCAAAGCCGCCCGGAGGCAACGCCTCGGGAGGAAGCGAGATGTTCGTCGCGCCGGCAGCCTTCAACATCTCGGTGGCATCGCTGACCAGGACCTTCGCAATCGCGCGTTCGTTGTTGCCCCACTCGAAGCGCGTGTTGAGGATGGGGAGACCCCACGGGTCCTTGCGCACCGGGTCGAGCGTCAGCGAGTTGTCGCGGTACGGAAGACATTCGAGGAATCCATAGAAGGCGAATGTCCATGGCCCGTATTCCCGCAGGCGCTGCTTGAGCGCCGCGCCATGGCCGGGCACCGAGACGCCGTCCGTCCAGTTGGCGCGCGATGCGCTGCCCTCGAAGCTGAAGCCACGCAGGAACGGCGCTGTCTGCTTCTCGACATTGTGGAAGCGCGACATCCACACACCTGCCGGCCGATTGCCGATCGTGTACTTGTCCAGCAACCCCGGGATGACGCCGCTCACCGTGAGATAGGGATGATCCATCAGGTAATGGCCGAGCACGCCGCTGCGGTTGCCGATGCCATTGGGGAAAGTCTCGCTCGTTGAATTGAGCAGGATCTGCGTCGAGCCCAACGTGGACGCGTTGAGGAATACGACTCTTGCGGTGTATCGCTTGCCGGCGCGGGTCTTCTGATCGATGACTCGAACGCCCGAAACCTTGCGCGTCTTCGGTTCGTAATCGAGCCCGGCCACCACGCTGTCGGTGACGATGGTCAGATTACCCGTGGCCTTGGCCGCCGGCAGCGTCGAACTGATGGAGCTGAAGTACGAGCCCGTGGAACAGCCGCGCTCACACGGGCCGCAGTAATGACACGGCGCGCGGCCGTGAAGCGGTCTGGTGAGGACGGCGCACGGCGCGATCGTCAGATGACGGTCCGGAAATCTCTCGCGGATCTTTCCGGCGACGAAAGACTCGCAGGCATTCATGGCCATGCCGGGCTGGAAGCGACCTACCGGCGCGAACGGCGAGTCGTACTCGGTCTGCCCGGATACCCCGATGAACTCTTCGACATGGTCATACCAGGGCCGGAGGTCATCGTAACGAATGGGCCAGTCGACGCCGTGGCCGTCCCGCTTGTTTTCTTCGAAGGTGATCGGGCCCCAGCGAGGCGAAGTGCGACCCCACATGAGCGACTTGCCGCCGAGATGATTGCCGCGGATCCAGCGGAATGGACGGGCGGGATCCTGGCCGTAGGGATGTTCGGAGTCCTTGATCCAGAACTGCTCGGTCGGTTCGCCGAACGCGTAGCAGGTGCTCTGGATGGGGTAGTCGCGTTCGTAGCGCTTGCGATCGCCGAGCTGGCGAAACGGGAATTCCCAGGCGGGCTTGTGCTCGCCGAGGTAGTCCGCGGGAGTGATCGAGCGCCCGCGCTCGAGCAACAGCACCTTGAGGCCTTTCTCGGTGAGTTCCTTCGCGGCCCAGCCTCCGGAAACGCCGGAGCCGACCACTATCGCGTCGAAGTCGTGTTGGGACATCTCGTCAGCTCGCGTTGATCCAGTACAGCGCGCCGGGAATCGCGGAGTCCGCGCGATCACCGGGCTTGAAAACCGCCGCGGGCTCGTACTGCGCAGCCGCCATGCGCTGCTGCAGCTCGGTCGTGGCGCCGAGTTCGCTGGTGTAGTAACCGAAGATGGTGAGCCGCTTCATGAGCACCACGAACGGCGAACGCGGCGCGGGCGCACTGCCTTCCGCGGCTGCGAGCAACTCGCCGAAGTATTGATCCTTCTGGCTCGCGGTCAGCTCGGCGAATCTCTTGCCGTACTTTCTGGACGCGCCCGCCGAGAACTCGTGCAGGCCGTCGATGAAGTTCTCACGCTGATCGGCCGTGAACCAATCCGACAACAGCATTTTCACGAAGGCTGGCACGCCGGCCGCGAGCGCCCCGCCCGTGTCCGTCGTCGGGATGATCAGCTCGGACACCTCGCCGATGAGGGTCCAGTCTTCTGTGGTGAGAGCCGGCGTCTTTGCCGCGAGAACCGGCGTCGTGAGCGACAAGCCGAATGTCGCCGCCAGTTGCACGAAGGCGCGCCGATCGAGCGAAAGTCTTCCCGGCGCGAGCGATTCCGGTATCGGTTTCATCAGAGTCCCCCACGAGCCCGGCGCAGTATAGCGTCATCGCTTCTCTTTCGATTTCTTCTCGATGCACTCCATGAGCCGCAGACAGCCACCCATCGGGTCATCTCGACTCGAGGCGCACGCCGGACGCAAAACGGCGGCCGGACCTTTCGATCCGGCCGCCGCCTTGCTGCTTTGTGTTACTTCGAAGGGGACACGGTGAGAGGAACCGTCTTCGTCGCAACCAGCCCGTCGCGCTTGTACTCCAGGTAGACCTTGTAGGTCTGTCCGTTCTCCAGGCCCTTGATGTGCACACCTTTCGAGTTGTAGTTGACCTGGGTGTGCCGTTTGAACCGGCTGTCGCTTCCCTTGGCCAGATACACGCTGTAGCCCCTGCCATCCGCAGACAGGATGTCGAAGTCGACATTGGCCTGACCGTTTCCGGCACTGACGCTCGATACCGTGATGTCACGGAACTTGAAGATGTTGGGCTCCGAAATGTCCTTTCGGTCGGACTCACGCTGCATCAGATAGACGATGAACGCCGGCTCCGCCGCGTCGGAGAAATCGATGTCACCGCTGATGGTCAGCACGTTGTTCGCGTCGTTCCAGGTCTTGGTCCAGGACTTCGCGAAGTTGACGCCCATGCCGAAGTTGCCGGGATGCATCGGCCGCGCGAACGTGACGACGATGCTGTCGGGCGCACCGTTCACGCCGCTGACGCCGGTCACCGACGAGATCATGCCGGACGTGCCATAGGCGAACGCCGCGGCCGCTGAAGCGACGCCAAGCACGCAGGAGGCGGCGACGCCGAGTTTTCTGCTGTTGATCATGTTCGTTCTCCTCAATCCGCCAACGTGGCCGGGATATCCATCTGCAGATCGAACGTGAACCCGGGGAACAGATCCGGGAACTGCAGGTTGTCGATGAACATCTTGCTAGGCGGGGTGAACCGCGGCCCATAGGACGCGGGGCTGGTGCCGCCGCCCGCGATGCCCAACTTGTGATGGATCTGGAAGGAACGCAGCATCACGCCGAAGTTCTGCACCTGCACGCTGGGCACGGGATCGTTGCCGGTCCACTGGTCGCCCACGAGTTCCTCGGGCGAACGTGTGTCGTAGTAGAAGATCGCCTGGTCTTCGCCGCGGTTGTTGATGCGCTCGGGGAAACTGATGTACCAGGAGTTCTCGATCGTGGTGATCTCGGGGCGCATCATGAATTCCCAGGAGTAGTAAGGAATCTTGACCTCCTTGGACACCTTGGCCGACCCCACCGTGCGCAGCGTGTACGGCCCCAGCGCCGGATTCTCGTTCGCATGCACAGGGATCGTGGCCTTGCCATTCGAGGTGGCCGCCCGGTAACGCCATGCGCCGGAGGGCGAGATGATTTCGACCGCCGGAGCATCGGACAGGATGGTCAGATCCTTCTTGCTCCCTTCCATCAGCAGTCGGGTATCGGGCGTCGTGCCCAGGCTGTATTGACCCGGGAAGGCCCAGGGCATCGCCGACGGGTCCGTCACCGCGAACGGGTTGTACTCGAAGCCGGGCATCACGGTGACGGGCGCGGTGGCGGTAGCCAGATAACCTGCGGTGCTCTCGGAACCGTATTGCGGATCGACGCCTCGCAGGACCAACTGCGCCATGGCGTAGAAGTTCGCCTTCTCGGTGTTGTTGGTCGAATGCGCGAGACGCGGCGACGCCAGATAGCCGATGTAGTCCTCGTAGCCGTATCCCGCGCGGTACGCGCCCGTCCCCTCGTACATCTGGTACGCGAGGCGAGCGGCGTTCACGGAGATCGCAACGCTCTCGGCGCCGTTCCAGAAATCATCCATGCCTTCGAACACCATGAGCGGACGCGGCGCGATCAAGGCCAGCGTCATGTGGTGATCGACGGGCAATTGATGTTTGTTCTCCTGGCGGAAGTTCGCCGGCAGCCGCGATGTGAACCAGCGGAAGTAGTTGGTGCCGTCGTAGGCGCGGTCGATCTGCTCCTTGCGTGCGCCGGTGACGCCCGAATAGAACGACGTCGGGTCCATCTCGGCCGCGGTGTAGCTGCTCGCGTTCGCGTTGTTGCCGGTCGGGTACTTCTTCGAGTCGTAGGTATAACGAATCGTGGAAGCGCCGAACTGCCCGGAATGCCCCACCCACGTCATGTACAACCGTTCGTCGAAGGCGGACGCCAGCATCGCGATCTTGCCGCCGCGAGAGAAGCCGTAGGTGATCAGCTTCGTGTCGTCGATCTCGGGGAACAGACCATTCGGGTATTCCGCGTTGCGGATCTTCAGTGCATCCACCACGCGATGGAAACCCCAGGCTTGGGCGATGAGCGTGCCGGTGTCGTATTTCACGTCGCCTTGCACGTAGGGGAACAACGTCCAGTAGACACCGCTCGGCGCCGCGGCGCTGGTGTCGGAAGACACGGCAGGAGTGGCAATGGACGCGTAACCGAGCTGCTGCCCGGTGATCTGGCCGTTGGTAGTGAGCGGATTTCCGCCGATGAACGTCGGGAATTTCTCGATCAGCACGCCGTCCTGATAGGCGGACGGATACTGCTCGGGCGTCGGGATGGTGATGGCCACATTGAAGCCGGCCGTCCTGACACCGACCACCTGCCCGCTCGCATCCTTGACGTCCACTTCCATGTCGACGCGCAGGGAGTTTCCCGTCCGGGAGGCCGTCAGCCGGTCTGGTTCATGGATATAGCCGTATTCGTAGTACTGCAGGTAGTCCTTGATCTCTTCGCGGCGCGTCTCCCACTGCGAGAGCGTGGTCAGCGGAGTGCCATTGTTGAACTTGAACAGATTCGGAAGCTCGTAGACGAACGGGAGTTCGTCGACTCCCGGCGGCTCGGCTGCAATCGAAGGTTGCCAACTGAAAGCCAGAACAGTCAGCAAAGTAGCGACGGCGCGGCTGTCCGCGCATGTCTTTCGGTACATACGTTCCCCCTTGTCGGACGTGAGCTGAGACCCGTCCTGAAAATCACATGGGGAATCCGCGACCGCAATCAGACTCTAGTAGCGTCAGACAGTATCCATTCGTCGAATACGGGCCGACCCTAACAACCTCGGGCGACGTGGCGTTGACGTGAGGCGGGCGCCCCGGGGGAGCGCCAGCATCCGCCCTCTTCGACCAGGACGCAGCCGCCACTGAGCCTGTGCGGTTTCCCTGCGTCTAACTTCTCGTCCCGGCGCCGACACATCGAACCGCCTGAGTTGCCGTACTGGGAACGGCGACGCCGGTAGCTACGCCATGCGTGCGCCGCGCCGGCCTCACGGAATGGGCGGCGGTCCTTCGGGCAGATAGGCCTTGAACACGACGTCACCCTTCTTTCGTTCGAATTCCGCACGCACTTCGCGCAGCGTCTGCGGCTTCTCGTAGAGATCCACCATCGTGGCAGCCAGCGTCTTGGCGGCGACGACCAGCCCCTTGTGACCGATCGACATGCCGCCGGTGGCGACCACGGGCCAGGCATGCCAGGGAGCATCCTTCGGCGCCGTGGCCACCGTGAGATTCAACGTGGGAACGATCCAGCTCACGTCGCCGACGTCCGTGGAACCGCCCTCTTCGGGCTGGCCCGCGAGCGGATGAATCGTGTCGATCATGCCGCGCTCCGGCGTCGCCGTGGCGCGCTGGATCTGCTTCGCGAACGCCTGCTCTTCGGCCGTGAACTTCGGCGCCCCGATCCAGCGCAGGTTCGCATCCAGCAACCTCGCGCCGGACTCCATGACCAGGATCTCCCAACTACCGCCTTGAACTTTCAGATCGACTTCGGTCTCGGTCATGAGAGCCGCGCCGTCGGCGATCTTGCGCAGCCGCGACAGCAGCGATTCGACCTCGGTGCGTTTCCAGTCGCGCGCCCAGATCCAGACTGCGGCGTGTTCGGGCACGACGTTCGGCACATCGCCGCCGTCGACGATCGCGTAGTGCACCCGCGACGTGGTCTTCATGTGCTCGCGCATGAGGTTCACGCCATGCGTGAAGGCCTCGACTCCATCGAGCGCGCTGCGGCCGTTCCAGGGATCGCCCGCGGCGTGCGCGGCCTTGCCCTTGAAGGTGACCTTGAGATCGACCATGGCCTGGCTCGACACCATGTCCGCCTGCGTTTCATCACCGGGATGCCACGCGAACATCACGTCAACGTCGTTGAACACGCCATCGCGCGCCATGTACGTCTTGCCGCCCACCGCTTCCTCGGCAGGCGTGCCGTAGAACCGGATCGTGCCGCGGAGCTTGCCGGCCGCGATCTGCTCCTTGATCGCCAGCGCCGCACCCAGACTCGCGGCGCCGAAGAGGTTGTGGCCGCAAGCGTGCCCGGCGCCGCCTTCCACGAGCGCGCTCTTCTCCGGCGTGGCTTTCTGCGAGACGCCGGGCAGCGCGTCGTATTCACCCATGATGCCGATGATGGGTTTCCCGCTGCCGAAAGATGCGACGAAGGCGGTCGGCATGCCCGCCACGTTGCGAGTCACGGTGAATCCTTTCGACTCTGCGTAGTCGGCCAGTAGTTTGGCCGAGCGATGCTCCTGGAGCGCGGTTTCCGCGAATGTCCAAACTTGGTCCGACAGCTTCGTGAGCTCCCCGGCATGCTCATCGATGGACGCGACCACCGCGCGTTTGTTCGCGCCGGGCGAGGCGGCGAACGCACCTGGCGCCGCGGCATGGCTCACGATCAGGGCGAGCACCAGCGATCTGATGAGAGTGACGTTCATCCGGGTTGGAGAAAGGAATGCGACGCGCGTGAGTCTCATACGCGCACGTTACACGACTTGATCGTGCTTTATGATGGCCGCATGAAAACTTCCGTCCTGATTCTTTCATGTCTAGCGCTCGTCGCCTCGGGCTTTTGCGCGGCGGCGGAATATCCGGCACCTACCGAAGGTGACTACGTCATCAAGGATTTCCGGTTCTCGAGCGGAGAGACTCTGTCCGAACTGCGGCTGCACTACCGGACGTTGGGCAAGCCGCGAAAGGATGCGAAGGGCATCGTGCGAAACGCGGTGTGGATCGGCCACGGCACGGGTGGCAGCGGGGCGCAGTTCCTTCGCGCGGAATTCGCCGGCGAATTGTTCGGCGCCGGCCAGCTGCTCGACGCGACCAAATACTTCATCGTTCTGCCCGATGCAATCGGACATGGGAAATCCTCGCGGCCGAGCGACGGGTTGAAGGCGAAATTTCCCGCCTACGGTTACACCGACATGGTCGAAGCCCAGTACCGTTTGCTCACGGAAGGCTTGGGCGTGAACCATCTGCGGCTGGTCATGGGCACCTCCATGGGCGGCATGCATACGTGGGTCTGGGGCGAGCGCCATCCGGATTTCATGGATGCACTGATGCCGCTCGCGAGCCTGCCGACCCAGATCTCTGGCCGCAATCGGGTCTGGCGCAAGACCCTCATCGATGCCATTCGCAACGACCCGGCCTGGAGGGGCGGCAACTACGTCGAGCAGCCGCCCTCGCTGCGCACTGCGCAGGGACTCATTTTCTTCATGGGCAGCAATCCGGTGCTGCGCCAGGAGCAGATGCCCACTCTCGCCAAGGCCGATGAGGTATTCGGCCAGTCGCTCGACACGGCGCTGCGCGATCTCGACGCCAACGACATCCTGTACCAGGTGAGCGCGTCCTGGGATTACGACCCGGGACCGGCGCTCGACAAAATCCGCGCTCCGTTGATCGCGATCAACACGGCCGATGACCTCATCAACCCTCCGGAGCTCGGCATCCTCGAACGCGAAATCAAGCGCGTGCCGCGCGGCGAGGCGATCACGCTGCCCCTGAGCCCGCAGACTCGGGGCCATGGCTCACACACCATCGCCAATCTCTGGAAGGACCATCTCGCCCGATTGCTCGCCGCAACCGGCGCGGGATCCGCCGAGTAGTGAGACTCGTCGGCGATCAGCGGATCGCCCGGCGCCGGGAATTCGAAGCCATATATAAGAGTGGGCGACCGGGGCGATCGCACAGTCGCGCTCCCTCGCCCGGGGCGCGCTGCCTGCCTCGATCGACAGATGCCGCTACGTCATCGTCGGTCCATGCTTTCCACATGGCCCAGAGTCTTCGCCAGGAACGTATCGCCGCCTCGCCGCGTTGGGATGGCCAGCGGTTCCGCAACACGCATCCGCTGCCACGCGGGAATGCGGATACGCCCATGCCCTCGCTCAAGGATTTCCTCTGCGGCGGTGAAAGACGCACGCCCGGCGCACCACTCCCCTCCGAGAATCCGCTGCCATTCTGGGGCGCTCCTCCGTCGAGCGGATTGCGAGCCACCTGGCTGGGCCACTCCACGGTGTTGCTCGAGATTGACGGATGGCGCGTGCTGACCGACCCCGTCTGGGGACCGCGCGCATCACCATCGCGCTTCCTGGGGCCGAAGCGTTTTCAACCAGTACCTGTGACCCTGAGCGAGCTGCCGAGACTCGACGCCGTACTCATCTCGCACGATCACTATGACCATCTCGACTTCACGACGATGCGGCTGCTGCGGCGAGTACCCGTCCCCATCATCACGTCGCTAGGCGTGGGCGCTCACCTGGAGGCCTTCGGCATTTCGCCGGACCGCATCACGGAGCTCGACTGGTGGGAGTCGCACCGCGTGCCGGGCACGGACCTGACGCTCACGGCTACGCCCGCTCAACATTTTTCCGGACGCGGACTCAATGATGGCAACCGCACCTTGTGGTCGTCCTGGGTCATCGCCGGGCAGCGACATCGGGTGTTCTTCAGCGGCGATACCGGACTCACGCCCGAGTATCTCGAGACGGGCACACGGCTCGGACCTTTCGATCTCGTGATGCTGGAGATAGGCGCGTTCCATCCCGCCTGGGCAAACATCCACCTGGGCCCCGAGAACGCACTCGCAGCCCACCAGATGCTGGGCGGCGGAAACCTGCTGCCTATCCACTGGGGCACCTTCAACCTGGCGTTGCATGCCTGGGACGAGCCTGTGGAATCGCTGATCCGGCTGGCGCCCGCCAGCGGCGCCAGATTGCTGCTTCCCAGGTTGGGAGCGCCCATCGAACCTTCGCGCGATCACGTGCTCGAAGCCTGGTGGCGGTCGGTCGAGAGAAAACGCGCGACGGCGGCGGCGCCCGCTCGCGAAGAAAAACATCCGCGCGAAATGCCCTGGCCGATCGACTGACGATCGGCCGCGTGCTCAGCTCTTCGGCCGGTACTCCCGAACCATTGCGGATAGTTCGCGCAGGAAATCCGCGGACCGCGACGCACCCGGCGCACCGGAAGTGAACGGCTCGCGATACAACGGCCAGGCGTATTTCACGCTTCGCTGCGGCCGATCGCCTCGCGACAACGTGAACGTGCGGTGCGTGAGTCCACGGCTGATGTCCGCTTCGACACGCTCGGATTGCACCCCGTAGACGGCGCCATCCACGAGCACGAACAGGCTCTGCTTGTAGTCGGGATGAACGTCGAACCGCTCGCGTGAGCCGGCGAAATACGCTGCGAACACCGGCCCGTTCACCGAGGCGATCTCACAACCCACGCCGAGCACGTGATGCGCGTTGCGGGGCTCGGCCATGGGCTCCACCTCCGCGCGCGCCGCATTGATGAGCACGCTGTAGTAACGGCGCGGCACGGCAGGCGGAACCGCGGGATCAAAGCCCATGACGCAGACACGCCCGGAGTCGGGCAGTCTACCGGTGTCATTCACGAACATCGGGATGTTAGGCCGGAGCGGCCGGAAGTTTTGGTTGGCGCGATTATTGTCCTCCGCAGCCAACGAGACAATGGGCCGGGCGCCTCGCCGCGTGATTAACGCAGCGTCAACGGAATGATTTCGCCATATTCCGGGGCATTGTCCATGTGTTGACCATTTAAGGCGCAGGGACAGTCGGGACGCGCGAGACGCGAAAATCCTCTAACGACTCGTCGGGCGGCCCGTGCGAGGCTCGTCCGAAACCGAACACGCCCGCCAGCTCGTGGGTTCGCCCCTCCAACTCCGCACGAATCAGGTCACCGGCATGCACCGAGTACGTGATTCCGTTGCCACCGACGCACAACGCGAAGTGCACTCTCGGGTCCGCGCCTGGCGCGCGGCCCACGAAAGGCAAGCCGTCCGGCGTGCTGGCGAAGCTTCCCGCCCACGTGAATGCCACTCGCGGCAGCTCTTCGCCAAAGAGCTTTTCATAGGCGCTCGCGAGGCGCTTCACCTGACGCGGAAGCAAGGCATCCCGCGCGGCGGGACTCCTGAACGGCAGATCTTCGCCGCCTACCATCAACCGGCCGTCGGGCGTGGTGCGTAGATAGAGGTAGGGACGCGCGCTCTCCCAGATGAGCGGCATTCGCGCCAGCTTCTGCGGATCGAGCAGCGGCTCCGTCACCAGCGCGAACGTGTTGTCGATGTCGATCACCGGCCGCGGCAGGAACCGCGTCGTTTCATAACCCGCAGCCACGACCACATGCCGCGCCCTGACCCGTCTGCCGCCTTCGACCAGCAGCTGCAAGACATCGCCCGCCTCCTCCATCTTCTCCACCTTCGATCGCGCATACACGCGCAGACCGTGACGGCGGCATCCCGCGAGCACGCCGCGCGCGAAGCGCACGGGATCGAACGTAGCCGCGAGCGTCGAGACGATCGCGCCGGGTCGCCGGCATCCATATCGGCGCCGCAACTCCGCTTCGTCGAGCCATTCCGTTCGCAGCTTGATGCCGCGGCGCGCGGCGTGTTCCGCCTGGAGCTTGGGCACGGCGCGTTCATCGGACGCGAGGTACAGGCTTTCGCGCCGCTCGTAGCCCGATTGTGCGAGGAGTTCCGGAAATCGCGCCTCGAGCATCGCGAAGCTGCTCGCACACGCCAGATAGGCGCGCGCGGCCTTCTCGGCGCCGATTTTCCCCACGAGATCGGTGAGGTGGGAGTCGATCTCGTATTGGAGCAGCGCCGTGCTGGCAGCCGTACTGCCGTGCGCGGCCTCGTTCGAGTCGAGCATGATGATGCGCAGACCGGTAGCCATGAGCGAATCGGCCACCAGCGCGCCGGTGATGCCGGCGCCGATGATCGCCACGTCGCAGTCCGCATCGCCGTCGAGCGACGCCTGCGCATCTCCCATCCCATCGCGCAGCAGCCAGTAGGGTTGGGACGATCGGACTTCGTGAGCGGGCTGACGCCGGAAGGGCCACATGCGGGCACCTTAGTAGCCACGACTCGGACGCCCTGTCGGACTTCAGGCCACCGTGCAGGTAAACGCACGCTGGCATGTCATGCGGCCGGTTCGCGCAGCCTAACTACTCAGTCGCGGATCCCGAACACGCAGGCGCCGATCCCGGCGCTCCCGCCATCCAATGCGCCTGGTGCCGTCGGACTATTCCCACAACGCCCGCCGGACGGCAATATATGGCGCTGAAGCCGCAACTTACGCGTAATACGGCTTGCCCCCTACGCCCGGATCCACACTTGCACCCCTTCTTGAGCGGAATTCTCGAGAGCCTCTCGGTCGGCTCCCATTGGAACAGCGAACAGATCCTCCGCGAGGAGATCTTCAGCATCGAACGCCTGGAGCAGCATGCCCAGAGCCTCGCAGCCGCGCAGGGGATTTCCCGTCGGCCGGGCTTCCAGCGTTCCCTGCGCGCGCGCCTGCGCAACAACGAGAAGGTGCTGCTGGCTGCGTACCGCTCCATTGCCCGGGCCGTGGACGAGGGCCGCAGCATCACCCCTGCCGCCGAGTGGGTGCTCGACAACTATCACGTGGTCGAAGAGCAGATCCGCGAAATCCGCGAAGACCTTCCGTCGGGTTTCTATCGGCAGCTCCCGAAGCTCGAAGACGGCCCGTTTGCCGGTCTTCCGCGGGTGTTCGGCATCGCGTGGGCGTACGTTGCGCATACCGACAGCCGTTTCGATCCCGAGACCCTGCGCCGCTTCGTGCGCGCCTATCAGAGTGTCGCGCCGCTCACGATCGGTGAGCTCTGGGCCGTCGCGATCACGCTGCGCGTGGTTCTCGTGGAGAACCTGCGACGCATCGCGCAACGCATCGTCAGCAGCCGCGCGGCGCGCCAGGACGCCGACACCATCGCCGACCGCCTGCTGGGCGTGAACGGCCAGAAGGCGGACCCGAACGCCCTCGTGAACTATCGCGGCGCGAACCGGCCGCTGTTGCCCTCCTTCGCGGTGCAGCTCGTGCAGCGTCTGCGCGACCAGGATGCCAAGGTGCTTCCGGCGCTCGAGTGGCTCGAAGCCCGGATCCGCGCGCAGGGCTCGACGTCCGAACTACTCGTGCGCGAAGAACATCAGCGCCAGGGTGCTTCCAATGTCACCGTCCGCAACGTCATCACGAGCATGCGGCTCATGTCGGACGTGGACTGGGCGGAGTTCTTCGAGAGCGTCAGCCTCGTCGACGAAGTGCTCGCGAGTTCCGCGGGCTTCGCGGCCATGGATTTCGCCACGCGCAATCTCTATCGCACCGCCATCGAAGAACTCGGACGCGGCTCGCGGCTCTCCGAGCTGCAGATCGCGCGACAGGTCCTGACTACCGCCGACACCGCGCAAACCGAGCGCGAACGCGATCCCGGGTTCCACCTGATCGGTGACGGCCGCTTCAAGCTGGAACGCGCCATCGGTTTCCGCGCCCCGCTGCGCGACTGGCGCAAGCGAATCGCATTCACCGTCGGCGCGCGCGATTACGTCGCCGCGATCGCCTTCGTCTCCGCCATGGTGCTTGCGGTCCCGCTCGCGGCGCTGCAGATGGCCGGCATCCACGGCGGCGTGCTCTGGTTGTTGGGCATCCTCGGCGCGGTACCCGCCATGGATGTGGCCGTGACGCTGATCAATCGCGCCGTCACTCGCGGAGTGTCCGCACGTCGCCTGCCGGGCCTCGCACTGCGTGACGGGATCCCGGAAGAACTGCGCACCCTGGTGGCCGTGCCGGTCATGCTCAATTCGCGGGCCGCCGTCGAGCGCCACCTGCACAATCTCGAGATCCACTATCTGGCCTCACCCGACGATCAGCTGCATTTCGCGTTGCTGTCCGACTGGGTGGATGCGGACAGCGAGAAGACCCCGACGGACGATGCGCTGCTCGACGTGGCCATCCTCGGCATCGCGCGCCTCAACCGCCGATACGGCGAAGCCAAGGGTGGCGAGCGCTTCCTGCTCCTGCATCGCAAACGCGTCTGGTGCGAGAGCGAACAACGCTGGATGGGATGGGAACGCAAGCGCGGCAAACTGCAGGAGCTCAACCGCCTGCTGCGCGGCGCCACCAACACCACCTACGTCACGAGCACGGGCAAATCCCCCTGGGTTCCGACCGGCGTGCGTTATGTGCTCACGCTGGACGCCGACACCCGCGTGCCGCGCGAAACGCCGCGCCAGCTCATCGGCAAGATGGCGCATCCGCTCAACCGACCGCGGTTCGACCCGAAGACCGGCCGCGTCGTCGATGGATACGCCATCCTCCAGCCGCGCGTCGCGTTCTCGCTGCCCGTGGAAGTGGAGGCCTCGCCGTTCCAGCGAGCGTTCTCCGGCGCGGCGGGCGTGGACCCGTATGCCGCCGCTGTCTCGGACGTCTATCAGGACCTGCTGGGCGAAGGCAGCTTCGCCGGCAAGGGCATCTACGACGTCGACGCATTCGAAGCCGCGCTCGCCGACCGCGTGCCCGAAAGCTCGCTGCTCTCGCACGATCTCTTCGAAGGCATCTTCGCGCGCGCGGGACTTGCTTCGGACGTCGAGGTGGTCGAGGACTTCCCCTCACGCTACGACGTCGCCTCGCTGCGCCAGCACCGCTGGGTGCGCGGCGACTGGCAGCTGCTGCCCTGGATATTCGGCCGCAAGGACTATGGCGCCGCCACGCATAAACGCGGCCATGCGCGCATGCCGCTCATCGGCCTGTGGAAGATGCTGGACAACCTGCGCCGCTCGTTGTCCGCGCCGTCCACGCTCGCGGCGCTGGTCGTGGGCTTCACCCTGCCGTTCGGCGCAGCGCTCGGCTGGTGCGCGTTCATCCTGTTTGCCCTCGCCCTGCCCACGCTCATGCCGGTGTTCAGCGGCATCTTCCCCGCGCGCTCCACGGTCACCTGGCGCAGCCATCTTCGCGCGTTGCGGCTCGACATCGGCATCGCGCTCGCGCAGACCGCACTGCTCACCACGATGCTGGCCTACCAGGCGTGGCTCATGCTCGACGCCATCATCCGCACGCTGTGGCGACTCGCTGTCTCGCACCGGAATCTGCTCGAGTGGATTCCCGCCGACCTGCTGAGCAATGCCCGCTCGGACTTCCTGAGCTTCTACCAGCGCATGTTGCGCGGCGTGGCGCTGGCCTGCGTTTCTGCGCTCATCGTCATCCTCGCCGACGGGCCCTACCCCTCGGGCTCGCTGCCGCCGCTCGCCGTACCCTTCCTGCTCGCGTGGCTGGCCGCGCCCGCCGTGGCCTGGCGCATCAGCCGCACGCCGGTAGCCGCGGCGAAGTCGGAGCTGGACCCGCAGGAAGAGCGCGAGCTGCGCCTTATCGCCCGCCGCACCTGGCGATTCTTCGACACTTTCGTGACGGCCGAAGATCATCACCTGCCGCCCGACAACTACCAGGAAGACCCGCGCGGCGTGGTGGCCCATCGCACGTCGCCCACCAACGTCGGCCTCTATCTACTGTCGATCGTCGCGGCGCGCGACTTCGGCTGGTGCGGCCTGCGCGACGCGCTGGACCGCATCGAAGCCACGCTCGGCACGCTGGGCCGGCTGCAGAAATACCGCGGCCATCTCTACAACTGGTACGACACGCGCGACCTGCGCCCGCTCGAACCGCGTTACGTCTCGTCCGTGGATTCGGGCAATCTCGCGGCGCACCTCATCGCGCTCGCGGGCGCATTCCGCGAATGGCAGGAAGATCCCAGCCCGCGCCGGGATGCGATCACCGGCCTCGCCGACTCGCTCGATCTCGCACGCGAGGCGCTGCGGGCCTTCACGTTCGCGCCGGGCTTCAGCATCACACGCGGCATCGTCGAAACCGCGTTCTCCGATCTCGAAAAGGCGCTCCGTCCTCCCGCTGGCGAACGCGATCCGCGCGCCGACGCGCTGGCGGAAGCCGCCGAACGCGCCTCCACGCTCGTCGACATGGTGCGCACGCTCGCGAGCGAGGCTCATATCGACCGCGACCATGACCTCGTCTACTGGGTGGAGGCCACGAAGCGCTCCATCGACAGCTGGCGCAGCGATCTGCTCGCGCGCGACCCCGCGGGGTTCATCGTCGAGTATCTCGAGACGCTGGCCACGACGGCGCTGGAACTCGCCGAGGCGCACGAGTTCGATTTCCTCTATGACCGCCAGCGCAAGCTGCTTTCGATCGGCTATCGCTGCAGCGACGGCACGCTCGACGAGAGCTGTTACGACCTTCTCGCCTCCGAGGCCCGTCTCGCGAGTTTCATCGCGATCGCCAAGGGCGACATCCCCGCGCGTCACTGGTTCCGGCTCGGCCGCACGGTCACGCCGATCGGCGCCGGCGCGGCGCTCGTGTCGTGGTCGGGTTCGATGTTCGAATACCTCATGCCCGATCTCGTACTGCGGGCGCCGGGCGGCAGTCTGCTGGCTCATACCAGCCGTCTCATCGTGAAGCGCCAGATCGAATACGGCCGCGAACTCGACCTGCCCTGGGGCATCTCCGAATCCGCGTACAACGCGCGCGATCTCGAACTCACCTATCAATACTCGAACTTCGGCGTGCCCGGCCTCGGCCTCAAGCGCGGGCTCTCCGAGAACAAGGTGATCGCGCCCTACGCCACCGGCCTCGCGGCCATGGTGGACGGCGACGCGGCGCTGGCAAACTACCGCCTGCTCGAATCGCTGGGCGTGCGCGGCCAATATGGTTTCTACGAGGCCGTGGATTTCACGCCCTCGCGTGTACCCGAAGGCGAGAAGTTCGTGCCCATCCGCGCGTACATGGCGCATCACCAGGGCATGAGCATCGTCTCCATCGCCAACGCGCTGCTCGACGGACGCATGCGCGAGCGGTTCCACTCGGACGTCACGGTGCAGGCCACGGATCTCCTGCTGCAGGAGCGCACTCCGCGCGACGTCTCCGTGGCGCATCCGCGCGCCGAGGAAGTCGGCACGGCCTCGCGCATCACCGAGCTGCAGGTGCCGGACGTGCGGCGGCTCAGGAGCCCGCACGACTCGGCGCCGCAGACTCATCTGCTGTCGAACGGCCGTTACTCCGTCATGGTCACTGCGGCGGGATCGGGCTACAGCCGCTGGAACGACCTCGCCGTCACCCGCTGGCGCGACGACGCCACGCGCGACGACACGGGCAGCTTCGTGCTCCTGCGCGACATCGAGACGGGCCGCGTCTGGTCCGCGGGTTACCAGCCCTGCGCGGGCCAGCCCAATTCCTACGACGTCAGCTTCACCGAAGATCGCGCCGAGATCATCCGCACCGACGGCGATCTCACCACCACGCTCGAGATCCAGGTCTCGCCCGAGGACGACGCCGAATTCCGGCGCGTCTCGGTCAGCAATTCGTCGACGCGCGCGCGCGAGATCGAGATCACTTCCTATGCGGAGATGGTGCTGGGTAGTCAGGCCGCCGACATCGCCCATCCGGCGTTCTCGAAGATGTTCGTTCGCACGGAGTTCCTGGCCGCGCAGTCCGCACTCATCGCGACCCGCCGGCGCCGCGCGCCCGACGAGCCCGAACTCTGGGCCTCGCACAACGCGGTGATCGAAGGCAGTGTGATCTCCGGTCCCGAGTTCGAAACCGATCGCGCACGCTTCATCGGCCGCACGCGCGAACTGCGCGCGCCGCTCGCCATGCTCGAAGGCAGTTCGCTTTCCGGCACCATCGGCACCGTGCTCGACGCGATCTTCGCGTTGCGGTATCGAGTGCGTGTGCCCGCAGGCGGCACGGCGCGTATCACCTACTGGACCTGCGTCGCGCAGAATCGCGGCGCGTTGCTGGACCAGATCGAGAAACACCGCGACCAGAACGCGCAGATCCGCGCAGCCACGCTCGCGTGGACACAGGCGCAGGTGCAGCTCCGTCACTTCGGCATCGATGCGTCGCAGGCCAACCTGTTCCAGCAGCTCGCCGGCCGCATCCTGTATCCGGACGCCGCCGCGCGCTCACCCGCCGAGCAGATCCTGCGCGGCGCGGGCGGACCGCAGGAGTTGTGGGCGCAGGGAATCTCCGGCGATCTCCCCATCGTGCTGCTGCGCGTGGACGAGATGGAAGACGTCAACATCGTGCGCCAGCTCCTGCAGGCGCACGAGTACTGGGGTATCAAGCGCCTGCCCGTGGACCTCGTGGTCTTCAACGAACGGGGCGCGTCGTACATCCAGGACCTGCAGATCGCGCTGGAATCCCTGGTGCGCATGAGCCATGCGCGCCCGCGCATCGCTGGCGCGGATTCCCGCGGCAAGGTGTTCGTGCTGCGCAGCGACCTGGTGTCGGCCGAGACTCGCGGTCTGCTCGCCGCCGTGGCGCGCGTGGTGCTCTCGGGACGCGGCGGTAGTTTGGCCGACCAGGTGCAGCGCATGCAGCCGGTGCCCGCCGCCGCGCCGAGGCTTCCCCGGCGCGCGCCGCAACCGGGCATCGCGGTCGGCGCCACGGATCCCGATTCCGCGCGCGAGCTCGAATTCTTCAACGGCCTCGGCGGCTTCGCGTCACAGGGCCGCGAGTACGTCATCAACTCCCATGGCCAGCCCACACCCGTCCCCTGGATCAACGTGGTCGCAAACCGTGGCTTCGGCTTCCAGGTCTCCGCCGAAGGCGGCGGATACACCTGGGCGCGTAATTCCCGCGAGAATGCGCTGACGCCCTGGAGCAACGACGCGGTCAGCGACCGGCCCGGCGAGGCCATCTACCTGCGCGACGAGGAGACCGGCGAACTGTGGACGCCCACACCCTCGCCCATCCGCCACGAGCACGCGCATTACCGCTGCACGCACGGCCCGGGCTACACGCGTTTCGATCAGCGCTCGCACGGCCTCGCGCTCACGCAGGTGTGCTTCGTGCCCGGCGACGATCCGATCAAGATCTGCCGGCTCACGCTGCACAACGAGAGCGCGCGTCGCCGCACTCTTTCCGTCACGGCGTACGCCGAGTGGGTGCTGGGCCCGTCGCGCGGCGTGGGCGCGCCGCACCTGATCACCGAACTCGACGAGTACACACGCGCCATCTTCGCGCGCAATCCCTGGAACACCGCGTTCCAGGGTGTGGCCTTCGCGGACCTCTCCGGGCTGCAGACCGAGTGGACCGCCGACCGCCGCGAATTCCTCGGACGACACGGAACGATGGACGCGCCTGCGGCGCTGGTCTCCGGAGATCCCTTCTCCGGCCACACCGGCGCTGCGCTGGATGCCTGCGCCGCGCTGCGTGCGCGAGTCGAGATGGAGCCGGGCGCCACCACGGAGATCGTGTTCCTGCTCGGCCAGGCCTCGGACGCCGTGCAGGCGCGTGAACTCCTGAAGCGCTACCGCATGGCGCCGCTCGACCGCGAACTCGCCGCCGTGACCAGACAATGGAACGAGCTCGACGGTCATCTCCAGGTGAAGACCCCGGACCGCGCCTTCGATCTCATGATGAACCACTGGCTGCTGTACCAGGCGCTGGCCTGCCGGACCTGGGCACGCGCCGCGTTCTATCAGGCCAGCGGCGCCTATGGCTTCCGCGACCAGTTGCAGGACGCGATGGCGCTGGGGCTCGCGCGGCCGCAGCTCCTGCGTGAACAGATCCTGCGCGCCGCCTCGCGGCAGTTCCCCGAGGGCGACGTGCAGCACTGGTGGCTGCCGCACAATGGCGCCGGCGTGCGCACTCACATCTCTGACGACCGTGTGTGGCTCGCGCATGTCACCGCCTACTACGTGGCGCTCACCGGCGATCGCGGCATCCTCGACGTGGAGATCCCGTTCATCGAGGGCCCTCCCCTGCCGCGCGATCAGCACGATGCGTTCTTCGAGCCGCAGGTGAGCCATGAGACGGGCACGCTGTTCGAACATTGCCGCCGCGGGCTGGAAGGCGCCTATCTGGGCCAGCATGGCCTCCCGCTCATCGGCACCGGCGACTGGAACGACGGCATGAATCGCGTGGGCGAACATGGCCGCGGCGAAAGCGTGTGGCTGGGCTGGTTCCTGCACGCCACGCTGAACGCGTTCGCACCGCTGGCGCAGGCACGCGGCGAGCTCGCGCTGGCGACGGACTGGCTGGGCCAGGCCACCAGACTACGCGCCGCGCTCGAAGCGCATGCCTGGGATGGCGACTGGTATCGCCGCGGCTTCTTCGACGACGGCACGCCGCTGGGCTCGGCCTCGAACGACGAGTGCCGCATCGATGCGATCGCGCAATCGTGGAGCGTGATCTCCGGGGCCGCGCAGCCGCAACGCGCTGCGCGCGCGATGCAGTCACTGGAGGAGCACCTGCTCAGGCGCGATCCGCCGCTCGCGGTGTTGTTCACGCCGCCCTTCGAACGTTCGCTGCAGGAGCCGGGGTACGTGAAGGCCTATCCCAAGGGCATTCGCGAGAACGGGGGCCAGTACACACATGCGGCCGTCTGGACGTCGATCGCGTTTGCCGTGCAGGGCAACGCCGAGCGCGCGATGGAAGTGTTCAACATGCTGAATCCCGTCAAGCGCGCGCCCTCGCGCGCGGACGTGCAGCGCTACAAGGTCGAACCCTACGTGGTCGCGGCGGACGTCTACTCGGAAGCGCCGCATGCGGGTCGTGGCGGCTGGACCTGGTACACGGGTTCGGCGGGATGGTTGTACCGCGCGGGTCTCGAATGGATCCTGGGTTTCCGCGTCCGCGACGGCCGCCTGACGCTCACGCCTTGTGTCCCCGCGGAATGGAACGGCTTCAGCATCCAGTATCTGTACCGCTCCACGCCCTACGAGATCATCGTGGACAAACAACCCGATGCATCCGCGCAGGCGCAGTTCACCATCGACGGGCAGGTGCAGTCGCCCGGTCGCAACGTGGTGGACATGGTGGATGACGGCGCCCGGCACACGGTGCACGTGGCCTGGCTGCCCCCGGCCTCCTCTAGAGAAGCTGCGGATTCCGCTGCCACACGGAATAACTGAGCGCGGTCGCGAAACTCACCCAGGCGAGATAGGGCACCAGCAACCACGCCGCGAGCCGGTGGATGGAGGCGAACGCGGCGAGCGTCGCCAGGATCAGCGCGAGCAGCAGCAGGATATCCGCGAAGGCCAGCGCACCGTTGTGCCAGGCGAAGAACAGCCAGGACCAGAGCGCGTTCGCCGCGAGTTGCACGACGAACAAGGAGAGCGGCCCCCGCGCACCTGCCCAGCCGCGCTCGCGCCAGACCAGCCACGCGGATACCGCCATCGCGGCGTAGAGCACCGTCCATACCGGGCCGAATACACCGGACGGCGGCGCCCACGAGGGCTTGTCCAACTGCGCATAGAACTCCGGCGCAGTCGCGGAAGCGACGCCGCCGATCACGGCAGCCGCCGCGCACAGCGCGAGCCAGCTTGCCAACCCCAGCCATGAACTTGCTGTTTTCATGTGTTCAGTGGACTCCTCGCGCGCGGATCGCGCCACGAGCCGCGCCCCGGGCCGATCGTAGGGAAATTCCGACGGTATAGTCGACGCATGATCGCCATCATCGAAGCACATCGCGCGGGACTGCTGCGCCGTGAGCACTGGCTGCCGAACCTAGTCGCCGGGCTGGTGGTGGGGGTCGTGGCCATGCCACTCGCCATGGCGTTCGCCATCGCCTCCGGCGCGAGCCCCGCGCAGGGACTCTACACCGCCTTCGTCGCGGGGGTCGCCACCTCCTTGTTAGGGGGCACGCGCGTGCAGATCTCCGGCCCCACGGGCGCCTTCGTCGCGGTGCTCGCGGGTGTCACGGCCCAGCACGGGATCGCCGGCCTGCAGGCGGCCACGTTCATGGCGGGCATCATGCTGATCATCATGGGGCTCACGAAGCTTGGCGGCGTGATCAAGTTCATCCCCGGTCCGGTGATCACCGGGTTCACCGCGGGTATCGCCGTCGTGATCTGGGTGGGCCAATGGAAGGACTTTTTCGGGCTGACCATCCTCTCCACCGGCCATTTTCACGAGAAGGTGTTCGCACTGCTCGGCGCGCTGCCCGAACTGCACCTCGCGACGACATCGATGGCGACGGGCACTCTGCTGCTGCTCGTCGTCGGCAACCGGCTTTTGGGCCGGGCCCGCGGCACCGCCCGCGTGCCGGCGCCGTTGCTGGCGATGCTCGCGGCCACCGGCTTGCAATGGGCGTTCGAGTTCCCGGGCGTGGCCACGATCGGCAGCGCCTTCGGCGGCATCCCCTCGACGCTGCCCGGATTCACCTGGCCCGCGCTCGATCTCACGCAGGCGATGTCGCTGATCGGACCCGCGTTTGCCATAGCTTTGTTAGGAGCCATCGAATCGTTGTTGGGTGCCGTGGTCGCTGATGGCATGACGGGCGCGCGGCACGATTCGAACCAGGAGCTCATCGGCCAGGGCGCAGCCAACCTGCTCACCCCGTTGTTCGGCGGATTCGCCGCCACGGGCGCCCTTGCACGCACCGCCACCAGCATCCGCAACGGCGCGAACAGCCCGATCGCCGGCATCGTGCACTCGCTGTTCCTGGTGGCCGTGATCCTCTTGCTGGCGCCCGCGGCCGCGCACATCCCTCTGGCCGCGCTTGCAGCGCTGCTCTTCTACGTGGCCTGGAACATGGCGGACGCGCCGCATTTCGTGCAGCTCCTGCGTGTCGCGCCCGCCACCGACCGCCTCTTGATGATCATCACCTTCCTGCTCACGATCTTCGTGGATCTGGTGGTCGCGGTGAACGTGGGCGTGATACTCGCGGCGTTGCTGTTCATGCGCCGCATGGCGGATGCCGTACGCGTCGAGCAGCAATCGTTCCACGACGAGGCCGGGCAAGAAGTGGTGTTGCCCTCCTCGGTGCTCGTGTATCGCATCGAAGGACCTTTTTTCTTCGGGGCGGCAGAGAAGCTGGAGCGCACGCTGGAACGCGTGCAGCTCGGCGTGCAGACAGTGGTGATACGCCTCGGGCATGTGCCCTTCATGGATGCAACGGGTATCGGCGCGCTGACCGAGATCGTTCAACGCTTCCAGAAACGCGGCATCCGGGTACTGCTCTGCGGATTGCACGGCGAGCTGCCGCGACTGCTGGATCTAGCCGGGCTCACGAAGCTGGTGGGAGAACAGAATCTGTGTGCGAACATGCGGGAAGTGGCCGAACGCATCGCAGTCTCCCGCCTGTAGGAGTTCTCCGGCATCCTGGCCTCGCAGCCGTCACTACAGTGCGCCGCCATGGCCACTGACCTCTCCCAGAACGAAGAGTCCCGGCTGCTCGAGATCCTGAACCAGACGGGGCAGTCCATCGCCTCGCAACTGGAAATCGAGAAGCTGCTGCAGACGGTGACCGACGCCGCCACCGAACTCACGGGCGCGCGGTTCGGCGCGTTCTTCTACAACCGCGTGAACCACGACGGCGAGGACTATCTTCTCTACACGCTCTCCGGCGCACCTCGCGAGGCTTTCGAGAAGTTCGGCCATCCGCGCGCCACGGCGGTATTCGCGCCCACCTTCCATGGCGAGGGGCCGGTGCGCAGCGACGACATCACCAAGGACCCTCGCTACGGCAGCATGGGGCCGCATCACGGCATGCCGCCCGGCCACCTGCCCGTCTGCAGCTATCTCGCCGTCGCGGTGAAATCCCGCTCCGGCGAGGTGTTCGGCGGCCTCTTCTTCGGGCATCCCGAACCGGGCCGCTTCACCGAACGCAGCGAGAGGCTCGTGGTGGGCATGGCCGCGCAGGCGGCGATCGCCATCGACAATGCGCGTCTCTACGAAGCGGCGCAGATCGAGATCGCGAATCGCGAGCGCGCCGAGGCGGCCCTGCGCGAGAATGACCGGCGCAAGGACGAGTTCCTCGCGACACTCGCGCACGAGCTGCGCAATCCGCTCGCGCCCATCCGGCAGGCCGCGTTGATCTCGAGCTCGCCCGAGGCCACGCAGGAACAGAAGGCGTGGAGCCACGACGTGATCTCGCGTCAGGTGCGCAACATGTCGCTGCTGCTCGACGACCTGCTCGACATCTCGCGAATCACGCGCGGCACGCTGGAGTTGCGCAAGCAGCGCAGCGACCTGCAGTCCATCGTCGACTCCGCCGTGGAAACCGCGAGACCCGCCATCGACGCCAAACATCACCGTCTCGAGATCGAACTACCCGAGTCGCGCGTCTGGCTGGATGCGGATCCGTTACGCCTCTCGCAGGTGTTGTCCAACCTGCTGACCAACGCAGCCAAATACACGGATGCGGGCGGAAGACTGCGGCTGCGCGCCGAGTCGGCGGGTAACGAGATCGTGATCCGCGTGAGCGACAACGGCATCGGCATCAGCGCCGACGCTCTCCCCGACATCTTTCGGATGTTTGCGCAGGTGCCTTCGCGAAAGGATCGCGCCGCGGGCGGGCTCGGCATCGGCCTCGCACTCTCGCGAGGACTCGTGGAACTACATGGCGGCCACCTCGTCGCGCACAGCGCCGGTCTCGGTAAGGGCAGCGAGTTCGCCGTGCATCTGCCCGCGAACATCACGGTTGCGACGCCATCGAAGCCGGAACCTCCGACCGAAGACGCACACGCGCGTCAGCGGCGGGTTCTCGTCGCCGACGACAATCTCGATGCCGGTGAAAGTCTCGCGATGCTGCTGCGCCTCGACGGACACGAAGTGCAGCTCGCGCACGATGGCCCCGACGCGCTGGCGCTGTTCGAGCGCATGAAGCCCGAGATCGTCATCCTCGACATCGGCATGCCGGGACTCAGCGGTTATGAGGTCGCACAACGCATCCGCGCCGGCGAATCCACGCGCAGCGTCACCCTGATCGCCGTGACCGGCTGGGGCCAGGAGGCCGACAAGGCGCGCGCCGCCGCGGCGGGCTTCGACCATCACTTCACGAAGCCGGTGGAACCATCAGCATTGTCCGCCTTGATCGGCAAGTAATGGGGACATTCCTCGTTTTCTAGAAAACGGGGACAGGGCTCACTCCGGACGCGTCCGATGCCGGGATCGCGCCTGGCGACGGTTGCGCCAGTTTGCTAGGAATCCCGGAATGTCTACATACTGCCGCATGACACACATGCGCCTCCTGGTTCTCGGCTTCCTTGCGTTCAGCATTTCGGCGCACGCGGCGTCGCGCGCGCCCGTCGCTGCCGAGAACGGCATGGTGGTGACGGCACAGGATCTCGCCACCCGGATCGGAGTGGATGTCCTCGAACGCGGCGGCAATGCCATCGACGCCGCGGTCGCTGTGGGCTACGCGCTGGCGGTCGTCTATCCGGCCGCGGGCAACCTCGGCGGCGGCGGCTTCATGACGGTGCAGCTCGCCGATGGGCGCCGCACCTTCGTGGACTTCCGCGAAAAGGCGCCGCTTGCCGCCACCGCGAACATGTATCTCGACGCCCAGGGCAACGTGGTGCCCAACCTCAGCATCCGCGGCCATCTCGCGGTGGCGGTGCCGGGCACCGTCGCAGGGCTCGAGTACATCCGCGCGAAGTACGGCACACAGCCGCGCAACGCGCTGATCGATCCTGCCATCGCGCTTGCCGAAAAGGGCTTCACGCTGGACCAGGGCGACGCCGAGCTCCTCTGGGAAGCCACCGAGGATTTCCGCAAAGACCCCGCCTCCGCCGCCATCTTTCTGAATCGCGGCCAGCCCTGGCAACCGCGCCAGACGCTCAAACAACCCGACCTCGCACGCACGCTGAAGCGCATCCGCCAGCTCGGCGCCGACGGCTTCTACAAGGGTGAGACCGCAGCGCTCCTCATCGCCGCGAGCAAGGCCGGCGGCGGCATCCTCTCTCGAGCCGATCTCGATGGTTACGACGTGCGCGAAATGGCGCCGCTCGAATGCGACTACCGCGGTTTCCGCATCGTCTCCGCGCCGCCGCCGAGCTCCGGCGGCATCGTGATCTGCGAGATCCTGCAGGTGCTCGAAGGATACCCGCTCGCCGAATACGGCTTCGGCTCCGCCAACGCGCTGCACTTCCAGATCGAAGCCATGCGCCAGGCCTACATCGACCGCAACCAGTTGTTAGGCGACCAGCGCTTCGTGAAGAACCCGGTCGAGTTCATGCTGAGCAAGGAATACGCGGCGAAGATCCGCGCCGGCATCGATCCCCGGCGCGCCGCGAACTCCTCGCAGGTCAAGGCGGGCGCCGGATTCAAGGAAGGGGTCAACACCACTCACTACTCCATCGCCGACCGATACGGCAACGCCGTCGCGCTCACCTACACGCTCAATGACTGGTTCGGCGCGCGTGTCACCGCCGCCGGCACCGGCGTGCTGCTCAACAACGAGATGGACGATTTCACGTCGAAGGTCGGAGTGCCCAATCTGTACGGGCTCGTGCAAGGCGAGAACAACAAGATAGAACCGGGCAAGCGGCCGCTGAGCTCGATGGCGCCGACCATCGTGCTCAAGGACGGCAAGCCGTGGATCATCGTCGGCACCCCCGGCGGCAGCCGCATCATCACCGCTGTCACGCTCACGCTGCTCAACGTCATCGACTACGGCATGGACATCCAGGAAGCCGTGGACGCGCCACGAATCCACCAGCAGTGGCTTCCCGAGGAAACCTTCGTGGAGGCGCGCGCGTTGAGCCCTGACACGCGGCACATCCTGCAGGGTTTCGGCCACAAGCTCACCGTGCCGCAGCCCGAGAATCACGTGGCCGCGATCATCATCGGCGCGCCTTCGCTCGGCGGAAAACCCGTGGGCAGGAACAGGTTCTACGGCGCCATCGATCCCAGAAGGAACACCGGCTCCGCGCTGGGTCATTAGATAGTCGGGGGGAAGTCTTGAAGAGGATGTGTTGGATGGCCGCGCTGCTGGCGCCGGCCCTGGGCCTCGCTGAGCCATTGCCAACCGCGCCGCAGATCGCCGGGCGCATGACCCTGGGCTGGAATCTGGGCAATACGCTCGAAGCGCAGTGCTCCGAAACCGCCTGGGGCAACGTGCCCGCCAACGAATCGTTGTTCAAGGCCGTGAAAGCCGCCGGATTCAACGCGGTGCGCCTGCCCACCGCCTGGGACTGCCACGCCGACAAGGCCATGGTCATCGACGCGAAATGGATGGCGCGTGTGAAGGAAGTCGTCGACCTCGCGATCGCGCAGGATCTGTTCGTGCTGCTCAACATCCATTGGGACGGCGGCTGGCTGGAGAACAACCCCACCTACGCCAGGCAAAAGTCCGTCAACGAGAAGCAGCGCGTCTATTGGACGCAGATCGCAAACACCTTCAAGGATTACGACGAGCGCCTGCTGTTCGCGGGCACCAACGAAGTCCACGCGCACTACGGCACCCCGAGCAAGGAACACAACGAGGTGCAGCAGTCGTACAACCAGACGTTCATCGACGCCGTCCGCGCCACCGGCGGCAACAATGCCTCACGCACCCTCGTGGTCCAGAGCTACAACACCAACATCCATCACGGCCTGAACTTCCTGAAGCTCCCCAAGGATCCGGTCGCGGACCGGCTCATGGTCGAGATCCATCACTACGATCCCTACGACTACACGCTCAACGAGAAAGGCCCCTGCCTGGCCTGGGGCAAGCCCTTCACGAAGTACGAGGCCTGCGCCTGGGCGCAGGAGACCTATCACGACGAGACGTTCGCGAAAGTGAAGAAGAAGTGGATAGACGCCGGCGTGCCCGTGCTCATGGGTGAGTACACGGTGGGCATGCGGCCGCGGCTCGAGCTCGAGTCCCGGCTGTACTACCTGGCGTACGTGAATGTCGCGGCCGCGAAGAACGGCATCGTGACGTTCTACTGGGACATCGGCGTGCCGCCTTCCAGACAAGGTGGCAATGCGCTGTTCGATCGGGGCAGCGGACGGATCGTCGATGAGGATGCGTTGACGGCGATCAGGAATGGCCGGGAGCTGGGTCTCAGCGGCCGCGGAAAATAGCCCGAGCTACTCCTTCCACCCGCCGCCCAACGCCGCGTACAGCTGCACCAGGTTGCTCGCGCCCGCCAGGCGCGTCTCGATGAGCGCTCGCTGCGCGGAGTAGTGATCCCGCTGGGCGATGAGCGCGCTCAGGTAACTATCCACACCGCCGCGATATCGCACGTCCGCGAGGCGGTAGCTGTTCTCGGACGCCCGCGTGAGAGCCTCCTGCGCGCGGATCTGATCGACGAACGTGGCGCGCGCCACCAGCGCATCCGCCACTTCACGGAACGCGATCTGGATCGACTGTTCGTATCTCGCCACTTCGATGCGCTTGCGCGCGTTGGCGAGGTTGAGCCCCGCGATGTTGGCGCCGCCCGAGAAGATGGGCAGCCGCACCTGCGGCGTGAAGCTCCAGCTCGTGTGCCCGCTCTGGAACAGCGCGGACAGATCGTCGCTGGCATTCCCGTAGAAGCCGGTCAGCGAAATGCTCGGAAAGAATGCCGCACGCGCGGCGCCGATGTCCGCGTTCGCCGCCCGCAATGCATGCTCGGCGGCGCGCACGTCCGGACGTCGCGTCAGCAGCTCCGCAGGCAGGCCCGCAGGCAGTTCCTTCGAGAACGTCTGTGCGCCGATGGCATGCCCGCCGTCGCCCACTTCCGGCGCGAGCGGGTCGCCGACCAGCAGCGCCAGCGCGTTGCGATCCTGCGCCACCCGCCGCGTCTGCGCGGCGATGTCGACCTCGGCCTCGCGCCACGCGGTCTCGGAGCGATGCAGGTCGATCTCGCTGGACACGCCCTGGTCGAAGCGCAACTTGGTGAGATCGAAGGATTTCCGCTGGCTGTCGCGCGTCTCCTGGGCGAGCTTCAGCAACTCGCGATCAGCGATCAGCGTGAGCCAGGCATTCGCCACCTCGGACACCAGCGCGAGCTGCGCCGATGTGCGGTTCTCCTCGACGCTGAAATAGTCCTCGAGCGCCGCGCGTCGCAGGCTGCGTACGCGGCCGAACAGATCCAGCTCGAACGCGGTGACGCCGACGCCGGCCGAATAGGTGCGGCTGAGTTCACTCTGACCGGTCGGCGACACCGAGGCGGGCTGGCGCTGGTTGTTCGCCTGCCCTTGCGCATCGATCGAGGGCACCAGATCCGAACGCTGGATCCGGTACTGGGCGCGCGCCGCCTCCACGTTGAGCGTGGCGATACGCAGGTCGCGATTGTTCGCGAGCGCGCGGCGGATCAGGTCCTGCAGCTCGGCGTCCGGGAAGAATTCCCGCCAGCCGATCTCCGCGGCGGGCAACGCTGCCGATTCGGAGGTCCCCACGTTTTCATACACCGCCGGAACCGGCGCGGCCGGCTGCTCATAACGCGGCGCGAGCGTGCACGCCGTGAGGCTCGCGGAGGCGACGATCAAGAGTAGTTTGGACAAATTCACGTGGTGCTCGCGTAGGGCGTATCGGCCGGTGTCTCGTCCACCTTCATGGTGTTGGGCTTCACCTTGAAGTAGCGCAGCACCACGACGAAGAACACCGGTACGAAGAAGATGGCCAGGAACGTGGCCGCCAGCATGCCGCCGATCACGCCCGTGCCCACCGCGTGCTGCGCACCGGAACCGGCGCCGCTCGAGATGGCCAGCGGCAACACGCCGCACATGAAGGCCAGCGACGTCATGATGATCGGACGGAGGCGTTGTTTGGCCGCATGCACGACCGCTTCGACCAGCTCCATGCCGCGGTCGAAATTCTCCTTCGCGAATTCCACGATGAGGATGGCGTTCTTCGCGGAGATGCCGATGGTCACGAGCAGGCCGACCTGGAAGTAGGCGTCATTCGTGAGTCCGCGGATCAACGTGGCCGCCACCGCACCCAGCACGCCGAGAGGCACGACGAGCAGCACCACCGAGGGAATCGACCAGCTCTCGTACAGTGCCGCGAGACACAGGAACACGATGGCCAGCGAGAGGATGTACAACAGCGGCGCCTGCGAGCCGGATGCCCGCTCTTCGTAGGACAAGCCGTTCCATTCGAGGCCCACGCCCGGCGGTAGTTGGGCGACGAGGTCTTCCATGATGTCCATGGCCTCACCCGAGCTCCGGCCGGGCGCCGGCGCACCCTGTATCTGGTAGGCCGGCACGCCATTGAAGCGCACCAGCTTCTGCGGACCGTAGGTCCACTCACCGCGACCGAAGGCCGAGAACGGCACCATCTCGCCCCGGTTGTTACGCACGTACCAGCGATTGAGATCCTCCGGCTGCATGCGCGAGACCGGATCCCCCTGCACGTACACGCGCTTCACGCGGCCGCGGTCGATGAAATCGTTCACGTAGGTGGACGCCCATCCCGTCTGCAGGGTCTGGTTGATGTCCGCGATGGAGATGCCGAGCGCACTCGCCTTCTCGCGATCGATGTCCAGCTTGAATTGCGGCGCGTCTTCCACGCCGTTGGGGCGCACGTTCATGAGCGCCGGGTTCTGCGCCGCGGCTCCGAGGAGCTGATTGCGCGCCGCCAGGAACTCCGTGTGAGAGAGTCCGCCGCGGTTCTGCAGCATGAGATCGAAGCCGCCGGTGTTGCCGAGCTCGAGCACCGCGGGCGGCGGCACGGCGATGACGTTCGCCTCCTTGATGCTGGAGAAGTACTTGTTGGTCCGGCCCAGGAACGCGCCCATGGATTGCGAGTCGTCGCTGCGCTCTTCCCAATCCTTGAGCTTGATGAAGATCAGGCCCGCGTTCTGGCCGGTGCCGGCGAAGCTGAAGCCGTTGACCGTCAGCACGCCTTCGACGACGTCCTTCTCCTGCTCCAGTAGATAGGTACGCGCCTTGTCGAGCGCCGCCCAGGTGCGCTCCTTCGAAGCGCCCGGCGGCGTCTGCACCTGGCCATAGGCAAAGCCCGGATCCTCGGGCGGCAGGAACGATGTGGGCACCCGCGACAACAGGAATGCCGTGAGCACGACGATGGCGACGAACGCCAGCATCGAACGCCCCGGCCAGCGCAGCATCGAATCGAGGCCCTTGCCATGGCGTTCGCGGTTCCGGTCGAACCACTTGTTGAACCAGCCGAAGAAGCCCTTGTGCTCCACGTGTCCCGACGGCGGCAACGGTTTGAGGATGGTGGCGCAGAGCGCGGGCGTGAGGATCAGCGCGACGAGCACCGACAAGAACATCGCCGACACCAGCGTGATCGAGAACTGCCGGTAGATCACGCCGATCGAACCGCCGAAGAACGCCATGGGCACGAACACGGCGGCGAGCACCAGCGCGATCGCCACGAGCGCGCCCGTGATCTGGTCCATGGATTTACGCGTGGCCTCGCGGGGCGGCAGGCCCTCTTCTGCCATCACTCGCTCCACGTTCTCCACGACGACGATGGCGTCGTCCACGAGCAGGCCGATGGCGAGCGCCATGCCGAACATGGTCAGCGTGTTGATCGAGAATCCGAACGCCGCGAGCACGCCGAACGTCCCCAGCAACACCACGGGCACGGCGACGGTCGGGATCAGCGTCGCGCGCGCATTCTGCAGGAACAGGAACATCACGAGGAACACGAGCACCACGGCTTCGACCAGCGTCTTCACCACCTCGATGATCGAGGTGCGCACGAACGGCGCGGTGTCCAGCGTGTACACGACGTCCAGGCCCTGCGGGAAGAACGGCCGCAGCCGGTCCAGCGTCGCATGGATGGCGTTCATCGTGTCGAGCGCGTTCTGGCCCGGCGCGAGACGGATGGCGACACCGGCGGCAGGTTTGCCGTTGTACTTGGTGTCGCGGATGTAGCTTTCCGAGTTCAGGCCGACGCGCGCGACGTCGCCGACGCGCACCTGCGACCCATCCGGATTCACGCGCAGCAGGATGTCCCGGAACTGTTCCGGCGTGGACATGCGCGTCGGACCGATCATCGCGGCGGTGAACGCCTGTCCATCCGCGGCCGGCAAACCACCCAGTGAACCCACGGAGACCTGCACGTTCTGCGCGCGGATCGCCGCGACGACGTCGCCGGTAGTCAGGCCGAAGTTGTTGAGCTTGGCCGGGTCCACCCAGATGCGCATGGCGTACTGCGAGCCGAACATGGTGACGTCACCCACGCCTGGCGTGCGATTGAGCTGGTCGAGGATGTTGGTCGCGACGTAATCGGTGAGGTCCTCACCCGTCATGCTCCCATCGGTGGACACGAAGCCCATCACGGTGAGGAAGTTGCGTGCCGGCTTGTTGACCCGGATGCCCTGCTGCTGCACCTCCTGGGGCAACAGCGGCATGGCCACCGAAATCTTGTTCTGCACCTGCACCTGCGCGGTGTCGGGATTCGTTCCCTGTGCGAACGTGATGGTGATGCTGGCGGTGCCGTCGGCCTGCGCTTCCGACGTGATGTACGTGAGGTTGTCGATGCCGTTGAGCTGCTGCTCGATCACCTGGATCACGGTGTCCTGCACCGTCTGCGCGGAGGCCCCAGGATAGGTGACGTTGATGCCCACGGTCGGCGGCGCGATGGCCGGGTACTGGCGCACGGGCAGCGTGGCGATCGACAGACCGCCCGCGATCATGATGATGATGGCGATGACCCACGCGAAGATGGGCCGGTCGATGAAGAAGCGCGACAGCATGGCGGGCCGTCAGCGCGCGGCCACTTCGGCGGCGGGTCGTTGCTGTTCGGCCGCCGGCATGGGCTTCACCACGGCGCCGACCCTGGCCTTCTGCAGACCGTCGAGCACCACCCGATCACCCGCATTGAGTCCAGCCGTGATGAGCCACTCGCCATCGATGGCGCGATCCGCGGTGACGACCTTCTCCGCCACCTTGTTCTCGGCGTCGACGATCCACACCGTGGCGTCGCCCTTCGCATTGCGCGACACGCCTCGCTGTGGAACCAGCAGCGCCGCCTGGCGCGTGCCGCGTGACAGCTGCGCGCGCACGAACATTCCCGGTAGCAGTTCGCGCCGCGGATTCGGGAACACGGCGCGAAGCGTGACGGAACCCGTGGACGGGTCCACCTGCACTTCGGACACCTTGAGCCTTCCGCGTTCGGCATAGGCGGTGCCGTCCTCGAGCGTGAGCGACACCTCGGCCTCGTTCTGGTCGTTCTTCACGAGTTCGCCATTCGCGAGCTGGCGCTGCAGGCGCAGCAGTTCCGTCGACGACTGCGTGATGTCCACGTAGATGGGATCGAGCTGCTGGACGGTGGCGAGCGCGCCTGTCTGGCCCGACGTGACCAGCGCGCCTTCGGTGACCAGCGCGCGGCCGATGCGCCCATTGATCGGCGACAGCACCTGCGTGTACACGACGTTGATGCGCGCGCTATCCACCTGCGCGCGCGCCGCGGCCACGTCGGCCTCCGCGCGGGCGCGCGCGGCGATGGCTTCGTCGTTCTCCTGCTTGGAGACGGCGTTGGCCGCGATCAGCGGCGCGTACCGCTCTTCCAGCAGCTTGGCGGTCACCGCCTGGGCTTCCGCTCGCTTGAGCGCGGCTTCCGCCGACGACAACGCCGCGCGATATGAACCGGCGTCGATCTGGAACAGTTGTTCGCCGGATTTCACCTCGGCGCCCTCCGTGAACAGGCGGCGCAGCACGATGCCCGTCACTTGCGGCCGCACTTCGGCCACGCGGAACGCGGTGGTGCGCCCAGGCAACTGGTCCGTGATGGCGATGGAGCGCGGCTGCAGGGTGAGCACGCCCACTTCGGGCGGCGGCGGCGGACCGCTGGCCTCTTTTCCGCAACCCGCGATCAGCAGCGTCAGGGCCACGAGGCCGGCTTGGGCGGTCTCAACGAGTCTTTTCGGCATCACGCGCTCCGTTGGCCAGCATGCGACCCAGGAGGTCGTTGAGCTGGTTCAGTTCTTCTTTCTTGAAGCCATCGAGATGCACGTTCATGCCTTCGACGACGATCGGCCAGATCTTGTTGGCCACCTTCCTGCCCTTGGGTGTCAGGTGCAGGTTGACCACGCGGCGGTCCGTTTCGCTGCGCTCACGGCGCAGGAGGTCCTTCTGCTCGAGGCGATCCAGCATGCGGGTCATCGACGGCACGCCCACGTTGATCACCCGCGCCAGCCCCGCCACGGTGTCCGCTCGTTTGAGCCACAGCAGCATCAAGGGTTCCCATTGCATGCCCGTGAGGTCCAGCGGCTGCATGTGCGCGTCCACGCGCCGAAGCAGCGAACCCATCACGAGCTTGATCTGACGGCAGATCATGCGGTGCGTGCCATCTTCCGGAGGAGGTAGGGGTTCGGAGCCGCGGCCCCGCGAGGTAGTTGCCATGGCAGGCAATTTCCGTTCCGAGCGAATATTTGTCAAGGCAACTATTTCGCGGTTTGCCGTAGTTTTGCTGAACAGTGCGCAAGAAAATCCCCGCGAACTGTGCTGGCGCCGTCACCACTCCTTCATCGATGATGTTTGCCCCATCGATGGGCAGGGAGAATCCATGAACCGACGCGAGATCGCCTTTTCATGCCCGGGCGCGGCCGCGGGCGGTGCTGCCGCCTGCGTGCAGCCCGCCGTTGCCCCTGCCCGACTTTCGTCCAATGTCTTCGCCCGGGACCGCGCAATGTTCGGCAGCGGCGAGGCTGTATGAGCAGCAGCCTCACCACACGCCATTGGCTGATCATGTCGGCGGCAGCCGGCATCCTCATGATCACGATGGGCATGCGCCAGACCCTGGGCCTGTTCATCGCGCCGATCATGGATTCGACGCACGTGGCCTATGCCGCAATGAGCCTGACGCTGGCCGTGGGTCAGCTCATGTGGGGCGTGGCGCAACCCTTGTTCGGCGCGCTGGCGGACCGGCATGGCGCGGGCCGCACCATCCTCATCGGCGGCCTCATGCTGGCCGCGGGCAGCGCCCTCACGCCTTTCGCCACCAACGAGTGGCTGCTGATGTTCACCATCGGCGTGCTCACGGCGGCGGGCGCAGGCGCCGGCAGCTTCGGCGTGCTCATCGGCGTGGTCGCGCAACGGGTGCCGGCGGCGAAGCGTTCCGTGGCCTCCGGATTCGTGAATGCCGGCGGCAGCCTCGGACAATTCGTGTTCGCCCCGCTGAACCAGTTCCTCATCAACGCGATCGGGTGGATGGGCGCCATGTGGGCCATGGCCGTAGCTGCGCTGGCCACACTACCGCTCGCGCGGCCCCTGCTGCGCAAGCCCGATGACTCCGTCGGCGCCACCGGCGCCGCTTCAGTCGCCACACTGACGTTGGGAGAGCAGCTGCGCATCGCCGCGCACGACAAGAGCTACTGGTGCCTGCACGCCGGCTTCTTCACCTGCGGCTTCCACATCGCGTTCCTCGTCACGCACCTGCCCGGCGAAGTCGGCCTGTGCATGCTGCCGGCCTCCGTCGCCGCGACCTCGCTCGCCATCATCGGTCTCGCGAACGTCGCGGGCAGCCTCACCGCCGGCTGGGCCGGCGGCGTCATGCGCATGAAGTGGCTGCTGTTCATCATGTACTTCAGCCGCGCCGTCGCCGTGCTCATCTACCTGGCCGCACCCAAGAGCGCCCTCACGTTCTACCTGTTCGCCGCCGTGCTGGGATTCACCTGGCTCGCCACCGTGCCGCCCACCGCGGGGCTCATCGGGAAGTTGTTTGGCGTGCGGTACCTCGCCACGTTGTTCGGTCTGGCGACGCTGACGCATCAGATCGGCGCGTTCTTCGGCGCCTACCTGGGAGGCGTGGTGATGACGAGGTTCGGCGACTTCGGCTGGATGTGGTACGCGGATGCCGCGCTGGCATTGGCTGCGGCGTTGATCAATCTACCGATCAGGGAGGCGAAGCTGAAAGCGGTACCGGCCTGACAGCTCGATCGCCGGCTTCGGCCTCAGGCACGAACCAGTCCGGACAGCGGCCGCACCGCCGAGCTCGCCGGAAACACCTGCTTGTCCAGAGCCGCCGACGACACGCCCAGGTGATCGGCGAGCACGCCTTTGATGACCGATCGCAGGTCCATCGTGGGCTCGAGATCGCGCCCCTCACGAAGATTCGAGCGCGCCAGCCCCGGCCAGTCCGCGATCACACGCCCGCCCGCGACCGCACCGCCTAACAAGAATGCCGCCGCGCCCGTGCCATGATCCGTCCCGCGAGTGCCGTTGATGGCGGCCGTGCGGCCGAACTCCGTCGCCACCAGCACCACGGTCTTCCGCCACACCGGCCCCAGCGACTCCTTCATCGCCGCCAGCGCCGCATCCAGCCCCCGCAAGCGCAACGCCAATTGCCCGCTGGCGCCACCCTGGTTCGCATGGGTGTCCCAGCCGCTGGTATCGAACATGGCGACACGCGGTCCGTCATCGCGCCTGAGGAAACCCGCCGCGGCACGCGCCGTCTCCACATACCGCGCTCCGTAATTGCGACGCTCCCGGGCATCCGCAGCCACCGGCGCGGCTTCCACCATGGCCGCCGTCCCGGCCTCCGCCTCCGCTGCGGCTTGCGCCTCGGTGGCGATCGCGTCGCTCTCGAGTGCATCGGCCAGGCGGCGAGACAACAAGGCATCACGCGCGTACAGATCCGTGAGCCGGGCGAGCGTGGTCTCTTCGAGCGAGGCAATCTTCGTCGGCGACCACGACGCCACTTCTGCCGGCCCGCGCATGGCCAGCGGCACGTTGGCGCCGAGCGCCACACCCGCTTCGCGTGACCGGTCGAGGTCCAACGAGCTCAGCGCGCGGTTGATCCAGCCGCTGCTGGTCTCGTGCGGCCGCAATCCGCCGCCTTCGAGCACGTTCTGCGCATCGAAGTGCGAACGCTCTCGATACGGCGACGCCACCGCATGCAGCACCGCCATCTCCTTCGCGCCGTAACTGGCATGCAGGAAAGGCAGTGCCGGATGCAGGCCAAACATCCCATCCAGCGGCAGCGCGGCGCCTTCACCCGTCCCCGCCAGTGCGATCGGCCCGCGCAATCGGGCGTAGTCCGGATCGCCCAGTGGCGGCACCGCATTGAGCCCGTCCAGCGCGCCGCGCAACAACACGAACACGAAGCGCGACTCCGTGGGTGCGGCCGCGAGCGACAACCGCGCGGAGACCACGCTCGTGGCGCCGGCGAACAGGGAGGCTTGCAGAAATCGGCGTCGCGACAGTCTCATGATGCTTCCTATCTACGCAAGAATTCGGGCGATGCGAGCAGCAGCGTCAACGCCTGCGCACCGCTTTCGGCGCGGGCGATCGCCTCGATCGTCTCTTCGCTCAGCGAGCCACCCAGCAAACGCGGCGCGAGCTCACGCGCGTTGCGCGTGTCGCCCATGCGCTGCGCCACCACATCCGCCCACGTGATGCGCTTGAGCAGCGCCGACGATCCATCCCAGTCGGCGCTGCCATCGGGCCAACCCGCCGGCGAGCCCGGAGCGAAATTGCGCTGGCCCAGCGTCTCGAACACCTGCAGCGTCCGACGCCGGTCGCGCACCGCGATTCCGAGCCCGCGATAACCCGAGTGAAGGAAATCCGCGGGCGACTTGTACTTCGCGAGTGGCGCCGCCCAGCTCTCGGGCGCCTCGACGAGCGCCGCGTACACGCGCATCAGATCGCCTTTCGAATCCAGCCATGCGCGGACCAGCCGGTCGATCACGGCCGCCGGCGGATCATCGGCGATGAAATGCCGTGCGAGCTTGGTGCAGACATGCCGCGCGGTCTCGCGGCGCGTGGCCAGGTCCGCGAGGATCGCTTCGCCCTGCCCCAGGCCATCGTCGCCGTAACTGCGACCCAACAACTTCTTGGCGCCGGGCTCGTGGAAGGCCTCACGGAAATGAAACTCGCCGGGCCGTCCCGGATCGCCCCCGAGCCTCGCCAGCCGCCGCCCGCTGTCCTGCCCTCCTATCGACCATCCGCTGATCGCGTTGGCGAACGCGGTGACATCGGCCTGCGTGTATCCGCCGTTCACGCCCAGCGTGTGCAGCTCCAGGATCTCGCGCGCGAGGTTCTCGTTGATGTCCGTCTTGCGTGATGTCGCGCGACGCCCCAGGAACTGCGCGGCCTTGGAGTTCGGGCCGATGGACAACGGATTGTCCAGATACAGGAGCATGGCCGGATGTTTTTCCGCGGCCAGCAGCAACTCACCGAACTTCCCGGTCACGTGGGGGCGAATGGCTTCGCGCTCGAACGCGCCGGCGAGTCCCAGCACCGCGACTTTGTCGACGGAGACCGCGAAGTGATTGGTCCAGAACTGCGTCAGCCGTTCGAGGAAAGGCCGGTCCGTGCTCACGGCATGCGTGAATCGCGCGTGCACTTCGTCGGCGTACACCGGGCGGTAGAACTGCGGTAGTTTGATCGCGTTCTGCTTGTCCCGCCGAAGCTCGATCGCGCGCGCGAGCGTCTCCGCCGCCGGTTTCAGCCCCTCGCCCGCGAGCACGGGAGGTGGCGTCTGGAGCTGCCGCGACAGCCAGGCGCGCGGGTTCCCCATCGAATCCAGCTCTCCGGGGCGCGCGCCCAGCCCGAAGCGATTCACGGCGATGGCCGCGGCAATGTGGGTCGAGGCAGTCATGGGTCCTCCCTGCCAGAACGCATCAGCCGCCCGCGGGTTGACCGCCCTGTGCCGGCTTCGGCGGCAACAACCCATCCACCCAGCGCTTGAGCTGCGGCAGCACGGCCGCCGCTTCGAGTTCGTCGCGCGCCCCGCCCTGCTTGACGCCGAGCAGCTTCCCGTTCGCATCGAACAGCGCCATCAAGGGATAGTTCTTGACGCGCATGCGGTCGATGAAATCGCGCGCGTCCGGCACCACGCGCCAGCGGAATCCGAATCGCTCGACGAACGCGCGTGCTTCGTCGGGCTCGTCGAAAGTGATCGCGAGGAAGTTCATGTCCTTGCGCGAAGCCGCATAGGTGTTGAGCGGCCCCACTTCGAGGATGCAGGGCACACACTTCGCGAAGTAGAAGTTCAGCAGCGTGGGTTTACCCGCGAGGCTGCCCGAGGTCACGCGTTTGCCGGCGAGATCGCGCAAGTCGAACGGCGGCATCGCGGTGACCGGCGGATAAGGCGAAGGACAGGAGCGATAACCGCGGCGATGGATGGTCGCGGTGACCGATTTTCCGTCCGCGGCGCGCTCGATCTGCGAGCCGACGCCGGGCTGCTGCATCGCTGTGACGAATTCCGAGAACGGGATGTTCTGGCAGGCGCCGTCGCGATATTGCACCTGGACCGAAGGTCCGAGCTCCAGCCGCTTCCGGAAATCCTCTTCCGTGACGGCGCGATTCTGGGCCGCGGCGGGCAACGCGGCGGCCAGCCACACGAGGACTGCGAGTTTGCGCATGGCGCGCATTATGGCCGATGACTCACGAAAGGGCTGCCACGCTCGAGGAAACGCAATCGCCGGTGCTGATCTCGCGAGAGACCGATCCGCGTGCTCACCACGATTCCCGGTGTGTCGCCGGATTCCAGCCATAACGCGCGGCTGCCGACGAGATCCGCGCCGGAAAGATCGCGGCCGATGCCGAACGCCGCGCAGATCCGGCCCGGCCCACGCGCCAGATCCCGAAGCCGCGATGCCGGCCGGTTCAGGCACATGAGGTCGATGCCCTCCTCGGGTTCCACGGCGCGGATCAACACCGCCGCACCCGTACCCTCCGGCTCCGCGGCCAGATCGAGCGTGAGGCAGGCGCCGTAGACCATGCGAACGTAAGCCGTGCCCGGGGGCCCGAACAGCGGGGCGTTGCTGGTAGTTAGTCCGTGGCGCGCGTAACCGGTGGGGTCGCCGGGCGGATACGCCTCGGTCTCCACGATGCGGCCGGCGATGCGCCGGCCGGCGACGGCGTGCACCAGCCGTTTGCCGATCAGGAATCGTGCGAGCTTCACGGTGGCGACCGGGAGATCGCCGCGTCTCAGTCGGGGCATGGCGGCGGTATATCACGCTCTGGCACTATCGCGGCCATGCGGACGAAATGGATGGCGGGGGTTGCGCTGGCCGGGCTGATGGGCCTGGCGTTGCCGTGTTTTTCGCAGGCACCAGCGACCGCGCCCGCACCAGCGAAGCTTTCCCCGCTGGAACTGCCCGAGTGGTTGTTCCCTGTGGATCCCGACTCCCTGCTGCCGCCCCAGCCCAATGCTCCGCCGCTCGATGACAAGGAACTGCTGGAGATCCCCGGCAGCACCGAAAAGTTCACGCTGGCGCGCATCAACGACGTCTTCAACCCGCCCGACTGGCATCCCGCGAGCCACGGCCCCATGCCCGAGGTGGTGGCCAAGGGCCGCAAGCCCACGGTCTGGGCCTGCGCGTTGTGCCACACGCCCACGGGCCAGGGGCGGCCCGAGAACTCCGCGGTCGCCGGACTGCCCGAGGCCTACATCAGGCAACAGTTGCTGGACTATCGCAGCGGCAAGCGCAAGGCCATCGGCCCCGAGGAGTACAAGCCCGGACACAACATGGTCCGCATCTCCAAGGCGCTCACGGACGCCGAGATCGACGAGAGCGCGAAGTACTACGCCGCGCAGAAGCTCAAGCGACGCACCTACGTGATCGAGAGCCTGCGCATTCCTCGCGCCGAACGTGCCGCGTGGCTGTATTACGAGCACGGCGGCACGGAGGACCTGAACGGCCGGCTCATCGAAGTCACGCAGGACCTGGTGCGGCACGAGCGGCGCGACGACCGCATGGACTACATCGCCTATGTGCCGCCCGGTGCGATCAACCGCGGCAAGCGGCTGGTCACCTCGGGCAAATCCGCGAAAGACGACACGATGCGCACGCAGATCTGCTCGCAATGTCATCTCGCGAACCTCAAGGGCACGGCCGAGATTCCGCCAATTGCCGGACGCTCACCCACCTACCTGCTGCGCCAGATGCTCGCCTTCCGCAACGGCCTGCGCGAAAACCCGCATTCCGCGCAGATGAATCCGGTGGTCGAGAAGCTGACGCTGGAGGAGATGATCGACATCGCCGCCTACCTCGGCTCGCTTTCGCCCTAACACTTCCGGGGTTGGACCCGGCTGCGCCGGTCTGGTAAACCGGTGGCATGCAACTCATCGAACAACGGCGGCGCGACCTCGGCGGCTTCGAGGTCGGGCGCATCCTGCCCTTCACCCGCCGGCACATGGTCGGGCCTTTCATCTTCTTCGATCACATCGGGCCCAAACACTTCGCGCCGGGTTTCCCGAAGACCGTGGACGTTCGCCCTCACCCGCACATCGGGCTCGCCACCGTCACATACCTCTTCGCGGGCGAGATCATGCATCGCGACAGCGTCGGCGAGCAGCAACCCGTGCAGCCAGATGAGGTGAACTGGATGATCGCCGGCCGCGGCATCACGCATTCGGAGCGGTTCGAGAAGGCACGGGCGGAAGGTGGACCGTTGCATGGCATCCAGGCCTGGGTGGCATTGCCGAATGAACATGAAGAGACCGAGCCTTCGTTCAAGCATTACGGCGCAGAGTCGTTGCCGGTGCACCAGGACGGCGGCGTGCGCACGCGGTTGCTCGCTGGCGACGCATTCGGCCTGCGCTCGGACGTGAAGACGCATTCGCCGTTGTTCTACGCGCATTGGGAAGTCGAACATGGTTCGCGCGTCGCCCTGCCTTCGAACTACCCGGAGCGGGCGGTGTACGTCGCGGCGGGAGAAATCGAGCATCGCGGCCAACTCCATGGCGCTGGCAAGATGCTGGTGTTCGATGAGGGTGAAGACACCACCGTCGAAGCCACGGCCCGCGCCACGTTGATGGCGCTGGGCGGCGATCCCGTCGGTGAGCGGTTCATCGAATGGAACTTCGTGTCCTCCTCGAAGGAACGCATCGAGCAGGCCAAGGCCGACTGGCGCGCGCAGCGCTTCAAGC